>JAKPNF010000028.1 GCA_029548565.1 Verrucomicrobiota bacterium
TTCAGCGTCGCGCTGACATCGTATTTTTTCGGCCGGGCGGCGCGGTTTTCAAACCACAGCAGCGCTCCCATGGCGAAGTGCACCACCAGCACGGCCAACAGCCCCGCGCGGTAACCCCACAACAATTCCCAAGGCAGGCTCTGGAGGAAGTGGGCGTATTTGTTGATGGCCTCGGGGCTTTCAAACATCTGCAGGTTGCCCAGCATATGTCCGCCGACAAAGCCGACCAGAACCAAACCGGTCAGCGCCATCAGGTATTTTTTCACAAGCGAGGGAATGCGAAACCCGCACTTGCAGCAGCAGGAGTTGTTGCTCATAAGTGTTGAGAATTTTCGAGAGAAGAATGATTTTTCCGAAAAAGAACGAACCCTCCGGCGGCAATCGGCACAGGGGGAAAGCACCAGCTTGACGGATTTTTAAAACACCAGCAACCCTTTTTAAGAAAACGGGAAACACAAGGGGGACTTTTCTGTGAAAAGCCCCCCTTTTTTTAAATTCCAGAAATCGCGGGTTTTATCTTTTTCGCCGCGCAACCGCAGCGAGCGCGAGTAGTCCCAGCAACCCGGCGCTGACGGCGGGTTCGGGGATGTTGCCGATGTTCAGGTACAGCTTGTTGCCGTCCCAATAAGTGTAAACGCCGTGCTGTTCGGGATCCGTCACACCCAAAATCTGCCACAGGATGCCTTTGGCCTCGGCGGAGACATCCTGCGTCACTTCCAACAGCAGTATGCGCGTGTCGAGGGCATCGGAGAAGTTTTCAACGTCCACGACAAACGTGCCGCCAACGTCAAGCAGCACGCTGTCGGCCGAAATGAAGGCCTCGGTGCGGCCGGTGGCGGTGTTCAAATCCACGTCAAAGACAATCTCCCCGGCCGAACCGACGGACAATGTCCGCCCCACCGTCATGCGCGCGTCGCCCACGCGCAAAAATCCTTGGCCTGCCAAGCCAATGTCCGCGTTATGAGCGTTCAGTTTCCCGCCGTTGGAAAGCGTCAGGCTGCCGGTGCCGGTGGCGGTGCCGGAAGAACCCACGCGCAAGTCGACCGTCTCCACCGTTCCACCGTCAATGTGCAGCAAGCCCCCGCCTACCTGCCCCACGACAACGGCCCTGCTCGCCGTGAGACTGCCACCGGCAGAAATCGTGAGGTTGCCCTGCCAAGTCGGCTTGGACTCGGGGTACGAGCAGCCCAGCGTCACGTCTGAAACAGTCACGCTGCCGTTTTCAATGTGCACACTCCCCGTCCTCATATTGCCGATGATGAAGGCGTTGGACAGCGTGATGCGACCGCCGGAAGCCACGGTCACGACGCCGTCGCCTCTGGCATAGGCGCTCACCATCAAGGTGCCGGCCTGCATGTTGGAGCCGCTGACCAGCAAAATTCCCGTGCCTTCCGTGCAGCCGATGTAAGCGTTGGAGGTCACCGTGAGGCTGCTGCTCGCGCCCAAAAGTGTGATCGAGCCCGTCGACCTGTTCGTGCTGCCGGCACCCACATATAACGTGTTTGTCCTCACGCTGCCGGTGCCGCTGACTTGCATGTAGCCCATCGCATCGGAAGCACTGGACAGGTTGATCGTATCGGTGACATTCAACACGCTGTCCTGAACTGTTATCGTGCTGGTTCTGGGCCCCACCGAGCCCACCCGAAGATTCTCCGTCGTCACCGAGCTGCCGTTAAGCAAGGTAAGGCTTCCGGTTCCGCCGCGCCCCACGGAGAGAGCCTTTGTCGAAAGAATACTGTTGTTGACCGTCACCGAGGCGATGTCGGCGGGGTAATAAGCCACTACCAGTGTGCCCGAGGCGGTCACACGTGCGCCATTTAGCAATTGCAACGTTCCAGGCGAAGTCGTACCCACAATAATGTCGCCGGTAACCGACCAAGTTGAGTTGCCGGGCGCCGACGGTGTCACGGAGCCGGTCGTGTAAATTTGGCCGCTTAATTGCGCCGCACACAAAAGCACCGCGCACAAGCAGGCCATGCGATTAATACCTAACCCTTTGGGAATTAAGAAGTTCATATCGGGAATCAATATTTTCTTGCGAGAGAAAATGGCACGCCTTGAAAAGGCGCCATGACTTCTTAGTACCCACCGCCTAAATAAAGTTCCCGAAAAAACGCAAATAACCATTTTTATTTGCGCGCCCGTGCGCACCACGCCGTTTACAAGCATCTCAAAATTAAAACGGCGCCTAGCTGCTACAGTCTCTTTTTCCCTATTCCTGCGCCTTAATATCCACAGTCGGAATTTTTCCCGCCGTGCGCAGCACATAGATAGGTTCCTTGGTGCGCACCCACACGTTTTGTTCTTTTAGCACGCGTAGCGGCACGCTTTCGCAGACCTCGGCGATTGTTTTGACGGACAGGCGGCGGCCTTTAGGGGTGGTGTTGTATTCGTAGGCGGCGCGAAAGAGGCGCTCCTCGGCGACAAAGGGGCTATCCTCCTCGGGCACCTGCACAATCCAGCCTGTGAAATCCCTGCCCTCCAGGACGCCTTTGGGGTCGGAGAGCATGAACACATGCTGCTTCTTGACCGGTGGGGGTTTTTCCTCGTCCTCGGCCATCGCGTTCATCTCCACTTGAATTTCCTCCAAAATTTGCGAGACCAACCGCACGTCCATGTCATTGCGCTGCAGCACGGCCTTTACCAGATCAATGTCCACTTTTTTTGCCATAGTCTTTTTAGTCTGTTTTAACGCTCCAAAAATGTCGAAGGGTTTTTATTCACAAATTCACAGGCGCGGCGACAGGCAAGCGACTGTCGCCGCGTTTTCGTTTGGAATGCAAAAGGCGCTTGTCTAAAATAAATGCCATGCCGGAAACCTTTCGCGATGCGCGCGCCTACCCGTCCTTTTTGGAAGCCTATTGGCTGAAAACCACAAACGCGCAGGTGCAGGCGCTCGAAGCGCAGGTGCAGGCGCTTTCCGACGGCTTCACGACCAAGCGCGCGCAGGGCTTTAAAGACTATTTTGCGGACGCAAGCGCCCGCGGTGCCTACGGTGTGTTCTTTTTCCCGCAAAGCTGGGCACGCGCACGCATCGCGCTGGCCGAGGTGATCGACATGCACGGCTGGCAGCCGCCCAAAAACGCGCGCGTTCTGGATATCGGCGCGGGACTCGGCGCGGCCTCGCTGGGCGCGGCCATGCTCTTGCGCGAGCGCGAGGTTTGCCAAACTGTGGAGCTCACGCTGCTCGATCATTCCAACGCCGCGCTTTCCCAGGCGGCCGCGCTCACACGCGCTTGCGCCGCGCAACTGCCCGGCATCGCCCTTAAAAAAACACTCACGCAAAAACTGCCCGCCTTTCTAAAAAATAAAACACGCGAAAGCGAAAGCTACGACCTGATCATCGCCGCCTTCGCGCTCAACGAGGTGTGGGCGGGTTATTCCGCACGACAACGCGCAGAACTGATCAAAGATTTAAGCAGGCATCTCTCCCTCACGGGCGTGCTGCTCGTGCTCGAACCCGCGCTCAAGCAAACCGCGCTGGCGCTACAACAAACCAGCGACCTGCTCGCCGAACAAAACACCCTGTCACGCCGGGGGCCCTACGCGCAAAACTTCCCCTGCCCCCTGCGCGCCCAAGGAAAATACTGGGCGCACGACGTGCGCCGCTGGCATGCACCGGAATCGCTGCAACACGTGAACCGCACACTCTGGCGCGACGTGGCCGAACTAAAATTCCACTGGGCCGCCTGGAGCCGCACAGCGCCGCCCGAAAAAAATACCCCCACTCCCACCATGCGCCTGTGCACCCCCTTCGCAAAACTAAAAGGCCGCTTCGAATGGGCGGGCGTCACCCTCGAAGGTCAGCTCATCCGCTGCGACCTGCCCCTGCGCCACCTCGACAAACAAACCATCAAAAAACTCGAACACATAGAACGCGGCGACTGGCTGACCTTTTCCGAACACGAAACCCTCGAGCCCACCCGCTGGCGCATCCCCTCCCCTTCCTCCCTCACCCACCCCTACACGCCCGTATAGCGGGAAGAGAGATTAATGGAGATGCGAGGGAAAACCCTTTCCCAAAAAACTTTTTTAATATTTGACTGGCGCAGTGCGAGGCGAAAACACCCTAAAATGCCTTCAAACCAGGCCACACGTTCAAAATTCATAATTTGAAAACATGTTTTGGGTAGTGCGTGAGAATTGGGTGTAAGACAGCGCGTCCGTTTCGCCCTGCGAATTTTCTGCCCAGCCGAAAATCAATTGCCCCGAGGCAACCAACGTCTTATTTTGATGTCCAAGTTAGTTTATGGCCAAACGCACCACACCGCTTGCGGAAAAACTTTTTTACCCGGCCGCCTTTTTTGGAGGCTTGCTGGTTGGCTTGCCGCATATGTTTGCGGCGTTGGCGCCCGCACAAGCACTCGGGCTGGGACTGCTGTTTTGGATTTTCTTCGCCACCAAACCCGACGCAGGGCGCGCGGTTGCGGGCGGACTTTTATTCGGCATAGCGATGGCAACCGTGCGCGTGCCGCTAAACGCCTTCACACCGATGGCCACGGTGTTTTTCTTTGGACTTGCGATTTTGCTCGGGCTGCTCATCGTGTTGCCGCTGGGGAAATTCTGCCGCCTCCCGCCGCTGCGCGGGGCGCTGGGCTGGGCGGCGAGCGTCGCTCTGATTGATTTTTTGCACGTCACTTTCATCGCTCCCTTTGGCACCGCGCAGGCGCTCGGGTTGCCATGGGTGAGCTATCCTGCGCTCTCCTCATTCGTCGCACTGTGGGGCTGGGCGAGCCTCGCGCTGTTTTGCACGGGGTTGGGCGCGCTTGTCGCGCTGCTGTTTTTTAAGGACGCGCGCAAACGCGCACTCGCCGCGCTTTTGGCCTGGCTTGTTGTTTTTAGCGGTGCCGGATTCCTCTACCGGCTGAGCGCCGAAACAGGCAAGACCGTGCTCGCGCACGCGGTCGGCTTTTGGAGTATGCCGCTGCCGCGCGAGGTGCTCGAGGCGGTGCAAAAACTCGGCACGGACATGGACACCCTGCCCGTCGTCGAAGACACGCCCGTGTTTTCCAAAAAACTCGCCCAGGGGAAAGAGGCGTTTTTGCCGGACAAAAAAAACACAGGCACCGCGCCCGATGCCGAGCTATGGGTCTACCCGGAATTCGCCTTCCAAGAAACCAGAAATGACTACACGTTTTTGCTCTTTGAAAAAATGCGCTCGCGCCTGAAGGCCAACGAGCTGGTCGCCGCGCCGTGGTTCGACATCGGGCTTGGTCGCAATTCCCTAAGCTACCTTTCGCGCGAAAAACAGGGGCAGGCCTACACGAAGCGCCACCTTGTCCCCCACATTGAAAAATACAACCGCGGGGCGGGCATCCCAGTGCTTGAAGAAAGGAACGGCATCAGCTTCGGCGCCCTAATCTGCCACGATGATAATTTCACGGAAATCGCCAACGCCCTGTCCGCGCGTGGCGTACAAGTGGTCGCTATCCCAATCATGGACTGGGCAGGCGTCGAAAAAATCCACCCCCTAAGCGCCGTGCTGCGCGCGATGGAGGGGCGCTACGCGGTCGTGCGCGCGGCCGCCTGTTCGCAAGTGGCCATCATCCGCGCGACCGGCCAATACGCCGCCCGCATAAGCGCCGGGGAACTGAAAGAACAGGGACAAGCCGTGCTCACCGCCCAAATCCCCGCAGGCAAAAGCCGCTCCTTATATTCATGGTGGGGCGACATTCCCTTTCTGCTGACCAGCCTGATAACGGTCTGCGTGGTCTTCATCCCCAAACGCAAGCCCCCGCAAAACACGCGGTAAAAAAACTCCCTTTTTTCACCCATTCGAACACCCGCGACTTCCAGGTGGAGGCGATTTTTTCTTCTGGCTAGGCGCAAGGAGTGGGACGGGCGGCGCTAACCGACTGGTTGCGCCGGTCGTCCCGCGACGCAGCAACAACGCATCGCGCCAAAAGCGCCTCCACCTAGCGGCCGGAGGAGAAAACCTTCCAGACAGGCGCTTCCTTGTCGCTCACAAAGGGTGCCGACCAGCCTCTGGCGTCTTTGGATTCGTCGGTGATGCCTTGGCGTACGCGGAAGATGGTCAAAATGGGATCGCCTTTGCCGGTCTTTTTGGTGTTATCGCCCTCTTTTTCGACAAAAAGGTAGCCCCAGTATTGGCCGCCCGGGCGTTCGCCTAGCAGCACCTGCATTTCATAGGCCTGGTTTTGGTCGAGCGTCAGCCACTCGCCGCACACGAAGCCTTTGGGGAAGCCCGGGATGCGGTCCTTGATGCTCGGGTACTCCATGTAGCCGCTGGGCGAAAATTCGGAGGAGATGGTGCCGCCCCAGTAGGCTTCGAGGGCGAACTTTTTGTTGAAGCGCACCGCCACCAAATCGTCCGCCGCGCCGATGAAGCGGTAGCGGCCGGAACTCGGCGGGGACACGCGCGCCTCATAGAGCGCCAGCCACATGCTCGGGGCGATCTGCTGCTCGGCGTTGAAGGCCTTGGGCGCTTCGATGGCGTTCATCCAGGGGATGTAAAACTGGGTGTTGTACAGTGGGGTTGGCGCCTGATAGAAGCGGCGCAGGGTGTTCTGGCTCCAGCCGCTGTCGAAGAACGCCTTGACGACGGTGACAAAGTTCGCGCGCGGCTCGATGAGCTTGTTTTGCGGGGTTTGCTTCAGGTCGTACAAGTTGCCGCGGAAGGCCGCGCCCTGCATGTTGCGCAAGCCAAAGGGCGTGATGCGCACGACCGGGCCTGTGACCACGCGCCCTCCGCCTCCTTGCATGTTCAAGCCGCCGCCCTGTCCCACGTCGAAGGGGTTGCCGCCCATCGAGGTCAAGTTCGGGGTTTCCGGCAAGGCCAGCGAGCTGGCGTTGTCCACCGTGATGCGCTGCACGTTGACGGGGGCGGCGCTGCTGCGCTGCTTTTGCTGCTGCGTGGCGATGGTGAAGTCGATCTGCTTGACGGCCTTGTTTTCCTGGGCAGGGGGCGGTGCCTGCATCTCCACGGGCGGGTTGATGATGTACTCATTGACAACCCAGCCCAGCGCGGCCAGCAGCAGCGTGCCGTGCAACACGACGCTGATGATAAAGCCCGTGCCGCCGTATTTGGCCCAGAAAATTTGGAGTTTTGTCCTGTGATGCGTGTGCGGTTCAGACATGAAAAAAATCCTCTAAGTTTAGAAATCCGAACTGACGGTGAAGCTCACGTTGGTGATCTTGGCGGCGGCCAGCGCGTTGAGCACGTCGATCGTGCGCTCGTAGAGCGCATACTCGTCAGAGATGATGGTCACGACCAGCTGCGTGCTTGTCATGACGGAGGCCTGCTGCATGCGCATGAGCGTGGCGCGCAATTCCGGCATGGCCTTGCTGCGCGGGGTGTCGTAGGCCTCGTCGTTGAGCGCGACCTCGCCACCGGAGTCGATGGTGATGAGCTGCTCGTCGAAGAACTCCATCGGCCCGTCGCTCTGAGCCAGCCCGGGGAGCTTGGTGGCCAGGATCTGTTCGATCTTGATCTGGGCGGCCAGCGCCATAAAGAACACCAGGATGACGAACACCACGTCCACCAGCGGCGCGATCTGGAAGCTCATCCCCTCCTCGTTTTGTTTCGGCAAAGCTTTCACGTTTTTACAAAGGAAAAAATTAGTTGTGCAGCAGCGTCGAGAACTGGACGTCCGCGATACCGGCGCGGGCGGCCAAGGTCATGACCTGGTTGATGACGCGCGCGGGCGTCTTGGTGTCGGCGCGGATGACGACCTTGTAGTTGGTGTCGCCCTCCATGGACTTGTGCAGCCTTTCGACGATCTCGTTGTCCTCGGGCATGTTCACCAGCGTGCCCTCGGTACCCAGTTCGCCCGAAATGAAAATCACCTCCGCGCGGCGTTCCTCGCCCACCCAGCGCACATTGAAAATACCCTCGGACGAGGCGGTCTCCTTCTTGGCCGCCGAGTCCGCCGTGGGCAGGACAATGCGCGGGTCGTACTTGGCGACGGTGGTGGTGGCGATGCTCATGAAGAAAATGAGCAGCACCAGCAGCACGTCGACCAGGGGGGCGATCTGGAATTCCGGATCGCCTGAATTTGAAGGTCCGCTAGCCATGGGTTTTCAAAGGTTTTTAAAGGTGATTTTCAGTTCGTGACACGCGCGCCGGTTACTCGGCGGCGGGAGCCTGCTGCGCGGGGGCGTCCCACTGCGGCTTGTTGGCGTAAATCTCGTCGCCTTCAAACAGCACGGAGCCGAAGTCCGCGTACGGGAAGCGGCGGAAAAGCTTGGTGACTTCCTCCTGCAAGATCATCATGGAGGTGTTGATCTTGCCGCGCACCGCGAAAAACGCGACGAAGGCGGGGATGGCGACGACCAGTCCGCTGGCCGTGGCGTACAGCACCGCGCCGATGGCGGCGGAGAGTTTCGCCGGGTCGGCCGAGCCGGTGGAGCCCATCGCGGCGAAGGCGTCGATCATGCCGAACACCGTGCCGGTCAAGCCGATCATGGGGCCGACCACACCGGTGATGGAGAGGAAGGAGGCCTTGTTGTTGAGCGAGCCGGCCTCGCGGTTGATCTGCGCGACCATCGCCTCTTCAGAGGCTTCCTTGCCGTCGGAGGCCAGTTTCAGGCCGTTGCGCACAACGTCGGTCAAAAGGCTGGCGTTCTCGTTGCAGTAACCCAAGGCGCCGGTGTAGTCGCCGTTGCGGAAGTACTCGCGCAGGGCGTCGAGCTGGTCCTGGGGCAGCAGCTTCTTGCGGTTGGTCTTGATGATGGTGTCGATCAGCAGCCACACGCAGATGACGCTGAACACGACCAGCATCCACACGGTGGGCATGTTGAGCTTTTGAAACAGCGTCTCTTTGACTTCCTCGGGCGCGTCGGCGGCCGCGGCGGCGGCGTGGCACAGCCCGCTGGTCAGAAGAGACAGCGCGGAGATTTTCAGGATGGAACGCATTTTCATAAGTATGTCGGTATCTTTGTTGGGTGGTGAAAGGTTGGGTTAAAAAAATCAGTTGGCCTGGTCGAGTTCCTCAAGCACCTTGAGCGCCAAAGCGGCCTCGGGGCTTTTGGGGTACTCGCGCACCAGCTCGTTGGCGGTCTCGCGCAAACTGACCTTGGAATAAGGCAGCTGCTTTTGGTAAATGCGGATCGCCCCCATGTAGGCGCGCGCCTGCAATTCGGTGACGGTCGGGTACAAAGTCGGGATGCGCAGGTACGAGCGCAGCGCCTCGTCCATGTTGCCGCGGGCAAAATTGATGTCGCCTTCCAACAGCCACACGCGGCCGGCCGGGGCGCCCTTGACCTTGCCCTTGAGCGCGTCGAGTTCCTCTTGCGCCTCGTCGTACTTTTTAAATTTGATCTGCCCGTCGACAACGGCGAGCTGCCCCTCGAGCACAAGGTTCGGGTCGTCGCTGACTTTTTTGAGCTCCTCGACCAGCTTGCGGGCCTCGTCCACGCGGTTGCCTTCGCTTAGCGACTGGATGCGCACCAGCGCGGCGGGCGCCCAGTAGGAGCCTTTCACGTCGCGGAAAATGAGAAACTCGCGCATCACGCGCTCGGCGGCCAAACCGGCCTCGGCGGCCTTGCCCTCGGCCATGAGTTTGTAGGCGCGCGTGAGTTCCTCGGGTTCGGGGAAGTCGATCTGCTCCAGCGAGGAAATCGCGTAGGGGCGCTCGCCCTTCGCGCCGCCGGGCAGCGTGATTTCCTCGACCAAGGTGTCGCCTTCCAGGCGCAATTTGTCGGCGTCGCGCGAAAGGCCGTTATTAAAGATATAACGCTTCTTGGGCGCCTCGGGCATGTCCTGCGCCAGCAACGCGCAGCTTCCCGCCGCAAGGGACGCGATCAAAAGTGTCTTAATAAAACGCATGGTGAAATTTTAGTTGGGTTTTTAGGCGGCGGGTGTCGCGCCCTCAGGCTGAGGCAGCGGGTCTTCCTTGGTTTCGGGCGCGCCGTTGGGATACTTTTTCTCCAGCGCGTTGAGCAACTGGCGGGCTTGCTTGAGCTCCTCCTTGCGGTCGGCGACTTTCGGGTTGCGCAGCATCTCGCGGTAGGTGGCCATCGCGTCGTTGTAACGCTCGAGTTTTTCGAGCATTTTTCCGGACTGCAGGTAGGCCTTGGCCATCCACTCGGGGAATTTCTGATAGGCCACGTACACGCGCTGGAAGGTGTTGTGCGCGTCGGCGAACTTGCCGCGCTTCTCGTCGATCAGCCCCAGGTAATACATGCCCATGGCGGTCGGCTCGCCGCGCCAGGCGCGTTCGCCCACGACGGTTTGAAAGAGTTCCTGCGCCTCGGTGAGTTTGGCGTCGGTGTCGGCCAGTTGGTACAGCGCGCGCGCTTTGCCCAAAAAGGCGCTGCCGCGTTTGTAGAGCGTCTCGGTTTCCTTAATGGCGCGGTCGAAGTAATCAAACGCTTGTTGGTACTCGCCTTTTTGGTAGGCGATCTCGCCCAGGCCCACAAAGCCGAAGTCCGCGAATTCGCTGCGCGAGAATTTTTTGACGATCTGTTCGAAGAACGGCTTGGCCTTCTCAGGCTGGCCCTGCGCCAGGTAATTATCTCCCACGCGCGCGAGGATGCCCGGGCTTAGGTCTTCGGGTTTCAAATCCTCGCCGATCAGGTTGTACACGCGGCGCTGCTCGTCGGTGTTTTTGGTGAGCATGGCCAGCTCGGCACGCGCCAAAAAGATGCGCGCGCGCGCCAGCGGGGTCGTCACCTGCGAGGAGCCAAGCAGCTCCTCGATCTGGCGGTTGAGCTCCGGCAAAGGCGGCAGCGCGAGGCGTTCCTGCCCGGGCTCGCCGCGCGGGCGGCGTGTGACCAGTTGCGCGAGTTGGAAAATGAGTTTCTCGACCGCCTGCTGGTTGGGGTCGTTGATGTTCTCGCGCACGGAATCGGCCAGAATTTTCTTGGCGTCTTCCACATTGCCCTGGCGCACGCGCATGCGCGAGATCCAGTAAATGGAATTGGGCACCAGCGGGCTGGCGGGGTTGAACTTGATATAGTTCTCGTGCATCTTCTCCACCTCGTCGAACTTGCCGAGCTGCTGGTAGGCGCGCGTGGCCTTGTCCAGCGCGTAGGCGGTCGTGTCGATGTGCGTGCTGGTGGAGATCGCCTTGCGGTAAGCCTCAACGGCCTGCGCCACCTCGCCTTGCGCCATGTAAGTGTCGCCCATGATGTTGGACATGTCGGCCATCAGCGTGCTGTGCGGGTAATCCTGCATCCACTTCGTGCCGGCTTCCACGACCTTGTCAAACTCCTGCTGGGCGAAGTCCAGCACGATGATGCGGTACTTGGCGTCGTCCACATAATTGCCCTGCGGGTACTCCTTGATGTAGTCGCTAAAATAGCTGATGGAATCCAGCGCCTTGTCCGAGTAAAAATACGAGCACGCGATCTGGAAGAGCGCCTCCTCGCGGTACTTGGCCCCAGTGCCGTACTCGCCCAGATACGCCTGGCACACCTCGCGCGCGTCGGGGAATTTGTACTGGGTGAAATACGCGTTGGACAGCGAAATATAAAAATCCTGCCGCAGGTCGGAGTCCTTGAACTTCTCAATGCCCTGGCGGAAATACTCGCGGGCGCTTTCAAAATCCCTCATGTCCAGCGCCGAGTAACCCGCCACGATCATGAGCTGGGGCGAGAGCGGGTCCGTCGGGTATTTTTCGACAAAACGCTGCGCCAGTTCGCGGGCCTCCTTCGGGCGGTTAAGCTCGCGGTAGGCCGCGCTAAGCGAATACAGGGCGATCTTGGCCTCGTCGGATTCCGGGAAGTGCTCGATGATCTCGTTATATAAAATAATGGACTCCCACAGGCGCCCCTGATCGGAATAAGCGCGGCCGCGGCGGATATACAAGGCCGCGTCGTAATCGCTGGATTTTTCAACCGCCTCCAGCAACTCGTTGACGCTTTTAAGACGCGCCTTCAAGCGCGCCAGGCGGATCTTGTCCACGGGGCTGACCTGATTGCGCTCCAAATTGGCCGCCATGCGCTCCATCTGCTCGGTGCGCAGTTTTTGCTCGGCGATCAGTTCCTCCTTCGGGCGCACCAAACGGTACGACTGCAAGGCCCCGCGCCAGTCCTTCTGGTCGCGGTACTTGTCGCCCAAGGCCAGCGCCAGGCGGTTCAGTTCCGGCAAATTGCTGATCATGCGCTGGTTTTCGCGCAGGAATTGCAGCCCCTCGGTGGCCTTTTGCAATTCGCCGATGTCGGTGTAAAGTTTCACCAGCGCCAGCGCCACGTCCATCGTGTCGGGCGTGCGCGGGCCGTTGTTCATGACGTTGAGCAGCGCCTCGACGGCTTCCGAGCCCTTGCCCGACATCAGCGCCACCTGCGCGCCGTACTGCATGGCCTCCTCGCGCAAGTCGAAATTGCTTTCCAGTTCCTTAAAAAGTTTCGCGGCCTCGTCCCATTTTTTCTGCAGGGCGAGCGTCTGCCCCAGCGTCATCTTGGCGTTGGCGACGTTGGAAGAACTGGGGAATTTCTCCAAAAAGGTGTTGTAAACGGCCTCGGCCGCCGCGTAGGCGCCCTTGTTGAACAAGGCGCCGGCCTTCATGAGGTAAACACCCTCCAAATCGGGGGATGTTTCCGGCATCATGGAGAT
Source organism: Verrucomicrobiota bacterium (assembly GCA_029548565.1). Classification (GTDB taxonomy): domain Bacteria; phylum Verrucomicrobiota; class Verrucomicrobiia; order Opitutales; family JAKPNF01; genus JAKPNF01. The sequence continues at coordinate 12,518 of JAKPNF010000028.1, forward strand.
GAGCTGGTCCAAAATGCGCACGGCCTCGTCCCAATTGCCGGAAGTGAAGGCCTCGTTGGCCAGCCGGGCAGCGACCACCGGGTCGGCAATCATGCCCTGCTCGACTTGCTGGGCGCTCGCCCCGCAGACCGCCCAAAGCGCCACCGCGCCAAAACCGATCACACGAAGGATTTTAAGAAAGGAAGAAATGCTCACAGCTGAGAAATGGGGAGGAAGTTATTCAAGCAGGAATAAAGCCTTTTATTTTTAAACAAACCATTGCGAGTGTAAAGCCTGTAATCGTAGAGACACAACACCTTGGTGTTTCGTTCAAAAAGAGATAGGAAAATATGCGGCAAGACACACAAGCGCCGGCAGGTGTTTTTCCTTCACATCACAATCCTTGTTGCGCATGCCACAGCGCTTGCTTACACTTTAGCCATGAAACGCATCGGCATCATCAACGGCCCCAACCTCAGCCGCCTTGGCAAGCGCGAGCCCACCATCTACGGCGACAAAACCCTCACCGATCTGGAGGCCATGCTCAACGTTCTGGCCAAAGAGCTCAACGTGGAGATCGAAACGTTTCAATCCAACCACGAGGGCGAGATCATCGACTGCATCCACGAGTGGGCCGACCAGGGTCTGCGCGGCGTCATCTTAAACGCCGGGGGCCTCACCCACACCAGCGTCTCCCTGCGCGACGCCGTTGCCGGCTGCGACATCCCCTGCATAGAAGTGCACATCTCCAACACCGCCAGCCGCGAGGATTTCAGACACGTCTCCCTACTAAGCGCCGTGTGCAAAGGCACCATCGCCGGTCTTGGATTGGACAGCTACACGCTGGCCCTGCGCTATTTGGCGAAGCACTGAGGCACGTTTCAGTGCAACAAAAAAAACGGACAGGTGATCCTGCCCGTTTTTTTTTGTTAAACAGCACAATTTTTTCTAGAAGCGCACCGCGATGCCGCCTTCGACTGCCTGCGTCAAGGGACTGCTGAACTGCTGCGAATACAAACGGTAAGACAACTCCAGCGAGACATTCTCATTAATCATGTAACCCACGCCAAGGCGCGCTTGCGCCGCGTAGTAGTTGTTGGTTTTCGAGGTACTGTCAGAGGCGCTCCCCGCATTGGCAGAGAGCGAAACTTTCTGAATCGACAGCCCGCCGCCCACGCCGCCGAAGACATAGAACGACTCACTCAACGAATATTCAAGCAACACATTGAACATGACAGGGACAACTTCCGCCTCCAGCTTGCCGGAAACGGAGTATCCAGACACCGTCCCCGATGCGTACTTGGTCGCGTTGGCGTATCCCGATTCTATTTCCAAGCGCAGCTTCAACGGACGAAAAGGATCATCAAATTCAGCAATCGACATCACATAGCCAACAGCACCCGTAACCGCGTAACCGGTATCCATATTGACATCTCCGCTGACAGTGGTGCCAGTGGCAAGATTGGTGACAGAAACAAACGTGCTGTCAATCCACACGGCTCCGCCGCGCACGGACACGTAAAATTGTCCCGTGCCCAACGCCGGTGCCGAGGCACCGAAGGCTTGCGTCCAAGCGACCAGGAGAGTCGCACAAAGCAACGTGATAAGTTTTTTCTTCATAAGCATAGGTGTTTAGATTTGTTAGGTGATTGAATTTTCAATGAGGCATAAGGCCGTGATGAAAAGAAGTGAGAGAATTTGTGCTCAATTCGGCACATCGCGGTGGCTGAAAATTTAATTTTTTGGCGCGCAAAGAATTCAAAGGTATTTCGTGGGGTTAACTTCAGGATATGTGCCTGATCAGGCACAATCCTAAAAGAACTCCGGCATTATAGTTAAGTGCTCAATTCAGCACAATGCACTCAAAACAACGCAAGCCTCCCAGAAACCTTGTGGGCCCCGCGCTGCGGCGGCTGCGCAATGAAAAAAAACTCTCGCAGGCAAAGCTGGCCGAGGCGCTGCAGCGCAAAGGTTGGAGCGTCACGCGCGACACGATTGCCAAAATCGAGGGACAGACCCGTTGGGTGCCGGATTGCGAGGTCATGTTCCTTGCCCGTTTTTTCGGGATCGCCCCCGAAGAACTTTTCCCAAAACGCGAACTCGACGCACGCCTGGTTGAATTTTTGTCGTACTTCGAAAAGGGACTTTAGAATATATAACAGTCTAATCCACCCGCAACATCACGCTCAACGCAAGGGTGCGCAGCACCCTCATGAAAAGTTTTTTGGGAAAGGGGGCGTGGGGGAAAGCCCTTTTTTACTTAAAAAAGGGTTTTCCCCCACATCTCATTATTCATCCTTCCCCAAAAAATCTTACCCGTGCTTTTCGTTGCCCACTCGAGCACACACCTGCCCTCACCTCACGACATCGTCGGGGTGGTTTTCCAGGTCGGTTAGTTGGGAGAAGAGGGCTTTTTTCAGCATTGCGCGGGTGGCTTGGGCGGTGGGTTGGGTGACGATTTCTTTGGCCACTTTTTCCATCGCGTCCATGCGCATGTGCCGCACGAAATATTTTACCTCCGGCAGGAGGGCGGCGCTGGCGCTCAGGGCGTGGGCGCCCAGGCCCAGCAACAGGGGGGCGTAGAGGGTTTCGCCCGCGATTTCGCCGCAGACGCTCACGGGTTTGTTTTTGGCCTTTGCCTGTTTGAAAATCATGTCGAGCAGGCGCAGGATGGCGGGGTGCATCGGCTCGTACATGCCGGCCACGCGCTCGTTGACGCGGTCGATGGCGATGGTGTATTGCACGAGGTCGTTGGTGCCGATGCTGAAAAAGTCGCAGTGCTCGGCCAGCAAATCGACGATCAGCGCGGCGCTGGGCACCTCTATCATGGCGCCGACTTCCATATGCTCGTCAAAGCGCTGCCCGCGGTGGCGCAGCTCGCCCTTGGCCTCTTCCAAAATCGCGCGGGCTTTGGCCATTTCCTCGACACTGCTGATCATCGGGAACATGATCTTGGCCTTGCCGTGGGCGGACGCGCGCAAGATGGCGCGCAGTTGCTGTTTAAAAACTTCGGGATTTTCCAGACAGTAGCGGATGGCGCGAAAGCCCATGAAGGGGTTGGCCTCCTCGCCGCTGAAGCGGTACTGCGAGGTTGACTTATCCCCGCCCAAATCGAGGGTGCGCACGGTCACGGGCAAAGGCGCGAGCGATTCGAGCACCTTGCGGTATTCCTCGAATTGGGTCTGCTCGTCCGGCATGCTGTCGGTGCGGATGAAAAGGTTTTCGGTGCGGTACAGCCCGACGCCCTCGGCGCCGGATTTGCGCACGGCGGCGACGTCCTCCGGCCCGCCGATATTGGCCTGCAGGATGAAGGGTTTTTTGTCCGCCGTCAGCGAGGAGAGCGTTGCGATGCTCTCGTACTTGCGCTGCAATTCCTTGCGCCGCTGGATGAGCCGCCCGTAGCGCGTGCGCGTTTCCTCGGCGGGGTTGACGACGACGGTGCCCTCGAACCCGTCGACGATCAGCTCGGAGCCGTTGGGGATCTGGCTGACGGCGTTGTGCAGGCCGACTACGGCGGGAATGCCCATTGAGCGCGCCATGATCACGGCGTGTGAGGTACGCGAGCCCATGTCGGTCACAAAGGCCAGCACGCCGTCTTTTTCCATTGCCGCGGTATCGCTGGGGGAAAGGTCTTCGGCCACCACGATGCGCGGGGCATCGCCTGCGGGGGACTGCGCGCTTGGCTGAGTGCCCAGCATATTTTGCATGAGACGGCGCGCCACGTCGCGGATGTCGGTGACGCGCTCCTTGATAAAATCGTCGTCGAGCTGGCTGAAGGCCTCCACGTAGCGGCGCACGACGCGCTGGAAGGCGGCCTCGATGTTCAGGCCGATGGCAGACTGCTCGCGAATCGTCTCTTCGATGAGCGCGGGGTCTTCCAACACCAGCAGGTGCGCCTCAAAAATATTGGCCTCGTTCTCGCCGAGGCGCTGAGCCACGTCGGTGCGCAGGCGGGAGATCTGCTCGCGCGTGCGCAAGATGGCGGACTCAAAACGGGCGACCTCGCCGAAGCGGTCATCCGGGCTGACGACATACTGGGGCACCTCCAACTCGCGCTGGACATAGACCAACGCTGGCCCCTGCGCGATGCCGGGGGCGGCGGGAATTCCCTGCAATGTGATCTGTGAATTGTCCTGCATGCAAGCTAGTCTGACGCGCAAACCCGAGCCCTTTATATTAACCTTAAAAAGCCGCCTTTCAACCGTAAAAATGATTTACCTCAACACGGTGTCTGCCAGCCAAGCGCCTTGTCCCCAAGCACTTTCAACGCGCGCGCGCAGCGCGGCGACATCCGTATTTTCATCCGGCAGGGCGAAACAGGCGCTGCCGCTGCCGCTCATCAGGCAGGGGATTTTGAACGTCTGCTTCAGTTCGTTAAGCAGCGCGGGCAAGGCGATGTATTTTTCAAAAGCCACGCCCTGCATGTTGTTAAACAGCGGAAAATCGGGGTTCGGGCTTTCGAGCCAGCCGTTTAAAATGTCGTCGGCCATCTCGGGGACGATATAGTGGCGCGGGGCCTGCTCCTTCATGCGACCGTACGCCCATGCCGTCGGGATGCCGAAGGAGGGTTTGAAGATCAACACGCGCCGCCCCGTGATCATCTGCTCGGCGAGCATCGGCAGCACTTCCAGAATCTCGCCGCGCCCGCGCATGACGATAGGCTTGCCACGGATGAACAACGGGCAGTCCGACCCGACTACGCCCGCGACCTTTTCCAAAAATCCATGCGTCTGCGGCTCGGGGCAGAGGCGGTTCAGCGCCAGCAACGCGGCGGCGGCGTTGCCACTGCCTCCGCCCAGCCCAGCCCCGGCGGGCGTTTTTTTCTCGAGGATAAAATGAACAAAGGGCGACTGGTTTTCCTTGGGCAGCGCCTTGCGCAGCGCGGCGGCGGCTTTCAAAATGAGGTTGGTCTTGTCGGTCGGCACGCCGGGGAAATCGCAGGAAAGCGTGTCCTGCCCCGTGGCCGAGGCGCGCACTTGCAGCGTGTCGCCCCAATCCAGCGGCGCGACGAGGCTCACCAGATTATGAAACCCGTCCGGCCGCACGCCCGTGATCGCGAGCATGAGATTGATCTTCGAGGGGGAAAAAACGCTGAACGGCTCCATCTAAAAAAATGTTGCCCGTTTTGAAGCGCCCAAGCAAGCCGCGCTTTTGATTTTCCCTTTTCCAAAAAAAGCGATTAGACTTTTAGGAATGGCCAAAACGACCGAAGTCATCCTCGCCCTCGATGTGCCCACGCAGCAAGACGCCCTCGCCTTCCTCGAGCGCACGCGCGGCGAACTGACCTGGGTGAAGATCGGCCTGCAACTGTTTACACGCCACGGCCCCGATATCGTGAAGGCAGTCGCCGACATGGGCTACAAGATCTTTCTGGACCTCAAACTGCACGACATCCCCAACACCGTGTCCAGCGCCGTCAAATCGCTAAAAGGCCTGCCCGTCGAACTGCTGACCTTGCACACCGTCGGCGGCGCGGAAATGATGCGCTGGGCGGTCGAGGCCGCAAAGGAAACCAACCCCGATTTAAAACTGCTGGGCGTCACTGTGCTGACCTCGATGGACGACGCGCAACTGCGCGAAACAGGCGTGCCCACCGGCGCCCCCGAACAGGTCGAGCGCCTCGCGCGGCTGGGGCAAGCGAGCGGTCTGCCGGGTTTTGTCTGCTCGCCGCTGGAGCTGCCTTCCCTGCGAAAAATTTTGGGGGACGATTCCCTGCTCGTCACCCCGGGCGTGCGTCCCGCGGGCGCGGATTTGGATGAGCAAAAACGCGTGATGACCCCGCGGCAGGCCGCGCAGGCGGGCGCTTCTCACATCGTGGTAGGCCGCCCGATTTTAAAAGCGCCCGACCCCGCGCAAGCCGTGCGGGCGATCGCGCAAGAGTTGCGCGATGCCTAATACCAGAAAAGGCCGCGGCGCGATCTTGCGCATCGGGCGCTATCTGCTGCGCTACAAGGCGCTGTGTGTCTCGACGCTGGCGCTGGCGCTGGGCAGCTCGCTGTTTCTGATAGCGATCCCCGACCAGATTCAGCGCATTTTGGAAGGCGTGCAAAACGAGCCAAACGTACCCGTTTTGCTCAGGGGCGTCTTGCTGATCGTCGCGTTTTATTTCCTGCGCGATTTTTTAAACTGCCTGCGCATCCGCGCCAACAACACGCTCGAGCAACGCGTGCTGCTGGACATCCGGCGCGACCTGCACGGCAAACTGCTGCGCCTGGGCGCGGAATTTTTCGACACGCGCAAAAGCGGGGAAATCTCCTCCCGCGTGATCGAGGACGTCAACGACGTCGAGCGCGCGCTGCTGGACGGCACCGAACGCGGCACCGTCGCCCTGTTCACCATCGGCGGCATCTGCGCCGTGCTCTTTGCAAAAAACGCGCTGCTGGCCTGCTTCGTGCTGGCGCCCTTGCCCGTCCTCATCACCTGGGGAATTTTCCACGCCCGCCATGTGCGGCGCAACTGGCGCACCGTGCGCCAGGCCGCCGGCGACTTAAACAGCCTGCTGGTGGAGGACATTCAGGCCAACCGCCTCGTCCACTCCTTCGGCATTCAAAAGCGCGAGAGCGAGCGCTTCGAGCAAAAGGCCCAGTCGCTCAAAGACGCCGTGCTGCGCGCGATGTTCAGCTGGTCGCGCTACGGCCCGGGCACGAGTTTTTTGGCGAGCCTTGGCCCCGTGATGGTCATCGGAGTCGGCGGCTACCTCATCATCACACAGCCGCAAAATTTCGGCTTCCCGGAACTTTTCGCCTTCTTCCTGTACGCCTCCATCCTCATGGAGCCGCTGCGCTCGCTCAACGAAATCAACCAGTTGCTCTCCACCGGCGGGGCTTCCGGCGAGCGCGTGTTTGAAATCCTCGACTACCCCGAAACCATCCGCGAAAGCGCCCACCCCGTGTGCGCGCCCGAAGGCATCCCGACCGTGCGCTTTGAAGACGTCGGCTTTGCCTACAACACGCGCGGCCCTGTGCTCGAGCATTTCAACCTCGAACTGCCCGCCGGGAAAATCACCGCGCTGGTCGGCGACACCGGCGCCGGAAAAACAACCATCGCCCAGCTCATCCTGCGCGCCTACGACATCACCAGCGGCCGACTCACCCTCAACGGCACAGACATCCGCGACATGTCGCTGGCCGACCTGAACGCCCGCATGGGCTTCGTCTCGCAAGAGCCTTTCCTGTTCGAAGGCACCGTGCGCGAAAATCTTTCCCTGGCCAAACCCGCCGCCACCGAAGACGAACTGTGGAACGCCCTGAGCGCCTCCTGCGCAGACGCCTTTGTCCAAAAACTGCCCAAAGGCCTCGACACCAATATCGGCGAACGCGGCGTGCGCCTCTCACAAGGCGAAAAACAACGCCTGACCATCGCCCGCGTCCTGCTGAAAAATCCGCCCTTAGTCATCTTCGACGAGGCCACCGCCTCCGTCGACACCATCACCGAACGCCAAATACAAACCGCCCTGTCCCAACTCATGCACGGGCGCACCGTCCTAATCATCGCCCACCGCCTCTCCACCGTACGCCGCGCCGACAAAATAGTCGTCCTGAACAAAGGCAAAATCACCGAATGCGGCACCCACGACGAACTCCTAAAACAAAACGCCCGCTACGCCCGCCTGTGGTCCCACCAAAACGATTTCATCGACCCTTCTTTGGAAATTGAGTGAGCAGGGGAAAACCCTTTTCTGAAGAAAAGGGCTTTCCCCCGCGCCCCCTTTCCCAAAAAACTTTTGAAATGTTTTGCTGGCGCAAAACGAACGCCACGTTGCAAAATACCTCTTTCGCACACACGCAGGATGCGCAGCATCCGCGATAAAAGTTTTTGAAGGTGTGCAGAGGAAATCTTTTTTCAAAAAGTTTCCTTTGCGGCTACCCTGCCCTTCCCTCCTTGCAAACGGCGGAGGTGTTTGGCAAAATTTTAACTTCATGAATTCATCCGCGCCCACTGCCCGAGCGTTGCGCACTGACAAAAGCGCGCCTTATGACGTGATTGTCTGCGGCGGCGGGCATGCCGGGTGCGAGGCGGCGCTGGCGGCGGCGCGCATGGGAGCGGACACGCTATTGTTGACCGGCAACCTCGACACAATCGCCCAATTGAGCTGCAACCCCGCCATCGGCGGGTTAGCCAAGGGGCATATTGTGCGCGAGATCGACGCGCTCGGCGGCGAAATGGCCGTCAATGCCGACACGACCGCCATTCAGCTGCGCCTGCTCAACGCCTCCAAGGGAGAGGCGGTGCAAGCCCCTCGTGCTCAATGCGATAAAAAAGCCTATCAGTTCCGCATGAAACATACTTTGGAGCTACAGAAAAACTTAACAATTTTTCAGGCAGTCGTGGATGGACTTATCTTGAAAGAGGGTGTTGTTCAGGGAGTTAAAACCAATTTGGATGCGGATTTTTTCGGCAAGACTGTTATTTTGACGACCGGAACTTTTTTGCGCGGGACGCTGCATATTGGGCTTAATCAAAATGAAGGCGGGCGGCTGGGTGATTTTTCGGCACGGCATCTGTCGGGCAATCTTGAACAGGCGGGCATCCGCATGGAGCGCTTTAAAACAGGCACCCCTGCCCGCATTGCCGGGCACAGTATTGATTTTTCAAAATGCCAGGAACAAAAGGGCGACCCTGCCCCGACCTTCTTCGCGTTTTACGACACACGCACGGACGACCCAATGTTCCACATGGAACAATTGTTCGAGGCCTCAAACGGACTGTTCCACGTGGAACAATCGCCCTGGCGCAAACTCGGCTGGCACCCGGGAGAAAATCAGATATCGTGCTGGATCACGCATACGGGGCCGGACACGGGCGCCATCATAAAGGAGAATCTTCATCTTTCGCCGCTGTACTCCGGACTGATCAAAGGCGTCGGCCCGCGCTACTGTCCGAGCATTGAGGATAAATTTGTAAAGTTTCCACACAAGGACTCGCACCGCCTTTTTTTGGAACCGGAGGGAATCAACACCGACGAATGGTATATCAACGGCTTTTCGACCAGTTTGCCGTTGGCCGCCCAACAGGCCATGCTGCGCAGCGTGCCCGGACTGGAAAACGCCGTCATGGTGCGCCCGGCCTATGCGGTCGAATATGATTACGCCCCGCCCACGCAGTTGCAGCCATCGTTGGAATCGCGTGTGGTCGAAAATCTCTTTTGTGCCGGGCAAATCAACGGCACCAGCGGTTACGAAGAAGCTGCAGGACAGGGACTTGTGGCAGGAGTCAACGCGGTTCTCAAACTCAAGGGCGAGCCGCCGCTCATCTTGCGCCGCGACGAGTCCTATCTGGGCGTGCTGATCGACGACCTCGTCACCAAAGGCACCACCGAGCCTTACCGCATGTTCA
>JAKPNF010000022.1 GCA_029548565.1 Verrucomicrobiota bacterium
ACCGGGATGGACGTGCGCACGCCGTTGTTCATCAAGGTGGGCGACGTTATCCGCATCAATACCGAAGACGGCACCTACCAGGGCCGCGCGTAAAAACGCGGACGGATTTTTCCGCCTCTTTGCTTTTTCATCATGCTGGACTCTTGGCTTTTCTGGGAGCTGCTGTCCGCCGTTTTCGCGGCGGGAACCGCCATTTTGGCCAAGATCGGCATCGAGGGCGTAGACTCCAACCTGGCCACGGCCGTGCGCACGAGCATCGTGATGGTCTTCACCTGGCTGATCGCCTTCATCGCCGCCAAACCCGCGGCCATTGCGGATTTTTCCAAGAAAACATGGATTTTTCTAACGCTCAGCGCCTTCGCCACCGGCCTATCCTGGCTGTGCTACTTCCGCGCGCTACAAATCGGCCAGGCCTCCAAGGTCGCGCCGATTGACAAATTGAGCGTCGTTTTCGTCCTCATTTTCGCGGCCCTGTTTTTGGGCGAGAAACTAACGACCCAGACCATCCTCGGCGGCAGCCTCATCGCAGCCGGCGCGCTGGTTCTGGCGATCAAATAAGCCGCCCCGCGGCGTTGCGTTGGTTTTTTGAAAAGATAAAAAATAAGCTCGAGTGGTGGAATTGGCAGACACGCAGGATTTAGGATCCTGTGCCGCAAGGCGTGTGGGTTCGACCCCCACCTCGAGCATTTTTTAGATTAAAGAAATAGCCTTGAGTTGGTTATTTCCCAAAGAGATAATTTTGCCATAGTTATGAATTCCTGCGAATTATCTACTCAGTCGTGGATACTGATTATTCAAGTAATCATAAACGTGATAACAACTGGAGGACTGGTTTACTTCGCCTTTAGACAATATTTGCTATCGAAAGAAATGAAAATATTTGGCCGTCTTCAGGCAAACTTGACAAGTACAAAAGAGCTCTTAAGCACCATTACCGAAGTCGAAAATATTAGAATAGGATCACCATCATCCAAGGATAAAATTGGCGAGATGATCGATACCCTCTACAAGCGTTCAACAGAAGCACTACTTTTTCTCCCACGAGATATATTTGATATGGTCACTGAATGTACTAATCTTGGTGCCGAACTATTGCGCAAACACATGGATTTAACCTATTTAAATACAGAACAAGACGAAAAAAAGGAAAACCTAAAATCTTTTATCTCCATAAAAAGCAATCTCACAAATTCAAAGACCGCCTTAATTATAAAAATTAGAGAATACTTCCAATTAAAATAATCCTAGTCACTACTTGTATCAAAAAAATCCTCGCATACATTCATGAAATGAAAACCATCGTTTTGTTGCGCCACGGGGAGAGCACCTGGAACAAGGAGAACCGCTTCACGGGATGGACGGATGTGCCGTTGACGCAGGCGGGCATTGAGCAGGCTTATCACGCAGGGGAGCTGCTCAAAGAAAAAGGGTTTTTCTTTAAAAAGGCCTACACTTCCTACCTGCGGCGGGCCGTCAAGACGCTCGATTGTGTGCTCGAGCGCATGCAGCTCGAATGGATACCGGTTGAAAAAGACTGGCGACTCAACGAAAAGCATTACGGTGTCTTGCAGGGGTTAAACAAAAAGGAAACCGCTCAGAAATACGGAGACGCCCAGGTGCTCCAATGGCGGCGCAGCTACGACGTCGCCCCGCCCCCGCTAGAGGAGGACGACCCGCGCAATCCGCGGCTCGACCCGCGCTACGCGCAGGTGGCCCCTGCCGAGCTACCACGCACCGAGTCGCTCAAAGACACCGTCGCGCGCATCCTGCCCTACTGGCGACAGGTGATTTTTCCGGACTTAAAACACAACGACCCGCTGCTGGTCGTCGCCCACGGCAACTCCCTGCGCGGCGTCATAAAATACCTGAAAAATTTGTCCGACGAGCAAATCACCTCGCTCAACCTGCCCACCGGCGTGCCCTACGTGCTCGAATTTGATGACAACGGTCACCTCGTCGCCGATACCTTCCTCGGTGATCCCGACCAAATCAAAAAAATGATGCAGGCCGTCGCCGATCAGGGAAAGGGAGGGTGAACAGAGGAGATAATTAAGAATCCGGGGAAATTTTTTTTACAAAAAAATTTCCCTAAAGCGCGAACTGTGAGGCGGGGGTTTGCATGCTTTCTTTGCGCGGGACGCGGAGGCGTTCGGTGCGGTAGAAGTAGCCGTCCAGGCGGATGGTGATGGGGCCTTTTTCGCCTTTGAAAACTTGGAAGGTTTGGGTGCGCAGGCAGGGTTGCGAGCCGGAGTTGTCGATCCACTCGCTACTGATGTCCACGCTTTGGTTGTTGGATTGAAGGGGGCGCCAGATGATTTTTCCGTCGTACAGCTGGCCGGTGTGGGTGGTGGTGGCGGTGCCTTGTTGAATCGTGCTGTGCAAGATTCCGCCTTTCAAAAAAGTCAGCGCGCTGAGCTGGGTCTGTTTGTCGCCTTTGCCAAAATGGGTGGTGACGGCCAGTTGCCAGCTCTTGTCGGCGGCTTCTTTTTTCACATACAGCAGCGTCGCCTTGATGATGCGGCCGGGGATTTCGCCGCGTTTGGCCTCAGTGCCGTCCTCCTGAATTTCGGCGATGGCGCTGGCGCGGATCTCGCCTTCCCATTCGCCCTCGAAGTCGGAGACGATTTGCTTGAACTGCTCGGTCGTGACCGGGTCGCCGGTGGGAATTTCTACAGTGGCGGCGGACGGGTTTTGCGAGGCGGCGCCCAAACTCGGGACGGGAGCGGGCACGGCGTTGGCTGCCTCGTCCTGGGCGAACAACGCGACGCTGGCCGCGAGGAAGATGAGCGCCTTTTTAAACATGAAATTCAAAGTGTAAGTGGCGTTAAAAAATCAGGCATGCCTTAATGCCGATGGCGTCCCTTGGCCAGCAATTGCGCGATCGCAAAGCGTGAGACGGCCTCGAGCCGATCGAGTTCGGCCTGATCGACATCCTTTTGCGCGCGCGCTTTTTCAAGAGCTTCTTGCGCGCGTTTGCGCGCCTGCTCGGCGGCGTCCGCGTCGATTTTTTCGACGTTGATGGCGGCCTCGGTGAGCACGTCGACCTTGTCGTCCATCACGCGCACGAACCCGACGTCGACGGCCAAATCCTGCGCCTTGCCCTGTTTGACCACGTGCAGCGCGCCGGATTCCAGCATCGTCAGCAGGGGGATGTGCCCGGGCAGCACGGTGAGCTCTCCGGCCTTGGTCATGAACACGACCTCATCCGCCGTGTCCTGATAAACGCGGCCCTCGGGCGTGGTAATTTCCAGTTGTAGCGGCATGAAAAATTATTTGGCGGCCTCGGGTTTTTTCGCGCCCTCGTTCTCGTTGTAGGAGGCGATCACCTCGTCGATGTTGCCCTTCATGAAGAAGTCGGCCTCGGGAATATGGTCGAGTTCGCCGGAGAGGATCATTTTGAAGCCGCGCACGGTGTCCTCGGATTTGACGTACTTGCCTTCCATGCCGTTGAAGACCTCGGCCACTTCCATCGGCTGCGAGAGAAAACGCTGGATTTTGCGCGCGCGAAACACGGTGACCTTGTCATCCGCGCCCAGTTCATCGATGCCGAGGATGGAAATGATGTCCTGCAATTCCTTGTAGCGCTGCAGCACCGTCTGCACGCCGCGGGCGACCTCGAAATGCTCCTGCCCCACGATGTCCGGCTCGAGCGCCTTGGAGGTGGATGACAGGGGGTCGACCGCCGGAAAAATTCCCTGCTCGGCGATGCGGCGCTCCAGCACGATGGTCGAGTCCAAGTGAGCGAAGGTGTTGGCGGGCGCCGGATCGGTCAAGTCGTCGGCCGGAACGTAGACGGCCTGGAAGGAGGTGATGGAGCCGTCCTTTGTGGATGTGATGCGCTCTTGCAACTGCCCCATTTCTTGCGAAAGCGTGGGCTGGTAGCCGACCGCCGAGGGCGAACGCCCCAGCAGCGCGGACACCTCGCTGCCCGCCTGCGAGAAGCGGAAAATGTTGTCGATAAACAGCAGCACGTCCTGGTGTTTTTCGTCGCGGAAATATTCGGCCATGGTCAGCGCCGTGAGCCCCACGCGCATGCGCGCACCGGGCGGCTCGTTCATCTGGCCGTAGACCAGCGCCACCTTGGATTTTGAAATGTCTTTCTCGTTGATGACGCCGGACTCGATCATCTCATGATAAAAATCGTTGCCCTCGCGAGAGCGCTCGCCCACGCCCGCGAAGATGGAGAAGCCGCCGTGCGCCTTGGCGACGTTGTTGATCAGCTCCATGATGAGCACCGTCTTGCCCACACCCGCCCCGCCGAAGGCACCGGCCTTGCCGCCGCGCATAAACGGGCAGATCAGGTCGATCACCTTGATGCCGGTTTCCAAAATCTGCGCGCGCGTGTCCTGATCGGTCAAAGGCGGCGCCGCGCGGTGGATGGGCAGGTACTTGTCGGGCTTGACCTCGCCGCCCTGGTCGACCGTCTCGCCCAGCACGTTGAAAATGCGCCCGAGCACGCCCGCGCCCACGGGCACCGTGATCGGCTTGCCTGTGTCGGTCGCGGCCATGCCGCGCACAAGGCCGTCGGTCGAGCTCATGGCCACGGTGCGGGCGACGCCGCCGTCCAGGTGCTGCTGAATTTCCAGCACGACCTTTTTGCCGTCCTCGAGCACGACGTCGACGGCGTTGTAAATGGCGGGCATGTTGTCGGGATCAAACTGCACGTCCACGACGGCGCCGATGATTTGAGTGATTTTTCCCTGATTCATGTGCGGTTAAAAAAAGTTAGTTGGCGGCTTGGGCGATTTCCAAAATTTCGTTGGTGATGGCGGCCTGGCGGGCCTTGTTGTATTCCAGCGTGAGGTCGCCGATGAGATTTTCGGCGTTGTCGGTGGCGCCCTTCATAGCGACCATGCGCGCGCTGTGCTCGGAGGCCTTCGCGCTCAGGGCCATCTGGTAGATTTCCTGCTTTAAAAACAGCGAGGGGAACGCCTCTAAAATCTCCCGCGCCGACGGCTCGAAGGTCATCTCGCGCGCGTCTTTGACAGGCTCTTGCATGCCCTCGAACTGCATGCGCAGTTTTTCGAGCTGCTTTTTAAAATCCTCAAACGGCACGAGCTTGGCGAGCATCGGCTCCTGGCGCAGCGTGTTGATGAAGACCGGGTAGATGACCTCGATCGTGTCGATGCGCCCCTCGCAGAATTCCTTTTCCATGAACTCGACGAAGCTGCGCACTTCCGAAAAGTGCACGCGGTCGCTTAGAGGGAACTCGGCGATCACCTCGTGCCTGAGGCGCGAAAAATAGGTGGAGGCCTTCTTGCCCACGCACACAAAGGCCGCCTGCCCGGGCTTGATGTCCTGCGCCATGCGAAACAGGTTTGAATTGAGCGCGCCGGAGAGCCCCTTGTCGCTGGAAAGTACCAGTATCCCGCGCTTTTTGACAGGGCGTGACTCGAAGAAGGGGTGCTTGATCGCGCCGATTTTTTCGACGAGCGATTCGAGCAACTGCGCCAGCAACTGCGCGTAGGGCTGCCCGTTGATCGCAGCCTGTTGGGCGCGCTTCATTTTGGAAGACGCCACCAACTGCATCGCCTTGGTGATCTGGGCGGTGCTGCGTACCGACTTGATGCGGTTGCGGATCTCGCGGATTCCCTTCATTCAAAAATCCAATAAAAATTATTCGGCGCCAAAGGTGCGGCTCCACTGCTCGACGGCGGCTTTCAATTCGCCCTCCAGCCCGTCGTCGAGCACCTTTTTCTCGGCGATTTTTCCCAGCAGCGCGGTTTGCGTGCTCTTAAAATATTCCTCGAGCGAGGCCGCGGCGCGAATCATGTCCTTGACGGCGATCTTGTCGAAATGCCCGTTGTGCATCGCCCACAGCAGCGCGACTTCCACTTCCATCGGCTTGGGCGCGGCGACGGGCTGCTTGAACAGCTCGATGATGCGCGCGCCGCGATCGAGGGTCGACTTTGTACGGGCGTCCAAGTCCGAGCCGAACTGCGCGAAGGCCGCCAGCTCGCGGTACTGCGCCAGTTGCAGCTTGATCTTGCCGCCGACCTGCTTGACCGCCTTGGTCTGCGCGGAGGAGCCCACGCGCGAGACGGACAGCCCCACGTTCAGCGCGGGGCGCACGCCCTGATTGAACAGGTCGGTCTCCAGATAAATCTGCCCGTCGGTGATCGAGATGACGTTCGTCGGAATGTAGGCGGAAAAGTCGCCGGCCTGCGTCTCGATGATGGGCAGGGCCGTCAGCGAGCCGTTACCGTCTTGCTCGCGCATGCGCGCGGCGCGCTCCAGCAGGCGGCTGTGCAAATAAAACACGTCGCCCGGGTACGCCTCGCGCCCTGCCGGGCGTTTCAAGATCAGCGAAATCTGGCGGTAGGCCACCGCGTGCTTGGAAAGGTCGTCGTACACAATGAGCGCGTCCATGCCGTTGCGCATGAACCACTCGCCCATCGCGCAGCCGGCATAGGGGGCGATGTACTGGCTGGAGGGGTTGTCCGCCGCCGACGCCACCACGACGATCGTGTACTGCATCGCGCCGTGGGCTTCCAGCAGCGCGATCGTGCGGGCGATGTTCGCGCTCTTTTGGCCGATCGCCACGTAAATCGAATACACGGGGCGGAAATTCTTGTCGTCGCCGGCGATGCCCTTTTTGTTGATGGCGGCCTGCGAGATGATCGTGTCGGTGGCGATCGTCGTCTTGCCGGTGGAGCGGTCGCCGATGATCAGCTCGCGCTGGCCGCGGCCAATCGGGATCATCGCGTCGACGGCCATGATGCCGGTTTGAATCGGCTGGTCGACGGATTTTCGCGGCAAAATGCCCGGGGCGATGCGCTCGACGGGATAATTTTCCTTCGCGGCGATCGGACCCTTGCCGTCCACGGGGCGGCCCAGCGCGTCGACCGCGCGACCCAAAAGCTCCTTGCCCACGGGAACGCTGAGCAGCTTGCCGGTCGTCTTGGCCTCGTCGCCCTCCTTGAGGTGGCTGGCCTCGCCCAAAAGCACCACGCCCACCTCGTCTTCTTCGAGGTTCAACGCCATGCCGAACACGTCGCCCGGGAAGGAAATCATCTCGTTGGACATCGCGCGGGAAAGCCCGCTGACGTGCGCCACGCCGTCGGCCACCGCCGTGATGCGGCCGACATTGGCCTGCTGCGTGGCGCTGCTTACGCGGGCGATTTCCGCTTTGATCTGTTCAAGAATGTCGCTCATGGGAATGTTTTTTGAAAAAGTTTTATTGGAGGGATTGGCGCAGCGTTTGCAGCGTGGATGCGAAAGAATTGTCAAACACATCATCGCCCACGCGGGCGCGCACACCGGCGATCAGCGCCGGGTTTTCGGTGACGACAGGCTCGAGCTTGCGGTTGTAGCGCTGTTCGAGGGAAGTCAAAAGTTCTTGCAGCGCCGCCGCGTCGAGGTTCCCCGCGTGCTCGATGCGCGCCTGCGTTTTTGTGAGGTGGCTTTCCAGATAGGTTGCGTAGGTCTTCAGCAGCACGCGCAAGCCGCGCTTGGGGGGATTGGCCTCGAGCACCTTGATCACCTCCAGCGCGCGCTCAGCCGAAACAGCGCCCTGCTCGTCGAGCGAGAGGGCCAGCAGGCGGCGGGCGGTGGCTTTGATGGCGGGTGTGGCGACCATGAAGTTTATTTCCGGGAAATGGATTTGGCGGCCTCGTCGGCGATGCGGCCGCGCTCGTCGGAGGCCAGGTCGCGCTTGAGCAGTTGCGCGGTCGTCTGCACGACAAGGTCGGCGGCCTCTTGGCGCACTTGCTTGAGCATGGCCTCGTACTGCTGATCGGCCTGTTCGCGCGCCTTTTTCAAAATGTCCTCGGCCTGTTCTGCCGCCTGTTGGCTCTGCTGGGAAAGCACGGCCTTGCCCTGCTCGCCGGCCTGCCGCACGACGTCCTGGGCCTGAATCGTGGCCTCTTTCAAAATCTCGTCGCGGCGTTTTTGAGCGTCGTCGAGCTTTTGCTTCATCTCGTCCGTGTAGCGCAGGCCGTCCTCGATTTTGTCGCGGCGCTCCTGCAGCTTGGCGCTCAGGGGCTTGACCGCGAAGAAGTACAGCAGCGAGCCGACGATCAGAAAGTTGATCACCTGCGCGATGAAAAACGGCCAGTCGACACCGAAGCGGTGCAGCATCTGGCTGATCGCGTTGCCGTCGGCGCCAACCGTTTCGGCGGCGGCCAAAAGATGTGTGAATAGTCCGGACATGGATTAAAAAACGGACGGCAGCCTGACGCGCGGTGATTCGTTAAAAGCACCGCGCGCAAGGCCGGCGTTGGTTCGCCCTTAGAGAAACAGCGCGTAAAACGCCACGGCCTCGGCCAGCGCCATACCAAGGATGGACTGCACCAAGATGGCGCCGGAAGCGCCCGGGTTGCGGCCCACGGCCTCGGCGGCCTTGGCGCCCACCATGCCCACGCCGAACGCGGCGGCGAAGCAGCCCAATCCGGCCTTGATGTCTCCCGTGATGCCGATCGCCTGAACGGCGTCGGCGGCTTGTGCTAGGATTTCGATCATATGAGTTGAGTTTTGTGTTGAGTTTGCCCCGGGCCGCCCACGAGCTTGTATGGTCGCGACCCGAAAAGTGTCATGATTGGGTTTGCTGCGGTTCGGGCTTTTGCGCGGGCGCTTCCTCCACGTGCGAATCTTCCGAATGGTTGACGTTGATGCCGATGTAGACGCTGGTCAGCAGCATGAACACCAGCGCCTGCACGAACCCGATCAGCAGTTCCAAAAAGTAAAACGGCAAGGCCAGCGCGCAGCGGAAAAACCCTTCCAACGGCAGCCCCAGCACGCTCGAAAGCCCAAACATGTTCGACAGCAGCGTCTCCCCGCCAAAGACGTTTCCGTACAGTCGGAACGTCAGCGACACGGGGCGAAACACGTACGAGATCAATTCAATGACCCCCACCGCCAAAAACAAAAGCCCCAAAAACCAGTACAGCGCCGCGGGCACGCTGCGCTTGTCGGCCTTGTTGCCAAACACCTCGTGCGCCACGCCCTTGACCCCCGAATAACGGAACGCCAAAAAGACCCAGCCGATAACCGCCACCAGCGCCAGCGCCAGTGTCGTGTTCAAGTCGGAAGTCGCGGGACGGAAAAAATACGTCAGGTGCCCGTGCTCGTCATACATCCCGAAAGTGCCCACCCCCGGAAACAGCGAGCTCCAGTTCATGATCAGGATATATAAAAAGAGCGAAAACAGCAGCGGGAACGCCAGCCCGATCGCCCGCTTGCCGACGATGGACTCGGTCATGCCATAGAGCTTTTCAACGGCGATTTCCAAAACACTCTGCAACTTGGTCGGCACCATGCGGGGCCTGACCCCGACGATTAAGCGCACGGCAATAATCACAACCAGTGAAATCACCCAAGTTGTGACCATAGAATTGGTCACCGGAATACCCCCCACCTCAAAAAGCACGTAGGCCTTCGGCGACACCGGCTCCACGCCAAAATTGGCGTGCGCCATCGGGGCGCCGCCGAGCAAAAGCAAAGGCGCCCACAGCCAGGATATCCTCGAAAACCGTGAAAGCATATAGAGAAAAAAGACCTTATATTAACACACCTTATTGCAAGGCTCGCGTCAATCCCCAAACCCGCCACGCAAGCCATAAGGCAGCTTTATGCCCTCGCAAAACGAATAATTTGCATAAAATAAGTCTTTGCCCGCCCCTGCCGCGCCCCTAAACTGAAAAATATGCCAGACACGCCCAAAAAAGCGCCGCCCCCGCAACTCAAAGAACGCCCGTTTCACAACGACTGGTTTTTTGTGTCGGCGTATGTGCTGCTGGCGCTGTTCATAATCAGCCAAATCTTTCTGATTTTCTGGGTGGAATTTTTCTAATCCGGCGTGTTCAGACGCCACGGATAATCTCAAACACTGCTTAAGGCTGACTTTCCGGCCTAACGGGAGCCAGTAGGCGTTTGAGCAAATCTTGGCGCAGAGCTTGGGATATTTCATCCCAACTGCTCAGGTGGGAAAGTTGCAGCTCGTAGTTTAGCGTGTGTTCGAAGGGCGGCAGATTGCCTATTTTCAGGCGGACGTTTTTTACACGGATCGTGAGTTTAGCTATGCGCCAAGGTGCCGCGGGGCGAACGGGGCGCGACCAGAATGGTTTGGAGGGCGTTTCGGTACTGCCGAAGTTCGCAGTATCGGGCGCGTCCAATGGCTGCATGGGCACAATACGTTCGCCGTCGCTGAGCATGAGCGTGGGCGGCGGTTCCTGGAGTGTATCTTCGGCGGCAACACTGGGAGAGCTTGTAACGGCGGGAGTCGCTCTCACAGGCGCGGGCGCGGGTGCCTGTGTTTTTTGAACCGCGTTTAAAAATCCCAGCAGGTTGTTTTGGCCGTTGGGTTTCACGACGAGGGTGATGCGCTCGATGTCCAGTTCGGCCTCGTGGATGAGAAAGGTTTTGTAAAACAGGGCGCTTAAGGGGTCGGCGTCTATTCGGATATGCCCGATCTCCAAAAAGGAGGGATCCGCGTAATGCGAGGGGTTTAACAAGCGCAGGCCCTGCGCTTCAAAATCCATGAGGGGGATGCTCAGGCCGGCCTCGTCAAAACTCAGGGTGTAGCCGGTCTGCGCCTCCACCCAGGGGCAGAGCATGCGCAGCCATTGGTCGCTGTAATGCCCGGCCGCCCACGCGCCCAGCACGACAAAGATCGGCACGGCGAGCGCGAGGCCTATCACGAAGTAAAACAGGCAGCCGATCGGTTTGAAGATGAGCCGGATAAGTCCCATGCACAGTACGCTCTTTTACTTAGCACAAAACACGCGGGCGCCTTTGGCAATCTTTTACGGCGCCGCCTATTTGCGCGCGCGGTTTTTTTAAGGCTTTTAAAATGGGCGCGCATGGCGTAAAACTGTTGCTTTAACCCTCATTGTTTTCCTTATGAAAAAAACCCTCTTAAGTGGCCTCGTACTGTGTGCGTGCGTGTGCGCCTGTGTGTTTGCGCAGGAATTGAAAATGCCCGCGATTTTTAGCGACAACCTTGTGCTGCAGGCCGGCAAGGACACCCCTGTGTTTGGCTGGGCGGCGCCCGGGGCCTCCGTCGAGGTGAAGTTCACCGCGCGCGGAAAAAGCGTCAGCGCCAAGGCAACCGCCGACAAGGACGGCAAGTGGCTCGCGCGCATGCCGGAGCTGCCAGCGGGGCTGGAAGGCACGCTGACGGTTAAAAGCGGCAAGGACACGCTGACTTTCTCCGATGCCCTGATCGGCGAAGTCTGGCTGTGCGGCGGGCAGTCCAACATGGCCTGGACGATCGGCGCCGGCACGATGAGCGAGGAAATTAAACAAACCGCCCGCGACGAGGCTGACAAGGTCGACGGGAAAGTCCGCATGTTCCGCGTCAGGCGCGTTGGGGCCGACGAGCCGCAAGACGACGTTCAGATGGAAGCGGGCAAATGGGAGGTTGTCACGCCCGAGAATGTGAAAAACTGCACGGCCGTCGGCTGGAATTTCGCGGTGCGCGTGAACAAGGAGGCGGGCTTGCCCGTGGGCCTCATCAATTCCAACTGGGGCGGCACCGTGGTCGAGGCCTGGCTGCCCAAGGAAGTCATAGATTCCACCTCCGTGGCCGATTCCGTTTGGCAGCGCCATGAGCAGATGCTCGAGGGCTGGGAAGAGAAAATGGACGTTTACAACGAACAAATCAAGGAGTTTAACGAGACCTACAAGACAAACAGCGAGCGCCTGGCCAACCGCCGTCTGCAGCCGCGCAAACCGTATTCGCCGACTGACCGGAACGCCCCCTGCCGCCTGTACAACGCGATGATGCACGGGCTGGGCAATTACGGCATGCGCGGCATGCTCTGGTACCAGGGCGAGGCCAACGCGGGCTGGCCGCGCGTCAACGAGTACGGCGAGCTCATGAAGGCGCTGGTCAACAGCTACCGCGCGCGCATCAACCCGCAGTTGTATTTTTATTACGTGGAATTGGCCAACTTCACGAAGCCGCAGGCCGACCCCGTGCAGCTCAGAAGCTGGGCGTATGTGCGCGAACAGCAGGCGGCCGTATTGGAGTTGCCCGGTACGGGAGTCGCCACCGCGATCGACGTGGGCGAAGCGGACGACATCCACCCCACCGACAAAAAGACCGTCGGCAATCGGCTCGCGGGCATGGCGCTCAACGATATTTACGGCAAGAAATCGCTGTGCCGCTCGCCGCAGTACGCCTCGCACAAAATCAGCGGCGACAAGGTGATCATCACCTTCGACAACGCCGACGGCCTGCGCGAGCGCGCCGGAAAAGAAAAGAGTTTTGCCATTCGCGGCGCGGACGGCAACTGGGTGTGGGCCGACAAGGTCAAGATCAGCGGCAACGCCATCGAGGTCAGCGCGCAGGCGATCAAAGACCCCGCAGCGGTGCGCTACGCCTGGGCGAGCAACCCGGAAACCGCTTTGGAAAACAAGGAGGGCCTGCCGCTGCTGCCGTTTCGCACGGACAAGGATTCCGTGGAATAAGTATTTATTTCAAATCCAAAAATTTCAAAGCCGCCCGCATTGCGTCGGGCGGTTTTTTTTATTAGCATGGCCGGATGTCCAAAAAAATATTTTCCTGTTTTTTTCTAACGGTTTTGGCGGCGGTGCTCGCGTTTGCGCAGGATTTAAAACTGCCTTCGATTTTTTCGCGCGACATGATGCTGCAGGCCGGCAAGGACACGGCGGTGTTTGGCTTCGCCGCCCCGGGTGCCGAGGTGCAGGTCGTCTTTGACGGCAACACCAAGGCAAGCGCCCGCGCGCAGGCCGATGAAAGCGGCCGCTGGCTCGCGCGGCTGCCCGAGCTGGTTTTGGGCGACAGCGGCGAATTAAAAATTTCGTCGGGCGGACAGACAAAGGTCATTGAAAACGTGCTGATCGGCGAGTTGTGGCTGTGCGCGGGGCAGTCCAATATGGACCGCACCGTCAACGACGCCAATGTGCCCCAGAAAATGCGCGAGCGCGCCGCGCAGGAGGCACAGGCGGTCGATGGGAAAATCCGGCAGTTTCGCTCGCTTAAAGTCAGCCGCCAGCAGCCGCAGGACGACGTGGGCGGGCAGTGGATGGTGATCGACGCGCAAAACGTCGGCAAGTGCTCGGCCGTGGCCTGGAATTTCGGCCAGCGGATTTTTGAGGAGACAAAGCAACCCGTGGGATTGGTGAACGTCGCCTGGGGCGGCACGCCGATCGAGTCCTGGCTGCCCAGGGAATTTTTGGACAAGAGCGCCCTGGGCGCCACCGTCTGGCAGCGCCACGAGGAAGAAATGAAAAAACTGCCCGAGCGCAAGGAACAGTACAAGCAGGCCATGGAAGCCTTCAATCAAAAATACACGTCCGACCAAGAGCGCAAGAAACACCGCGCCAAGGTCCCGCGCACGCCGTACGACGAAAAACACTCGCACGCGCCCACGGGCATCTTCAACGCGATGGTGTATCCAATTATTAATTACACTTTTCGCGGCATGATCTGGTACCAGGGCGAGAGCAACGCCGCCCGCCCCCAGGAATACGGCACACTCGCCTGCGCGATGGTGGAGGGTTATCGCAGCCTCTCCGGACAGAAGCTGCCCTTTTACTACGTGGAGCTGGCCAACTTCAAGGAGCCGCAAACGCAGCCCAGCGAGGGCGGCTGGGCGCTTTTGCGCGAAGGACAGCAGGCCGTCTTAAAACTGCCCGACACGGGCGTGGCCACCGCCATCGACGTCGGCATGGCCGACGATATTCATCCCATCGACAAAAAGACCACCGGCCACCGCCTCGCAGGGCTGGCACTGCAGGATATTTACGGCAAGCCGATTCAGAGCCGTTCGCCACAATATGCGGATTCAAAAATCACGGGCGACACCGTTTTCATAAAATTCGATAACGCCGGCGGCCTGCGCTCGCGCACCGACAAAATCGGCGGCTTCGCCGTCAGCGACGGCGAGCAGTGGCTGTGGGCGGACGATGTGAAAATTCTGGACGGCGGCGTGCTCGCCGTGCGCAGCACACAGATTAAAAAACCCGTCGCCGTGCGCTACGCATGGGCGGACAACCCCGTTATTTCTCTGGAGAACAAAGAAGGCCTGCCGCTGCGCCCGTTTCGCACAGACACGAATTCGGAAAGATGACGCACGCAGGCGCGTCGCCGAGGCAAAACTTATTACTTTCCAGGAGGATTCCATTGGTGCTAAAGTTCGGTCAGAGACGTTTCTTTATTCCTTTTTTATCCTTATGAAAAACATCATCGTATTAAACGGATCTCCCCATAAAAACGGCAACACGTCCGCCCTGCTTAAGGCGTTTTTGAGCGGGCTGAAGAAAGGAAAAAAATTGACCGTCACGCAGTTTGACGCGTATGCGCTGCGCGTGGCGCCGATTCTTGCTTCGGATTTTTCCGGCAAGAAGGAAAAGAAGGATGATATGCAGAGCGTTCTTCCAAAAATTCTGGCCGCCGACCTGATTGTTCTGGCCACGCCTTTGTATTACTGGGGAATGTCCGCGCAGCTCAAACTGGTGTGGGAGCGCCTCTTTGGCACCGACTACAAATTGTTCAAAGGCAAGCGCCTGGCCATCCTCGCCACCGGCGGGGGCGAGGACAAAAAGGATTCCGGCGCAGACCTGATCGAAGCGCAATATAAAAATATCTGCGCCTTCATGGGCATGCGCTTTGTCGGCCTGTGCTTCGCCTCCAGTGAAAAACAGCCTGTATCCAAAAACAAAAAGGCTCTGGCAACCGCACAGGCCCTCGGCAAAAAAGCAGGCAAGTGGTAACACCCAAGAGCTTTCACGCAGACGGTTTTTGAAAATTAAAACCCCCGAGCGCACAGCGCTTGGGTAATTCCTTCTTCTGTCTTACTTTTCCATCGCCTCTTTCAGGCGCAAGGCCTGGTGGGCGCGCACCAGCGTCTCCGGCAAGTCCCCCAATTCGCCTTCCAAAATTCCGGAAAGGTTGTGGGAGCTGTAGCCGATGCGGTGGTCGGTCAGGCGCGATTGGGGGAAATTGTAAGTGCGGATGCGTTCCGAGCGGTCGCCCGTGCCAATCTGGCCCTTGCGTTCGGCGGCGTACTTGGCGGCCTCCTCCTCCTGCTTGCGTTCGAGCAGGCGCGCGCGCAAAACGGTGAGGGCTTTTTGTTTGTTCTTAAGCTGCGAGCGCTCGTCGGCGCACTTGACGATGAGGCCGGTGGGCTTGTGCAAAATCTGGACGGCGGAGTCGGTGGTGTTGACGCCCTGTCCGCCCGGGCCGCTGGCGCGCGCCACGGAAATTTCAAGCTCGGATGGGTCGATGTGGATATCGACTTCCTCGGCTTCCGGCAAGACCGCCACCGTCACGGTGGAGGTATGGATGCGCCCGCCCGCCTCGGTCGTGGGCACGCGCTGGACGCGGTGCACGCCGCTTTCCCAGCGCAGCATTTTGTAAACGTCCTGACCGGTCACAAGAAAGGCCACTTCCTTAAAACCGCCGCACTCTGATGGACTGGAGGAAAGCAGTTCCGTCTTCCAGCCTTTGATGTCGGCGTAGCGGCTGTACATGCGGAAAAGATCCCCGGCGAACAACGACGCCTCGTCCCCGCCGGCACCCGCGCGGATTTCCACGATCGTGTTGCGCGCCTCGGCAGGTTCGGGCGGCAACATTTTTAGCAGGAGTTGTTCGTGTTGTTGCGGAACTTCCTCCTTCGCCTGATCAAGCTCCATCCGGGCGAGTTCCTTCAACTCGGGGTCGGCAGCGGCATCGGCCAAAATGGCCTCGCTTTCGCGGATGGCCTGGAGCGTCTTTTCAAGTTTTTCGTGCATGACCAGCAACTCGCTTAAGTGCTGGTGCTCGCGCGAGAGCGCGGCGCTGCGGCGCTGGTCGGAGAAAAAATCCGGCTCTCCCATCAGGCGCGTGATTTCGCCATGGCGGGCTTTAAAAGACTCTATGCTTGGCAGGTCGTACACTTTTAATGGGATGACGGTTGACGCTAGGCGCGTAAAACATAAGAATTGTAAAAAAGCATCATGGCTGCAACGGAAAACTCTCTGCGAACGCCCCCGATCGTCGCCTGCATTTGGGATTTTGACAAGACCCTCATCCCTAATTACATGCAGGAGCCGATTTTCGAGCGCTACGACATCAACGGCGAGGCGTTCTGGAAGGAAGTCAACCGCCTGCCCGGGCTGTACAAAAAACTCGATATCCGCGTCTCGAAAGACACGGTGTACCTCAACCACCTGCTCAGCTACGTGAAAAACGGCCCCATGCGCGGCTTGAGCAACCAGACGCTCAAAGAGCTGGGCGGGCAACTGAAACTTTATCCCGGTCTGCCGGATTTTTTCCGCACGCTGCGCGAGATTCCGCTCAAAAACCCCGACTTCGCCCGCCACGAAATCCAACTGGAGCACTACGTCATCAGCACGGGGCTGGCGCAGATGATACGCGGCAGCGCGATCGCGCCGTTTGTCGACGACATCTACGGCTGCGAGTTTATCGAGACCCCCCTGCCGCCGCACTTCAGCCGACAGGACGAGCTGGCGCTGCAAGGGGGATCCGCGCAGATCAGCCAGATCGGCTTCATGGTGGACAACACCATCAAGACCCGCTTCATCTTCGAGATCAACAAGGGCGTCAACAAGCATCCCGACATCGACGTCAACGCCACGATCAAGGAGGAAGACCGCCGGGTGCCGATCCGCAACATGATCTATATCGCCGACGGGCCCAGCGACGTCCCCGTTTTTTCCGTCGTACGCAAAAACGGCGGCAAAGCCTACGCCGTCTATGCCGAGGGCAGCCAGGCGGAGTTCGCGCAAAACGACTCGCTGCGCGAAAGCGGCCGCATCGACCATTACGGCCCGGCCGACTACCGCGCCGAAAGCCCGACGGCGCACTGGCTGCAAATGCACGTCAAAAAAATCTGCGAACGCATCGTGCGCGAACAGGACGCCGCCATGCATTCGCGCATGTCGCACCCGCCGCGCCATCTGCACAAGGACGACTAGATCTCTGAAGGTCGTTAAAAAAATTTAAACCCAAACAAATTACTTCCATGAAAAAAATCATCCTCACCCTTTTGCTCGCCTGCACGCTGCCGCTGTGCGCCGCCACCATCGAATGGAAAGCTGAAGGCCAAGATGTCCTGCAACGCCAGGCGCAGGCCGGCCAGCGCGTCGAGTTCGACTTTTTAAAACCCTGGGCCACCACGATCGGCAAAGAACCCATGACGCTGTACACGGGGCTGTACATTCACGCCGCGATCGTCGACGAACATCTCGTGGGCATCGCCTATTACGTGGGGCTGAAGGGTTATCTGGGCTTTGGTGTCGGCGACAAGGCGAAGGATAAAAACACGCCCATGCTGCCGATCGAGCGCGTGGAATTCCGCTTCCCCATCGAGGCGGGCAAGTGGCACAACATCAAGTTCACCGCCTCGCCCGAGATCAAGGGGCAGATTCGCGTGGCTCCGTAAAAATCCGCCCGCTTAAAAAGCGTTCGCCTTTTGGCCGATTTTTTAAAAGGATAGATTTTCCGCCCGCGCCCAAAACGCGGGGCACTTCGGGCTCGTAGCTCAACGGTTAGAGCAGAGGACTCATAATCCTTTGGTTGGGGGTTCAAATCCCTCCGGGCCCACTTTTTTTCAAACGCCGCATGAGCCAAAACGATCCCGCCATCTCGGTCATTGTTCCGGTTTACAAGACACAGGAATACCTGCCCCAGTGCATCGAGAGCATCCTTGGCCAGAGCTTTTCGGATCTTGAACTGATCCTCATCGACGACGGCTCGCCGGACAACTCCGGTGAAATCTGCGACGCCTACGCCGAAAAGGACCCGCGCGTGCGCGTGTTTCACATTCCCAACGGCGGCGTTTCAAACGCGCGCAACACCGCGCTGAACAACGCGCGCGGGCGTTGGGTTGTCTTTGTCGATAGCGACGACTGGATCGAAGGCGACTACCTGAAAAATTTTCACGACGCCGTTGGGGCGAGTTCCTCCATTTCCCTCGCCATATCCGGCGTGCGGCAGGTTTTTAAGCAGGGAAATAGCTACCAACTGGTTTATAAACCGGCGACCCTGCCGGCCCAGGACGCCTTCTTTGAGCGCAAGCTCTACCGCAACGGTTTTATCGCTGGCAAATTTTACGACCGCAACCTCATCGAGCAATATCAACTGCGTCTGGACACGGCCCTAAGCCTGGGCGAGGATTTTATCTTCATGTGTCATTTTCTGCCACACGCGCAGGAGGTGACTTTTGTCGAGCCTATCGGCTATGTTTACCGGATGTTTTCGGCCGGTTCCCTTTCAGAGCGGTACTGGCCGTTTGAACATGAAAAAAGACTGCTGGACGAATTTTTGAATTGCTGCAGCCACTTCGTCGAAAAATCCGGCCAGATCATGCCGCAGGATATGCGTGTGTTCTTGCGCTACTACGTGCTGCGTGCGGCCGCCGCCGTGTACCGCCCGGAGCACTTGCAAGCGCGCGCGCAGAGAATTGAAACGCTAAAAATGCTGGCGCAACAATACGGCTGGATATTGGAGGGAGATTCGCGCCTGGGCGCGCGGTTGTTATTAAAAGGGTACTTTTGCCTTTTTGACAAAATCAACCGTGTGCTGTTCGCACTGCGTTATGGCGTGCTGCGCGGGGCTTGGAAAGCCTACTTAAAAACACGCGCCCGCCTCCGGCACGCAAAGGGCGACCTGGTGCAATATATGTAAGCGCGCCGCACGCTTGAGATTGCGCTAGACTTTCCGTTGAGCCGCGTGAGAGACTGGGGTATTATGGCGCAAACGCCCAAGCTGTGGTCGGTTAATTTCCTGTTGTTGTGCACGGCCAATTTGTGCATGACGATGTCGTTTTACCTGCTCATGCCGGTGCTGCCCTTCTTTTTAAAGGACGACCGCGGCATGGGCGGGGCGGCGGCAGGCACTATCATCTCGGCGTACATGCTGGGCTCTTTGCTAATACGCCCGCTGACCGGCTACGCGCTGGATCGCTGGGGGCGCCGCGGCGTGTTTATCGGCTCCTTTTTTGTTTTCGCGCTGACGGCGGGCAGCTACCCGCTCTTAAGCGGCTTTGCGGGCATTTTTGTCGTGCGCTTTTTGCACGGGTTGTTCTGGGGCAGCTCGCTGACGGCGGGGCAGACCGTCGCCGTCGATATCATCCCCAAAGCGCGGCGAGGTGAAGGCGTGGGCATCTACACGTTTTTCATGTCGGCGGCGATGGCGCTGGGCCCGGCGCTGGGCATCAAAATCTACGGAATAAACGGCGCGAACACGGTTTTTTTATTGAGCATGACCATCGGGCTGATCGGCGTCGGGCTGACGCTGCCGCTAAAACTGCCCAAATTCGAATCGCGCCCCATCGCGCTGAAGTGGGAAAACTTTTTTGAAGGCTCGGTGCTGCCGGTGGGCTTGGCGGCCTTCATGTTCACGGTCGTGTACGGCGGGCTCGTCAATTACGTGGCCTACTTCGCCGCGCAGATGCAAACCCATTCGCTGGACGCCGCGTGGTTTTACGTGGTGCTGGCGGCGGGCATGGGCTTCGCGCGCTTAAAAGGCGGCAAGCTCTTTGACAAACAAGGGCCGCGGCGCGTGGCGCTGTACGCGTTCACGATGCTGGTCATCGGGCTGTTGTCGCTGTGGGGCTGCGCGCATGTGCCGTGGCATTGGCTGGCTGTCTTCGCGTTTTACGGGGCGAGTTTTTTGATAGGGCTTGGCTGCGGGTTTTGCATGCCGGTGTACCAGACCATGGTCAGTCTCATGGTGCCGATGTCGCGCTTGGGCGTGGCCAACGCCACCTATGCCAGCGTCTTTGAATTGGGAATCGCCACAGGCATCATCGCCACCGGCGCGTTGTCGCAAGTGATGGGGCTTGACTGGATTTACTTTTTAAGCGCACTGTGGCTGGTGTTTTCGGGCGTGGTGTTTTTCCGTTTTGTGGTGGCACGCTACGACCGTCAACGCTTGGCGGCACAGGATGTATAGGGCCAGTTCCCCAAAGGGACTTTTTATCGGACTGCGCTACCCTGTCCTTATTCCTGCTGCGATTTCAAAAAATCGCGGGACTGGCGTTTTAGTTTTTTCAATTTTGTCTGCAACTCATGCAGGACATCGCGCTGCATGCGCTCGGTGAAGACGATGCCTTGCGTGTGGTCGAATTCGTGCTGGATGATGCGCGCCAAAAAGCCGCCGGTTTCCAGAATTTGCTTGTCGCCGCTGGTGTCCTGGTAAGTCAGGCGCACGCGCTCGGGGCGCTCGACGTCGCCGCGGATTTCGGGGAAGGACAGGCAGCCTTCCTCATAGGCGTACCAGTCGCTGTCCAGCAGCTCTAGCGACGGGTTGGCAGCCACCAGCGGCAGGACGAGTTTCAGCGGCGTGGGCTTGCCGTTGAGCAGGCAGTTGGCGAACCCATCTTCCTCGGCGTTTGGCTCAAAGTCCGCGACAAACAACGCCAGCGCCTTGCCGATTTGTTGCGCGGCCAGCCCCACGCCGAACTCGGCGCGCATGGTGTCGAACATATCGGCCACCAGCGCGCGCAGGCTCTCGTCAAACGCGGTGATCGGCTCCCCTTTTTGGGAGAGAACCGGCTCGCCGTAATGCGTGACGCGCAAGGCTCCCATTGCGTTAAAGCTCCGTCACAATCCCGTCGGCCAATCCGTAGGCGACCGCCTCTTTGGCCGTCATGTAAAAATCGCGGTCGGTGTCTTTTTGGATGCGCTCCAGCGGCTGGCCGGAGGCTTGGGCCAAAATGCCGTTTAGCTCGTCGCGCAATTTTTCCATCTCCAGCGCCTGGATGTTGATGTCCACCGCCGGCGCGACGATGCGCCCCATGATCAGCGGTTGGTGGATCATCACGCGGGCGTGCGGGTAGAGGAAACGGCGGCCCTTTTCGGCGGCG
>JAKPNF010000029.1 GCA_029548565.1 Verrucomicrobiota bacterium
TTGGCGGCCATAGCCCTTGATGTCCATGACGCTCATGCCCTCCACGCCCACCTCTCGCAACGCGGCGTGCACGTCGTTCAGTTTAAACGGTTTGATGATGGCTCGGACAAGTTTCATGGCGGACTACCTATTTTCCCCCACCGCGCCGTGTAAATCAAGGAGAATAAAACCCGGGCCGTTTTGTCATTGCGTAAAAATATCAAACAACCAAAAATTGGTGCGTAATGGCCAAAGAACCATGAAGATGCCGCAAACCGCCCGCGTCATGCAAGTCATATGACAGGACCGCACACAGCAACCGCCACACAAAGGAAGCTACCGCCGATTCCCGTGATTATTCGGGTGATTTTTGGCCGCATAAAAAGACGACTGCAATACGCATACCACCGGGCGTTCTTCCTGCCCGGCGTTATAAAACAGAAGCGAAAAAAGGATGTTTTGAAAATCGCCTTTTTGGCGCTGACGCCGGGAATGTGGAAATACGACGAGATATTCCAGCTAATGCGCAAAGACCCGCGCTTTGACCCCGTCATCATCCCCATAGACAACCCCGACGCCACGGATGAGGAAAACCGCGCGCGCGTGTGCGAACTGACGGGCTTTTTCGCCTCCAACAATCTCGGCCCTTTCGTGGGCCACGAAGACCCGCGACAACTGTACGAAAATCTGCAGCGCACCCGCGCCGACATGGTGTTTCTTTGCCAGCCCTATCCGTCGACCTTCAGCCTGACCTACCGCCAAATACGAAAACTGGGAATCCTTATTGGCTACCTCCCCTATTCTTTTGGGACAACCGCCTTTAAATGGGGCTACAACAACCCCGCGCAAAACTTCGCGTGGATAAATTTTTACCCCACCCAATCGCACCGTCAAGACGCCAGGCGCCTGACAAGCGTGGGCGATAAAAATGTCCGGGTTGTCGGTTATCCGAACCCGAAGGATTCCATGCGGAAAACGCCGGATTTCAAGCAACACTGGAAGCTCGGCGACCCCGCGCTCAAACGCGTGATTTGGGCAACGCACTATTCCGTCCTGCCGCAAAGCGCGCTTCTTTTTTCAACGTTTCTCGAACTTTGCGACACGATGCCCGCCCTGGCGAAAAAATACGCGGGGAAAATTCAATTTGCCTTCAAACCCCATCCGCTGCTTGAGGAAAAACTGCACAAAATCTGGGGGGTGCAGCGCACGCAGGCATACTATCGCCAATGGGAGGAAATGCCCAACACCTGCCTGGTCACCGACTCATATCAGGAATTGTTCAACACCTCCGACGCGCTGGTTCACGACTGCGGCTCGTTCACAATCGAATACCTTTACGAAAACAAGCCCGTCATGTACCTGACGCGCAAAGACCGCGCATCAATTGAAACACCGCTGGGGCAAATGGCCATAGAAGCGCACTATCCCGGCCGCTCGCAACAAGACATAGAGCGCTTTTTGGAAATGGTCATTGCCGCGCAAGACCCCATGCGCGCGCAACGGGATGCCTTTTGCGCCCAATACCTAAATGTCACGCGCGGGCACTCGGTGGGCGAAAACATGATGCGCGTTATCGAGCAGGAGCTTGGTTGGAAGGCATGACAACATCAAATTCCCTCAGGGGAAAATCCACAAAGGGGATTTTCTGGAGCGCCATCGAGCGGTTTTCGCTGACGGCGGTTCAATTTGTTGTGCAAATTATCCTGGCCAGGCTGGTCAGCCCGCATGATTACGGAGCCATCGCCATCGTCCTGGTATTTTTGGCCGTGGCGCAAATTTTTGTGGATAGCGGGCTGACCAGCGCCCTCATTCAAAACAAAAACCGCACCGAGCGCGACTTGTCCACCGTCTTTTTCACCAATCTGACAGTCGCACTTTTGGGT
Organism: Verrucomicrobiota bacterium; assembly: GCA_029548565.1. Lineage (GTDB taxonomy): Bacteria > Verrucomicrobiota > Verrucomicrobiia > Opitutales > JAKPNF01 > JAKPNF01. The sequence goes on from JAKPNF010000029.1 coordinate 1,863, forward strand.
TACGGGCTTTTGTTTGCCAGCGCCCCGTGGATCGCGCGGTTTTACGAAATGCCGCAGTTGCAGGGCATCACGCGCGTGGTGTCGCTAACGCTTGTCATCTCGGCGCTGAGCGCCGTGCACCGCACCCGCCTGGTGATCGCGGTCGATTTCAAAACCCAAACAAAGGCGTCCTTTGTAGCGGTGATAATTTCCGCCATTGTGGGCATTGGCATGGCTTACCGCGGATTTGGCGTGTGGGCGCTGGTTGCCCAAACGCTTGTGAACGCTTCTTTCAACACGCTTTTGTTGTGGATTTTAGCGCGCTGGCACCCGCGCGAACGGTTTTGCTGGGCGTCGTTTCACCCCATGTTCAAGTTTGGGTCAAAGTTGCTACTGGCCAATTTGCTGCACACTTTTTACAGCAACATGGCTCCCTTGCTGATTGGAAAATTCTTTTCTCCCTCCGTCTTGGGGCTGTATTCGCGCGCGCAGCAATTCGCATCCTTCCCGCCCCATGTCCTATCGGACACCGTCAGCAGGGTTGCCTTCCCCGTGCTGAGCACCATCCAGGATGACGACAAACGCCTGCGTAGCATTTACTACAAATACCTGCGGTTTTGCGCCTCACTGATAATCCCGACACTGCTGTTTCTGATCGTTGTAAGCGAGCCAACTATTTTTTTGCTGCTGGGCGAAAAATGGTCTGGCGCGGCGCCCTTGCTTCAGATTCTTTGCCTGGGCTGGATGCTTGAACCTATAGCCCGGGTGAACCTCAACCTGCTTTACGTCAAGGGGCGCACAGATCTGGTGCTGCGGTTGGAGGTTGTCAAAAAAACACTGGCCATCGCCCTGCTGCTGTGCGCTTTGCCGTTTGGAATTGTCGCACTTTGTTGGAGCCACACACTCTACTCTTTTATCTCGGTGGCTCTAAACACCTATTACACGGGGCGCTTCATACAGATGACTTACTTCGCCCAAGTACGCGAACTGCTCCCGATCATAGTGGCGGCGGTCTTTGCGGCGCTGTGCGCGTTCGCAATGATGTCGCTGTTTGAAAACTCGTGGTGGCAGCTTGCAGGCGCGCTGAGCGTGGGCGGGCTTGTGTACGCGATATTGGCCGCGTTGCTCAAGTTCGATATTGTGACAGAGGCGCTGCTGTTCATCCAACGCCGCCGCGGATAATTTAAAACACGGCGCCGCTTTGTTTTTTACGGGCGCGGCAGCTTGACCTCAAGCATTCCGGCCGCACCATCCACCTGCACACGTTTTTGACGCGAGGTTTGTCCGCTGATGATGGAGATTTGGCGGCGGGAAATGTCGAGCGCGGCGGCCAGCAGTTCGATGACGGCTTCGTTGGCGCGGCCGCCTTCGGGGGGCGCGGGGACTTTTAGTTTGAGCGAGCCGTCAGGTTGCCAGCCGACGACTTGGGCGCGGGAGGCGTTCGGGATTACTCGCACGGAAATTTGCGCCATGAGAAAACGGTCAGGCTACCTAGGCCTGCGTTTCGGGATAGCTGCCCAACCATTTTAGGAAAGTGCAGCGCAGCTCCAACTCTTTCATCGCGGCGGCGATTTTTTTGTCGTCGCGGTGGCCGAGGAAATCAACGAAGAAAAAATATTCCCACAGCTGGCTGCGGCTGGGGCGCGACTCGATTTTACTCAGCGAAATGCCGCGCGTGCTGAAAGGCATGAGCGCCTTTTCGAGCGAGCCGGCCTCGTCCTTGTTGAGCGAGAATACTATGCTGGTGCGGTCAATGCCGCCCTTAGTGGGGCCGCTGGGCATCTTGCCCAAAACCAAAAAGCGCGTGACGTTTTTCACGCAGTCCTGGATGTCGCGCGCGAGCACTTTTAGGCCGTAAATATCCGCGGCCACCGTGCCCGCGATCGCGGCGACTCCCGGTTTTTTGGCGGCTTGTTGGGCGGCCAGTGCGGTGCTCGCGCACTCGACCCACTCGCCCTCCGGCAAATTGCGCAAGAGCCACTGGCGGCACTGCCCCAACGCCACGTCCTTGGAGACGATTTGTTTGATCTTGCTAAGCGGCGTGTTGGACAGCAGGCACTGCGACACCGGCAGAAAAATCTGCGCGATAATTTTCAATTCAGAATTGACCAGCATGTCCTGCGAATGAAACACCGCCCCTTCCGTGGAGTTTTCGATTGGCACGACGCCGTAATCCGCCTCGTCGCGCTCGACGGCGGCGAAGACATCGGGGATGCTCGTCAGCGCGCGCATCAGCGGGGCGTGGCCGAAATTTTTGAGAGCCGCCTGATGCGTGAAAGTCGCCTCCGGCCCCAGGTAGGCGATGCGCAAATGGGTCTGCTGCGCGATGCACGCGGAAATGATTTCCTTGTAAACGGCACGCACGTCTTTTTCACCCAGCGGCCCCTTGTTCTTTTTGGCGAGCGCGGCCAAAAGCGCCTCCTCGCGGTTGGGCACGTAAAACGGCTCGCCCGCCTGTTTCTTGCACTGGCCGACCTTTTGCGCCAGTCGCGCCCGCGCGTTGAGCTTGGTCAAAATCTCGCCGTCCAAACGGTCGATCTGCTTGCGGATGTCGGAAAGTTTCATGCGGGTATTTTGTTTTTTTTATTCAGCCTGCGTTTCTTCCTCAACGGCCTCCTGCGGTGTCTCGTCGTCCGTCATTTCCGTCTCGGCGGCCTCGACGAGCGGGTCGGCGGGCGGCGGCTCGCCGACAAACGATTCCTGCTCGTCGGAAAGCCCCATGTCCGAATCGTCGAGCAGGCGCGCCTGCGTGTCGGGCTGGGTGGCCTGGCGTATCCACTCGTTGAGCTGCGCGGAGCTGATCACGTCGGAGGCCGGCAATTCATCAGCCGAGCGCAGACCGCACAGTTCCAAAAATTTTTCAGTCGTGCCGTACTGGATGGGGCGCCCGGGCAAGTCCGCCCGTCCGGTGACGGCGATCAGCTCGTGCTCGAGCAGCGTGTTGATCGCGCTGTCCACAGAAACCCCGCGCACGCTCTCCATCTCCGCGCGCGTGACCGGCTGGCGGTACGCGATAATAGAAACCGTTTCCAACGCCGCCTGGCTCAAGCGCAAAGGGCGAGGCGCGTCGCGCAACAGCCGCACCCACGGCGCGTACTCGGCGGCGGTCGCCAACCGAAAACCCGCGGGCCCGGCCAGCAGGCGCACCACGTCGCCGCTGTCGATAAACTCCTGCGCCAACTCGTCCATCGCCTCGCGGATTTGGCTCGCCGTCAACAGCGTCGGCACCTGCGCCATCAAGTCGGACAAAACGCCCTGCGGCTCACTGGCGGCAACGGGCTCGCCCGCCTCGTCCGGTTCCGGATTAATGGCCGCGTCCACGGGATCGAGCGCCGGAGCTGTGGCCACCGCGCCCTCCTCGGCCGCATCGGCGGCGGCATCCTTCTCCATCTGTTTATGGTACTTCGTCAAAACCGCCTGAATGTCCTTAATGGACAACGCCTGCGACGAGGAAAACAACAACGCCTTTAAAATCTTTTTGAGATTGAACTGCATGGGAATCTGAAATTTGTCTAACCCTATATAAAGAGTTATGCGACTTAAGTTCAAAAATATCGCATCCCCCAGGCAAGGCAAACCAAAAGCCCTTGCGGGCGGGCGTCCTGCGCCTAATTTTCCGGGCAATCGCCTCGCGCTTTCGCTATCCAAATTTGTCTCGTGAAAGACGAAAGAGCGAGTCGCGGCGAGCACTGTGTACTGAAAAAACTGCTTCCAAGTGGTATCCGCCGGAAGCACTGCTTCCAGTGGGCACTTATAGACAGCGCGCCATAAATACTCACCGGCTTATCCTTTACAGGACGAGGAAAACATCAACTTTCTTCGCGGTTAAAACGTTATCTCACACCGTGAGGCGTCTTAAACCTTTGCTTTCGCGACTCTTTTTTTGATCAATTACGGCCTCTCCATATGTTGATGCATACAGACAACAGGATCAAAGGTCAAAATGGCTTTCATAAGAAATCCCTTCCGCCTTCACTTGAGCTTAATTGCCCAAGTAGTTTTATTTAAAAACAGAAAAATGCTGATGTCAATAGGGTGTGAAAAATTCACATGAGTGAAAAAAGAAGAATAGGCCAAATAAAAACCGCCCTTGCCGGACGGTAAGGGCGGGATGCGGGTGAACGGCGTCAGGCGAACAGTTTGCTAGCCTTTAGGTAGCGCGTGTTTTCGATGAGCCAGGGTTTGACCTCGTCCACGGGCTTTTTGTAGTGCTCGAACACGAGCCACTGAGAGTAGCCGATGTCCAGCAGCGCTTGCAGGCATTCGGGGATGTCGGGGATTGTCGAGGTGGCCAGCGTGTTTGTGTTGCACTTGATGTGCACCTGGCCGATGAAGCCCTTGAGCTTGCGGATTTCCTGCGGCGCCTTGTGGCCCGACTCCTCGATGTTGTAGGTGTCCAGATAAACGTTGACGGCGGGGCTGTTTACGGCGTCGATGATGCGTTTGTTGCCGTCGGCGCCCAGACGGTTTTCCAGCGAGAGAAAAACTTTTTGTTTTTCCGCGTGCGGGGCCAGCACCTTGAGGGCGTCGATGAGCTGCGTGCGCCGCGCCTCGATGAGTTTGCCCCTGGGGTCGAGCAAATCGTCGTCTTCCCCGAAAGACGGCAGCATGACGACGGCGTCGCCGCCGGTGGCCGCCGCCACTTGCGCGACGGTGTCGATTCTCTGGGCGTAGCGCGCGATTCCCTCGGCGGATTTGTCGGGAAACTGCACGCACGCGCCCGCGACCTTCAGGCCGTAACGCTTCACGCAGTCCACATAGGTTTGCACGACCGCCGGGTCGGCGAGGTTGTTGGAAATTTGAAAACCGTCCAGCCCCGTTTCCTTGCACAGGGCGCACACTTTTTCGACAACGCGGTTCGTTCGCGTGCTGCCCTCAAACACGCCGATCGGGAAACGCGCGCTTTTCCCCGTGCCCGCCAAAAGGTCTCGAAACGCCAGCCCAAAACCCAGCGCGGCGGCGGCGCTTAAAAACTCCCTGCGAGTGGTCATAAAATTTTTCTTTTGAGATTACACCAAGCGGTAGGTGGACGGCGTGGGCACGGGCGCGATTTCGCGGGTCGCCGAGAGGTCGATTTTCCCCTCGGGGAAAAGGTTTTGTTTTGATTTGAGCAGCCAGTTGTAGCTGATGCGTTTGCCCGAGTAGCAGGCCTCGCGCCCCAAAATGGCGACGCGGTTGGAGTGCAGCAGCGCGGGGATCGCGTCGATGCGCCGGCCCTCGCGGATGGCGCGGTACAGGGCGCGTTGTTCCTTGATTTGCGTGGACTCGTCCACCACGTCGGACTTCCACGGCTGCTCGCCGACAATCTCTTGCTCGGCGCCCGGGCGCAGGATGAGCGTGCCCTTTGTGCCGTAAATGTCGGCGCCCCACTTGATGATGCCCGACCCGCCGTTTTCGCCGACGGCCAGGCTCATGAGCGAGCGGTTTTTCCCAAAGTCGTAATCCACGACCGCGTGAGAGAAGCGGTTGCCCTGCTGGCCAAAAATCAGGCTCGGGTCGCGTCCGCCAAAGCCCATGGCCGACAGCGGGGAAATATCCCCCATCGCCCACAGCGCCAAATCCAGCGCGTGGATGTGCTGCTCGACCAGCTGGTCTCCACTGGCCCAAATAAAGCCGATCCAGCGGCGGATTTGGAATTCCATCTGCTCGGGCGTGAGCTCGGGCGCGAGCTGGGGGCCTTCTATGTAATGGTGCCAGTAATAGATGCTCTTGACGTTGACGATCTCGCCGATCTGCCCGTCGTGCAGGCGGTCGAGGGCCTCTATGACCATGGTGTCGTGGCGGGCCTGGTTGCCGCCCATCATGGACAGTCCTTTTTTCTCCGCCAGCGGGATCACTTCCTCTTCGATAAAGCGCGCCGCCGTGGGGTCGACGCACAGGGGCTTTTCGGCAAAGACGTGCTTGCCGGCCTCCAGGCATTTTTTCATGTCCTCAGCACGGAACACCGGCGGAGTGCACAGCAGCACCACGTCGATATCGGCGTGCGCGAGCATTTGGTCGAGGCAGTCGGTGCCGACGTAGCGGCGGTTTTTCGGCACGTCAAAGCGCGCCTTTCTTTCGCCAAAATAATCGCCCTCGAACTTGGCGCACGAGCGGTCTATCCTGACCTGAAACAAGTCCGCCAACGCGGTGATCTTCACGTCGTCGTCCGCCATAAGCGCGTCGAGCGCCGCGCCCACGCCGCGCCCGCCCAAACCGCAAATGCCCACCTTCAGCGTGTCTTTGCCGCCGCTTTGGCCAAACGCAAAGCGCGGCAATACGGTCGCGGCGGTGGCGGCCAACAAGGATCCTTTAAGAAAATCGCGTCGATTAAGCATAGTAAATAAAGGGCCGGAAATTATAAGGGGGCGGAGAATTTGAGGGATGATTTCGTATACAAACCTTAAGCGGCTCGTTTGTTTACGCGCAACGGCAATTCTTGGCGGTTTTTTGATTTTTGATAACCATTTTTTGATATTAAATCCCGCCCCACCCGCCCGCTCTCTTTCCTTCCCGGATGTTTTTTCATGGATTCGGAAATGATTCTCTTTATAATTAGACTATTGTGCGCCCGAGGCAAAACGCCAGCGGGCCTTCAACTTATCTCAGCTTTCTCTTATGGCCAAAAAACAGGATCTTCGACGCGCCGCGTCGCACTTTGTGCACGACGGGGCTGACCGCACTCCCAACCGCTCCATGCTGCGCGCCGTGGGCTTTAGCGACGCGGACTTTAAAAAATCCGTCGTGGGCGTGGCCTCCACCTGGAGCGACCTTACTCCCTGCAACATGCACATCGACGGGCTTGCCAAGGAAGCCGCCAAGGGCGTCACGCAGGCGGGCGGCAAGGCCATCACCTTTGGCACCATCACGGTCGCCGACGGGATTTCCATGGGCACAAAAGGCATGCGCTACTCGCTCGTCTCGCGCGAGGTGATTGCCGACTCCATCGAGACGGTAGTCGGCGGCGAAGGCTTTGACGGCGTGGTGGCCATCGGCGGCTGCGACAAAAACATCCCCGGCTGCCTGATCGGCATCGCGCGGCTCAACCGCCCCGCAGTATTCGTCTACGGCGGCAGCATCATGCCCGGCATTTATAAGAACAAACCCGTGGACATCGTCTCGGTCTTCGAGGCGGTCGGCGCGCACGCTTCCGGCAACCTTTCGAGCAAGGAACTCAAGCAGATCGAAAAATGCGCGATCCCCGGCCCGGGTTCCTGCGGCGGCATGTACACGGCCAACACCATGGCCAGCGCCGCCGAGGCGCTCGGCATAAGCCTGCCCGGCAGCGCCTCCCAGCTCGCCATTTCCAAGGCCAAGGCCGACGACTGCCGCCAAGCGGGCAAGACCGTCCTGAACCTTTTGAAAAAAGGCATCCGCCCCTCGGACATCATGACAAAGAAGGCGTTTGAAAACGCCATCACCGTCGCAATCGCGCTGGGCGGCTCCACCAACTGCGTGCTGCACTTGCTGGCGATCGCCCACACGATCAACGTGCCGCTGAGTCTGGACGACTTCACCCGTATCGGCAAACGCGTGCCGGTGGTGGGCAACTTAAAACCCAGCGGCAAGTACAACCTCTCGCACCTCTCGCGCGTGGGCGGCATCGCGCCGCTGATGAAGGAACTGCTCGACGCCGGGCTGCTGCACGGCGACTGCCTGACCGTCACCGGAAAAACGATGGCCGAAAATTTGAAGGACGTAAAACCCTACGGCAAAAATCAGGACGTCATCGCGCCCTTGTCCAAGCCGCTTAAAAAAGACAGCCACCTGCGCATCCTTTACGGCAACCTCGCCAAAGAAGGCGCCGTGGCGAAAATTTCCGGTCAGGAAGGCCTGCGCTTCGACGGCAAGGCGATCGTCTTTGAATGCGAGGAAGACGCCCTGCCCGCCATTTTGGAAGGCCGTGTGAAACCCGGCCACGTGATCGTCGTGCGCAACGAAGGCCCCGTCGGCGGCCCGGGCATGCGCGAGATGCTCGCGCCCACCTCCGCCGTCATGGGCCGCGGGCTGGGCAAGGAAGTGGCGCTCATCACAGACGGGCGCTTCTCCGGCGGCAGCCACGGCTTCGTGGTCGGCCACATTTCCCCCGAAGCGGCGGTCGGCGGCCCCATCGGTCTCATTAAAAACGGCGACCACATCATCATCGACGCGGTGAAAAACACCCTCACCCTCGACGTGAGCGCCACCGAACTGTCCAAGCGCGCCAAGGCCAAAAAAGCAGCCCGCGCTCCGGAAAAACGCGGCGTCTTGGCCAAATACGCCAAGCTCGTAAGCTCCGCAAGCACCGGAGCCGTGACAGACAAAAATCTCTAGGCAAAAAAGAAAGGGTACTGGCCTAACCAAACTTGGGGCGGCTGCCAAAAACCCGTTAATCCTCTTGGTGTTTTTGGCGCCCCCACGGAGAATCGAACTCCGATTTCAAGAATGAGAATCTCGCGTCCTAACCATTAGACGATGGGGGCGTTTTTTAATGCGCCAAAGGGACTATTTTTCTCGTTTGGGTGACCGTCGTCAATCTTAAATGGTCGGCAGCGCGGGTGTGGGGTTTCTTTTGGGGATGCCCTGCGGCTACGGATTGATCGCCCAAGCTTCCAGCAGCTTTAGGCGCGCCTTGCCGCCTCTGGCTTCCACTTTGATCGAGCGCGGGATCTCGTTGACAAAGAAATGGTGGTGCAGGTGCCGGATGCCATCGTGGAAAAAGGCCTCAAAGAGCGTCTTGTCCACCAGTATGCGCAGATCGATCTCGTCTTTCACAAAGGGCGCGGGCACGCGCACGGTGCGCAGCGGGTGTGTGTAAAGGAACATGTTGTCCGCCCGGCTCCAGACTATCCTTTGGCCGTTGACGGTGATTAAAATTTCCTGCGCGTCGCCGATCTGCACAACCGCTCGGCAGTCCAGCAGTTCCGACGGCGATTTCAATTCAAGCGGGCTGCCCGGTTTGAGCGCCTTGCCCTTCACGCTTATTTTCTCGCCGCGAAGACCCTCGAGTTCTTTGACCGGCCAATGAAACAAACGCACGCCCTCAGGTGTGGTTTTTAACGAAAGCTCCATCGGGATCGTCATCTGGTGCATAAACGGCATGCCTATAAAAATGTCGCGCCAAATGGCCTTGGAGGTGGCGCACCAGGCGATCTCGACGGTGCGGCCGTCCGGCGCATTTGTGAAGGTGCCGGTGGCGTAATATTCGCCGTAACTTTGCGGGTAGAAAAAATCACTTACGTTGTCTATTTTTATTTCCTGCACCTGACTGCCCTGCGCCGCTGCGCGGCCGCCTTGGGTCAGTTCCGCATCGGGCTGATAGCCGGCCGCTTCAGGGGCGGCTGGCTTTTTCTCGCCGAGTTCGCGCTTGTAAATTTCGTCGTTGGGATAAACCGCCTTGGGATCGAACGTGAAGTGCTCGCCGTCGAAGGTGCAGATGGCGTAATTGCCCTTGCCCTCGATCATCACCAGGCGCGGCTTGTTTTTGTCGCCGTCCAAATACATCGTCAGCAAATTCGGTTCCTCCCACAGCGAATAGAGTTTTTGCGTGAGCCTCCAGTTTTTAAAATCTTTTGAGACATATACGGCGAAGCAGGTTTGCCCGGGAATATTTTTGTTTTCCCTGCCCGCCACGTGCCACAGGATGACCCAGCTTTGCGAAGGCTCGTGCCAAAAGCCGTGCGGGTCGCGGTCGTAGGAAAATTCCGGTTCAAAGAGTGCGTCGGTGTGTTTTTCAAAGGTCATGCCGCCGTCGGTGCTCACGGCGATGGCGCAGACGAAGGGGGGAGGATTCGGGCGGCCCCTTGGCTCGTACGGCAGCACGCCGCCGGGCTGGTTTTCCCACGAGGACGAACCCGGAGGGCACAGCGTGTGGAACAAAATCACGGGGGACTTTTCGCCCGTTTGAAAGCCCAGGCGGTTGTCATGATCCACCCAGGCCGAGCCGGCCCACGACATCCCGCGCTCGTCCGCGGGGATGGCGAAGCCGATATACTCCCAGTGTATCAAATCTTTGGATACGGAATGCCCCCAGTTAACCCCGTTGGCGCCCACCAGATTGTACTGAAACGGCATGTGCCACAGCCCGTCCATGTAAAACAGTCCGTTGGGGTCGTGCATGTAGCCCTCCGGCGTCGTATGGTGAAAGCGCGGGCGGAAATTCTCCTTCCCATGCTCGGCGGCGTCCACCAGCAGCGACTTTGGCTCGTTTTCCAATGCGATGCACCCGATCCACAAGGCTCCCGAACGGTTGAAATCGTTAAAGCGAATGAACGCGGTCTTCCCCCGATGACCGCGCACATCCCACGCCGTGTCGCGCAACTGCGGGCGCATCGAGGCGCGGTCGCGCCCGCTCATTGCGTTGACGAGTTTGCCGTCCACAAACAACTGTGCGCCCAGGTGCTCCGCGAAGCGCCTCGGCCCGCCGATGCGCACGTTGAGATAGTCCTTCGTGATTTTAAAAGGCGGCGTCGTGATGGAGCCTGTGGCGGTCTCGCCAATTTCGATTCCCTCGTCAAACGATGTGAGCACGGGATGTGTTTCGTCCTCGATAATCTCGTCGTGATAAGGTAGCGGCGGCTGGACGATATGAAATGCCCCGCCCGTTTGCTCCCATGAGGAGATGTCCGCGCTAGCGGGATCAAAGACAACCTGTGCGCCCAGCATGCTTGTCATCAGAAAGAAAACGGTTATTAGTCGCATGAAAGCCATGAGTTTTTTTGGGGTAAATTTGAATCCGCTTTTGCTTTCTCAGCGCACGCGGGTGATTTTTAGCACGATGCTGTCCGGTTGGCCGCGCTTTTTCTCCGGTTTGACCTGCGCCTCGTAGTCGTCGGAGAAATTGACCGCCTCGTATTTTGCGCCCTCGGCTCTCAGGTCTTTGGTCGCGATCAGGGTGATTGTCTTGGGCCCGCCTTTGTAGGCCGCGCCGTTGACGTGCACGGTGGCGCCCGGGTTCAGGCGAACCATGGCATCCATGTACTGCAAAGTGGAAACGCCCTTTTCGTCCAGTTCAAACTCGATTGTGCCAGTGGCGCCCACATCCAGAAAATTCGCGCCGTCCGGCCGCGTGGTGACGGAAACCTTGCTGCCCTTGATCACCAGCGTCCCCTGTTGCGTACCCGGCGTGCTGTTGCCGATGCGCATGCCGCCGACAAATTTTCCGCCGGAAAATTCCGCGTAGCCCGTGCCCGAATGCGTGAGCCCCTGCCCCAGAAACAGCGTGCCTCTTTTCTCGGCGTCGTTGCCGATGGACAGCTCGCCGTCGCGCAGGTACAACACGCCGTTGTTGCCTTTTTGCTCCTGACCGGGGACGTTGAGCGACGAAAACTTCGCCTTGGCACCGCGGGTGATGATCAACGTTGTTTTTTTGTCGCCGCCCACGCCCAGATTGATGACGTCTTCGTTCGCCGCCTGGCCGCTGACGGTCAGCGTGATTCCATGCGGAATATATACGCGCACGACGCCCTGCGGAATTTTACCGCTGCGCCAATCCTTGGGATTGTTCCAGTGTCCGCTTTTGTTGCCAAAGTGCGCCCGCTCGATTTCGACCGTTCCCACAGGGGCGGCCTTGAGGATGCAAAGCATGGCGGCCGTTAAAAATATCGTTGCCGGGAAAATTTTCTTTTGGAAGTGGTTTTTCATCATCATTGATTTTTTAAAAACTACTGCTGCACCACTTCGATCCAGCGCAAATGCATGGTCTGGGAAATGCCGATGCTTGTCACGCTGATCTCGTTGCGGTTGTTTTTGATCGCGCCGGCGGGCACGTCAAATTCCAGGTATTGCGCCGCGTGGTTGAAGCCCGCCTTTATGTCCGTGGGATACGGATAGGCGACAGACGCGGCGCCCTTGGCCGTCAGCGTGCTGCCGTTGAGTTTGACCGTCCATTTTCCGCGGTCGATTTTTTCGGGCTGCTCGGTTTCGCCCATCGGCAATTCGTTTTGCGTGAGCACCAGTATGCGCAACACCCCGCGCGCTGTTCCTTTGGGAAGCATGTCCATCTCGAAGCTGCGCGTGGTTTTGCGCTCAAAGGGGACATCGCGCGCCCACAGGAAAAAATAAGCGGGGGCGTCTTGCTCGAGCTGCTTGCGCTGCGCGAGTTTTTCGAGCGCGGCAAAGGGCGGCTCGTCGAAAGGCCCCTTGTATTCGCGATAGCCGCCATGCGCGCGGTAGTAGACAAAGTTAAACAGGCTCACCCCGTCGGCTCCGCGCGCGTAAAACAAGCGCGCGGTAGATTCGAGCGCCTCTTTTGTCATGCGGCGGTAGTTGTGGTCGTCGTAACCCTCCCCGCCCATGCGCCAGGTCATGGCAGTGTGGGTGAGTTCCGCATAAATAGCGGCACGAGAGACGGCCGCGCGTACCTTGGCGATGTCCGTTTGTTGGGTGGTGCAGTAACTGGGGCTTAAATTAAAATAATCGACACCGGCGTTTTCCCACGCCTTGGGTTCGAGGCCGACATCCTTCCACTCGGTGGCGCTCATGGGCACGCGCACGCCTAGGTAGCGGTGCTTGCCGTTTGTTTTTTTTGCCACCTCGTCGAGCGCGGCGCGCGCTTTTTTTATAAAGTCCGTCATAATGCTCACGCGGCGCGACAAGGGTAACGAATCGGGGAAATAAAACGGGTGGCGCATGAAGTCGATCTCCACGCCCGCGAGCTTGGGGTAGTTCTCGATCAGTTCCCAGAGCAGCGCTTCCTTGTAGGCGCGCGCTTCGGGGATCGCCCAGTTGTGATTGCGGTCTTTCCACTCGATGGCCGACAGCGATCCGCGACGGTACTCGGGATGCTCAACGTAAAAACGGCTAATACAACCGGCCATTCCCGGGCTGGGCGTTAGGGGGGCAAAGGCGTATTCCTGCAGGTGCGAGTCGTTCGCGCGGAAAGACACGATCGCGTCGATATTGTAATTGAGGCACTCGGCAGCAAAGGTGTCGATCAGGTCGCCGCCCTCGAGCAGGAAGCGGTGCATCGGCACGGAAGGCTCTATGCCGAAGTGGGCGCGAAACCACTGCTCGTGCTCCTTGAGCGGCACGAGCGTGCTGCGCCACCACGGCACCCAACTGGTGCCCGGCTGCAACAGTTGCGCGCCCATGCCCTTGACCGCTGCCTCGCGCACGCTCATGCGGATTTTTTCCTCGTCAAACGTATTGTCGCCGCGCCGGTGGTAGGGGCTGTCGCACACGAGGATGTTGGTCGTGTCGTTGCTGTAAATCATCTTCCACGGCGCCGTGGCGCCATGCAGGTGAAAGCACGCGCACACGAGAACCAATGGAAGCAGATTTTTTTTCATTTTGTTGTCACGGCTGGATCACCTCGAGCCAGCGCAGGTTCATCGGCTGCGGGACTTTTGTGTTGGTGACGCTGATGTCGTTGGCGCCATCTTTGATCGTGCCAGCGGGAATTTCAAAACTCAAGTACTGCCGGGCATTGTTAAAGCCGCTCTTGATTGTCGAGGGATACGGGTAGGCGACGTCCGGCCCCTGCGTGGGCTCGAGCACCTGGCCGTTGAGCTTGACCGTCCATTGCCCGCGGTCGATTTTTTTCAGCGGCTCGCGCTCGCTATTCATGCGTTCTTCTTGTGTGAGCACCAGCAGGCGCAACAGCGCCTCGCCGTTGCCCTTGGCGGGGATCATGTCGATCTTGAACTCGGCGGTTTTTTTGCGGGCGGGGAAATGATTGTCACGCTGCCACGAGAAATAGTAGGCCGGTGCCATTTTTTCAAGCGCGCCCTTGTCGGCCAGCGGCGGCAGATTTTCAAAAAGCGGCTCGGTGAAAGGCGCCTTGTGCTCGAGGTAACCGCCATGCGGGCGGTAGTAGGCAAAATTAAACAGGCTGATACCGTCGGCCCCACGCGCGTAGGCGAGGTTCGCCAGCGCGTGCATGGCCTCTTTGGTCGTGCGGCGGTACTGGTGGTCGTCGTAACCTTTGCCGCCCATGCGCCAGGTCATGGTCGTGTGGGTGATCTCCGAATAAATGCCCGCCTCGAGCGCCTGCTGGCGCGCCAGCAAGATGCCGTGCGAGGTCTGCTCCGAGCAATAATGCGTGCTTAAGTTAAAAAAGTCCACGCCGGCGTCGTACCACGCCTTGGGATCGAAGCCGGTATCCTTCCACTCGTGCGGCTTGGCCGAAACGCGTGTGCCCAGGTAGCGGTATTTGCCGTCCTGCTTTTCCAGCTTGTCGAGCGCCGCGCGCGCTTTTTTTAGAAAGTCCACCATGATGGACACACGTTCATCCATCGGCATTGTGTCGGGGAAGAAATACGGGTGGCGCAAAAAGTCCACCTCCACACCCGCGAGCTTGGGGTAATTCTCGATCAACTCGACCAGCAGCGCCTCCTTGTAGGCGCGCGCCTCGGGAAAAGCCCAACTGTGGTTGCGGTCGCGCCAGTCATTGGCGGGCAGCGGTTTTTGGCGATACTGCGGGTGCTCCACATAAAAACGGCTCACACAATGCACCCAGCCGCCCGGCGGTTTGGGCTCCCCCCACGAACGCTCCTGCAGGTGCGAGTCGTTGGCGCGGAAAGACACCAGCGCGTCGTTGCCGTTTTTTTGGCACTCGTCGGTGAACACTTCCACCATGTCGCCGCCTCCCAATAAATAGCGGTGCTCCGGGCTGTTGGGTTCCACGCCGAAATGTTCGCGGAACCACTGCTCGTGCTCCTCGAGCGGCACGAGCTTGCTGCGCCACCACGGCACCCACGCGGTGCCCGGCTGCAAGAGCTGCGCGCCCATGCCCGGCACGGCCGCCTCGCGCACGCTGCCGCGGATTTTTTCTTCTGTGAACACGCGGTCGCCCCGCTGGTTGAACGGGCTCGTGCAATTGAGGATGTTCGTCGTGTCGTTGCTGTAGATCATCTTCCACGGCGGAACTTTGGCGGATAACCCAAGCGCGCACACGCACGCAAGCGCGCTTAAAAAAACGGTTTTCTTTTTCATGGGCGAGTTATGGAACGGTTGCAGGTTTTCTTCAGGTTTTTAAAATAAAAAGCGGCTACTGTTTTTTGTCCTTTATGCGCAACACCACGCCGCGGCGCGGCTCGACGACGATCTGCGCCTCGAACTTTTCGGAGAAGTTGAGCGTCTCGAATTTCACACCCTCGTTGCGAATGTCGGAAGCTTGGACGAGCACAAAGTTTTTGGCCGGGCCCTTGTAGTTTTTCCCGTCCGCGCGCACGACGCTGCCCTTGCTAAAACGCGCGTAGGCGTTTTTGTAGTCCATCGTCGCCGCGCCCTTGTCGTCGAGTTGAAACTCCAGCGTACCGGAAGCGCGCAACCAGAAAAAGGGCGAGCGCCCCTTGGCATGTGTCATGATGGTCGGCTGCGAACCGCTGACAACCAGCGTGCCCGTTTGGCTCATGAGATCGTCGTTGCCCAC
>JAKPNF010000037.1 GCA_029548565.1 Verrucomicrobiota bacterium
GGCAAAAACGTGTGGCGGCCTTTCCCGCGCGCGCAGATTCCGATCATCGCGGACAAGCAGATCGAGCTTGGCTTTGGCACTGGCGTGTTAAAAGTGACGCCCGCGCACGACCAGGTGGACTTCGCGATCGGCCAGCGCCACGGCTTGCCCATCATCGACGTCATGAATCCCGACGGCACCATGAACGCGCTGGCGGGCCCCGAGTTGGCGGGCATGGAGCGTTTTGCCGCGCGCAAAAAGGCCGCGAAGATGCTCGAGGAAATGGGCGCGCTGGTCAAGCAGGAGGCGTACGAAAACAGCGTGGGCTTTTCCGAACGCGGGGATTGCCCGATCGAGCCGCGCCTGTCCGAGCAGTGGTTTTTGCGCTACCCGAAAGTCGAGGAAGCCAAGCGCGCCGTCGAGCAGGGCATCATCAAATTTTATCCCGATCACTGGACAAAGACCTATTTGCATTGGCTGGGCAATCTGCAGGACTGGTGCATCTCCCGCCAGGTGTGGTGGGGGCACCGCATCCCCGTGTGGTATCCCAAAGGCGACGAGCGCAGCGACCCGGCCCGCTGGCACGTCTCCGTGGACGGCCCCGCCGATCCCGAAAACTGGGAGCAGGACGAGGACACGCTGGACACCTGGGCGTCCTCGTGGCTGTGGCCCTTTGCCACCTTCGGCTGGCCGCAGGCAAATGCGCAACAGCAAAAGGAATTGGACTATTGGTACCCCACCAGCGCGCTGGTGACCGGGCCCGACATTATTTTCTTCTGGGTCGCCCGCATGATCATCGCGGGGCTGGAATTCATGGGCGAGGAAAAGGAAACGCTTAGCGACGACGATATCCGCGCGCGCAGCCCCTTCAAAGACGTTTATTTCACCGGCATCATCCGCGACGCCAAGGGACAGAAAATGTCCAAGAGCCTCGGCAACTCGCCCGACCCGCTGGACATCATCGACCAGTACGGCGCCGACGGCCTGCGCTTCGGCATCTTGAGCTGCGCGCCGCAGGGCTTGGACATTTTGTTCTCCAACGACCGCGTGGAGCAGGGCCGCAATTTCGCCAACAAACTCTGGAACGCCGCGCGCTTCCGCCAGATGGCGGGCACGGGCGGCGACAATTCCTCGCTTGAAAAAATCATCGCGCGCATGGACGGCGCGCAACTGGACAGCGACGACCGCGCCATCCTCGGCCGCCTCGCCCAGACGATCGACGCCGTCAACAAAGACCTCGACGCCTACGAATTTAACAAGGGCACGCAGGATCTGTTCGCGTTCTTCTGGACGGATTTTTGCGACTGGTATCTGGAGGCATCCAAAGCACGCCTGCAGGATGAAACCGCAAAGCCCACCGCGCTGGCCGTGCAGGATCTGTGCCTGCGCCAGGTGCTCTTGCTGTTGCACCCGTACATGCCCTTTATCACCGAGCAGCTCTGGCACGACATGGGTTTTGGCGATGAAAAAGATTTTATCGGCCAGCACAACGCGGGCACGGGCGAAAACTTGAAAGCCGCGCTGGCGCAACGCGGCGTCTCTTTGAGCGACGGCGACATCACGCAAATGGAACAACTACGCGAGTTGGTGGGGCAAGGCCGCGCCTTGAAAGCCGCGCGCAACCTGGCCGCCAAGCGCGACAGCGTGTTTTACCTGCTGCCTTCCGGCGACGCGCAAAGGACATTGGTCTTGCAGCAAAACGAAAAGCTCTTGCGCCTGCTGGGCGCCAGCGCCTTGAACATCGCCCCCGCGCCCAACGGCAGCCCCGCGGCGGTCTGCGCCTTGGGCACCTTGGCGCTCGACCTCGCCGGCACAGTGGACGCCGCCGCCGAAACCGCGCGTTTGCAAAAAGAGATCGCGCGCTTGGACGGCATCATCAAGGGCATCAACGCGAAACTTTCCAACGCCGCCTTCACCGACAAGGCCCCCCCCGCCGTCGTCGAAGGCGCCCGCAAACAACTCGAGGAAAACACCGCCAAACGCGACGAGTACCAACGCTTGCTGGCCGCGTTGTAAAAAAAATGCGCGCGCAGATTCCCTTTCATGTGCTGGTCAAGCCGATCGGCCCGAAGTGCAATTTGGATTGCACCTACTGCTTCTATTTGGAGAAGCAGGCGCTTTTTAGGCAGGGAAAAAACACGCGCATGGACGAAAAGACCTTGCGCGCGCTGATCAAGGGCACGATCGAGGCCATGCCGGGCGACGAGATTCCCTTTGCCTGGCAAGGGGGAGAGCCGACGCTCATGGGCGTGGATTTTTTCAAGAAGGTCGTTGAGATTCAGAAGGAATATTCCGACGGGCGCAAAATCACAAACGCCCTGCAGACTAATGGCACGCTGTTGAACGACCAGTGGGCGGTCTTTTTGCGCGACCATGATTTTTTGGTGGGATTAAGCATCGACGGGCCGGAAGAGATGCACAACGCCTACCGCAAAACACGCGGCGGGCAGGGCGCCTGGGCGCAGGCCATGCGGGGCTTGAAGGCGCTGCAAACTTACGGCGTGCAGTACAATTTGCTGACGGTCATAAATTCCGTCAACGTCCAGCATCCCAAGGAAGTGTACCGCTTTTTGCGCGACACGGGCGCGCGGTATTTGCAGTTCATCCCGCTGGTCGAGCGCGCTGGCGACGACGCCTCCAAAAAATGGGGCTTTTCCCTAAGCTCGCCTCCCGTGCTCGGGCAGCATTTTTCTTCGAGCGGCGGGCGTGTGCAGCAGCAAACCCAGGTCACACCCTGGAGCGTGCCCGCGCTGGAGTTCGGGAAATTTTTAAGCGAGGTGTTTTCGCAGTGGGTGCGCCGCGACGTGGGACGCATGTTCGTGATGAACTTCGAGTCCTTCCTCTCGAAATTCTGCGGCAACAAGGGCGCAAGCTCCTGCACCTTTGGGGAAGTGTGCGGGCGCTCGCTGGTGGTCGAGCACACGGGCGACATGTACGCGTGCGACCATTACGTCTACCCCGATTATCTTTTGGGCAACCTCAACAATCGCCCCGTGGCCGCGATGGCCGACGACCCGCGCCAGATGGCCTTTGGCCTTTCCAAACGCGACAAACTGCCCGCCTATTGCCGCGCCTGCCAGTGGAATTTCGCCTGCACGGGCGAGTGCCCAAAACACCGCTTTTTGAAAACGCCCGACGGCGAGAGCGGCTGGAATTACCTCTGCGCGGGCTACCGCCATTTCTTCGAGCAAAGTGCCCCGTATTTAAAGGCGATGGCCAAACTCCTGTCCCAGCGCAAGCACCCCGGCGAGATTATGCAGCGCATAAAAACGCATCCGGAGGAATTTTTATCGTCTGGAAATTAGGAGCTTATGAATTTTTAAAGCGCCTTTTTTTGAGAGCGAAAACGGCTGGCTTTTCTAATTAAAAACTTGTCTTTTTACACGCAACCCGATTTTTTAGAGGGATGCTTTCATTACGGTCTTTTGACTGACTGAAAATCCTAACCTCCAACCAAACCTCAAACTCTCCTATGAAGAAAAAACTTATTGCGTTATTTTGCGTTGGCCTTTTGGCCGCCGGCTCGCAGGTGTTCGGCGCCTCGGCGCTGGGCAAGGGCCAGTTCTACGTTTCCGCCCGCGGCGGCGCCATGACGGTCGACCGTGTGACAACCGCTGCCGGCACCAAGGTCACCCTGGACACCGGCTACGCGATCACCGGCGCTGTCGGTTACGTGATGCCGATCTATGACTTGGGCAACCCGTACCGTCCCCTGAAGCTGCGCCTGGAAATCGAGTCCGGCTATGCCGAGGCTTCCAAGAGCGGCTACAAGGTCAAGATCGTCCCCGTGATGTTCAACGCGATGCTCGAGTACAACCTGACCGAGAAGATCTACGTCTTCGGCGGCGTGGGCGGCGGCTTGTCCATCCAGAAGTCCACGGGCGAAGACGACCACAACTACTACGCAGTGCAGGCCCGTGGCGGCGTGGGCTACATGTTCAACGAGGTTCTCTCGCTCGAACTGTCCTACCGCCTCTACGCGCAGCAGTTCAAGAGCCCCCTGGCCCAGATGTTCGAGGGCGGCATCACGATGCGCTTCTAATTAAGAACATATTTTTCAAAAACGGACGGGACACCCCCGTCCGTTTTTTTTGCGAATAAGAAATTGCCCTGTGCGGCTAAAGGTGCTTACTTGAGACTGTCATGACCCCGAAAGAACGCATGCTCACGGCGCTTGCGCGCCAGAAACCCGACCGTTTGCCCGCCACCGTCCACCAATGGCAGGCCTATCACCTGCAAACCGAGATGGGCGGCGTGGACGCGCTGGAGGCGTTTAAAATTTGCGGGTTGGACGCGCAGATCCAGTATTTCACCGCCCCCGAGTACGTGGTGCCCGAGGTCAAGCGCTCGCTGGTCAACACACCGGATTGGCGCGAGGATTATAAAATCATCAGCGCCGATCCCGACAACCGGCTCGTCCACCACACGGTGACGACGCCCAAGGGCCAGCTTTTTTACAAAACAGGCGGCAACCGCGTGACGACCTGGGTCGTGGAGCCGCTGGTCAAAACCCATGCCGAGGCCGAGTTGGTCGCCGCGTACATGCCGATCCAGAAATGGGATCCCAAGGCGCTCGAGGCGGAATACGACCGCGTGGGCGACGCCGGGATTTTTCGCGGCACCGTCTGGGGACACCAGCCGGGCTGCTGGCAGCAGGCCTGCTTTCTCATGGGCGAGCAGGAGCTTATTTACGAGGCGATGGACGAGCCGGAATTCGTGCATTCCTTCTTGCAGGCGCTTTTGGAAAAGAAGCTGCGCTTCATCGAGGAATCGATCGCCCCGGGCAAGTTCGACATCGTGGAAACGGGCGGGGGCGCCAGCTCCGACACGTTGATCTCGCCGGACATGCACCGCGAGTTCTGCCTGCCTTACGACACGAAAATCCACGACGCCCTGCACGCCGTCGGCCACCGCGCCACCTACCACACCTGCGGGGGCATGATGTTTATTTTAGACCAGATCGTCGCCAACCACTGCGACGCTTCCGAAACCCTTTCGCCCCCCGGCACCGGCGGCAACATCACCGAGCCGGAAAAAGTGCGCGAAGTGTTTTCCGGAAAAATCGCGATGATAGGCGGGCTTGACCAATTCAACATTCTGGGCAAGGGCACGCCCGCGCAGATAGAGGCGGAAGTCGTGCGGCTGTTCGAGGGCTTCGGCAAAGACGGCGGCTACCTGTGCAGCGCCTCCGACCACTTTTTTGAAGCGCCCGTGGCGAATCTGAAAGCGTTCGCGCAGGCTGCGGAAAAATGCGTGTATTGAATAGCCTTGTCCCTTTCGAGCTAACAGCGTTATTATTCAGCCACCTTATGCACCCTTTCAAACACCTGCTCCCTGTTGCCGCGGCTGCCGCGGCGTTTTCCCCTCAAGTAATCCCGGCCTTGCAAGCGGCGCAGCCTGAGAAAAAGACCAACGTCGTTTTCTTCGTGCTCGACGACTTGCTGCCGCGCCTGAATTGCTATGGCGAAAAAGGAATGGTCACGCCCAATATCGACCGCCTGGCGCGCGAGGGCATGGTCTTTGACAACGCGTACTGCCAGTACGCCGTGTGCGGGCCGTCGCGCGCGAGTTTTCTGACGGGCCTGCGCCCCGACACCACGCGCTGTTACAACAACGGCAATTTGCAGGTGCGCGAGAATGTCCCCAATCTGGTGACCATGCCCCAGCACTTTAAAAACAACGGCTACGAGTCGCTGGCGATCGGCAAAATTTTCCACCACAGCTCCACGCAGCCCGGCGATGACGAGCAGTCCTGGTCGCGCCCGGCATTCCACCCGGGTGGGCCGGGCTACCGCCATTATTTTAACAAGGAAACGCTCGATTACATGGCCGATCTGCGCAAGAAGCATCAGGCCAAGGGCAAGAAGGGTTCCCCGCGCGGCATCTCCTTCGAGGCGGGCGAGCACTCGACGGACGACCAGTATCCCGACGGCTTGGTCGTCGCCCGCGTGACCGAGGCGCTCAAGGAATTAAAAGAATCTCAAAAACCATTCTTCCTAGGGGTCGGCTTCCAAAAACCGCACGTCCCCTTTGTGTGCCCGAAAAAATACTGGGATCTGTATCCGCTGGAATCCATCGAGCTGGAGGAAACCCCGCTGCCCGAGGGCGCCAACGAATTTTCCGTGGTCGACTCCAAGGAACTGCGCACCTACGCCGACATTCCCAAAGAGGGCCCGTTCTCGCCCGAGCTGCAAAAAAACCTCATCCGCGGCTACAAGGCCTGCGTGTCGTTTGTCGACGCGCAAGTGGGAAAAGTGCTCGACGAGCTTGAGAAAAACGGCCTGATGGAAAACACCGTCATCGTCCTGATCGGCGACCACGGCTACCACTTCGGCGACCACGCCACCTGGGGCAAGCAGACGAACTTCGAAAACGCCACCCGCGCCCCGCTGATCGTCTGGACGCCGAAGATGAAAAACAAGGGGCAGCACACGCAGGCGCTGGTTGAATTTGTCGACATCGCCCCCACGATCACCGAACTGGCCGGACTGCCGCAGCTAAAAGCCTTCGAGGGCAAATCCCTCGTGCCGCTGCTGGAAAATCCCGGCGCCCCCTGGAAGGACGCCGCCTACTCGCAGTACGAGCGCAATACCTCCGTGATGGGCCACACCGTGCGCACAAAGGATTACCGCCTCGTGCAATGGTATCGCCGCGGCAACCCGCCGACGCTCGCCGCCGAGGAACTCTACGACCTCAAAAAAGACCCCACCGAAATGAAAAGCGTGGCCGCCGACCCCTCCTACAAAAAGGTCAAGGCGCAGTTGCTCGCAAAGCTCCAAGAAAACTGGAAAAACGAACTGCCCCCCTGGCCCGCGCTGCAAAAGTAGGGTGTGCTTTGTTTTTAAATAGCACCTGAGAGGGCTGGCGGTGGCAACGAAAGATAACAGGCATTCGTTTTGTAATTGTGCCACGAACCCGGGAACGATTAGCACCTGCAGGGGACGCAGTCCTCTGCACCCCTTTACGGAGCTGGCACATACCTAAATCTTTCTTTCCCAAAATAGCCTTAAGACAACCCGCCAGCCCCTTCTAAAAAAAAAAAAACTGCACACTGGCCATTTTTGCTCCGTGCAACTTTCCCGCAAGTGAAAATCCTTCAGGGCGGATTTTGCCGCAGGATAGATGGGGGCACGTACGAGACTACTTGTCCCCATCGTAAGACCAGGCAAAATTCGCCCTGAAGGATTTTCGCCGCGGGAACGGAAGAATAGCCCAACGGGATATTCTTTCGGTTGGTCACGCGCAGGGTTCGTC
>JAKPNF010000070.1 GCA_029548565.1 Verrucomicrobiota bacterium
TTGCATGCTTTTGTAGCCAAGGGGTTTTAACGCCTCGGGGATCATGAGCTCCTCCAGCGGCACGTCGGGAATGGTCTGTGGCTCCACCACCGGCGTGTAGCGCACCGCCTTGCGGTGGTTGTACACGTCCGTCAACCCGAAGCGCGCGGGATTGCGCCCCGTCAAAAGCCCCGCGCGGGCCGGCGCGCTGATCGGCGCGCACGAATAGGCGTTGGTAAAGAGCATGCCCTGCGCGCGCAGGCGGTCCATGTTGGGCGTTTCGTAAAGATCGGAGCCAAAGCAGCTGCCGTCCGTCCAGCCCATGTCGTCCAGATAAAAGAACACGATGTTTGGCGGGCGTTGCGGTGAAGGGGCGGCGGTGGCAGAGGCGCCCAAGGCGCACAGTGCGCCCAAAGCTCCTGCAGTGGACAAAGAGGTAGTTTTTCGCAAGGTCATAGGATTTTTTTGCTTATACCGTAATATTAGTGACACAAGCCCATTATGACATTTTTTTTGCCCAAGGCACGCCGTTAAAATGCATTTCTGAACGAAGCCGAAGGTAAACGACCTTTCTATCTCCTTAAAAAAGGTGAACGGGTCGCACGTGTCAAAACGGCCCTTCTTTCCGTTTGTACGACACGCCCGACCCGTTCTTTTAAGCCGCCAGCCCTTCTTACTGATCTGTCGGCAGAATCTCAAAAATAACATGAGTTGCCCCGCTCTGCTCTGTGTGCGCGCACACGCATGAGCGAAACTTCTTGTGGATATTTAGCGAGCGACTGATTTTATGACAAAATCTTTTTTCCAAGTCACGATTCCGTGACCGGCGCCGCACGAGACTAAAGGAGTGTATCCAGATTATAAATTAGAACGCCCTCAGAAAAGCGAACGGGATGCGCGTGTCAAACGGCCCTTCATTTCCGTTTATGCGACACACGCACCCCGCCCTGGGAAACCGTGAGTCATCCCTGACAACTCACAGCAATTCAGTACTGATGATACTCAGGTTAGGGGTAGCCGCGCGGACTCACAAGGTCTTTTTTTGGCGCTTTTTTGGCCTATTTTTAGCCACAATGATCAATAAAACGATAAAAATTGAATAATATTTTTGGATAAAATATACTAATATTGCCTACTTTCACCTAGAAATTCTCCGCCTTTTGCCTGTGCCAGGAACTCGTAACTACTCGGCCGCAAGCACCGCCTGCTGTTTGGTCGAGAGTTCGCTCAAACCTTTTTTGGCCAGCGCCAGCATGCGGTCTAATTGTTCCTGGGAAAAAGTGCTTTCTTCGCCGGCACCTTGCACCTCGACGAAGCGCCCGCAACCGGTCATCACGACATTGGCGTCCACGGCGGCGTCTTTGTCCTCAAGGTAGTTCAAATCCAAAATTTCCCTGTCTTGAAAAATCCCGACAGACACGGCGGCGACCGAGCTTGTGAACGGGTTCTCCTTCAAAAGTCCCCGCTCCATGAGGCGCCCCACGGCCATACGCGCGGCCACGTAAGCGCCGGTGATCGCGGCGGTGCGCGTGCCGCCGTCGGCTTGCAGGACGTCGCAGTCAATCCACAACGTGTAGCCAGGCAGTTTTTGCAAATCGACCACCGCGCGCAGCGCGCGGCCGATGAGCCGCTGGATTTCAACCGAGCGCCCTTCCTGTTTGCCCTTGGAAATCTCGCGCGGCTTGCGCGTGAGCGTGCTGTAAGGCAGTAGCGAGTACTCGGCCGTTATCCACCCGCCTGTCACGCCCTGCGCCTTCATCCAGCCGGGCACTTTTTCCTCGAGCGTGGCCGCGCACACCACGCGCGTGGAGCCAAAGCAACTGAGCACCGAACCGGTGGCATTGGGCGCAAAGTCGGGGATAAATTCAACGGCGCGCAACTCGTCGCAAGCGCGCCCGTCTGGGCGGGAAAAAATTTCCATGAAACAAAAAAAAAAATGAAAAAGGAAAATGAAAATAAAAAAAGACTACTGCGGATCAACCCACTTGCCGTGCTCTTTGATGAGGTCGATCAGGCGGTCGACGGCTTCGTCCATGGGGATATTGACCTTCTTGCAGTCCTTGTTGACGTACAGGTTGATCTTGCCCGGCGCACCGCCGACATAGCCGAAATCCGCGTCGGCCATCTCGCCCGGGCCGTTGACGATGCAGCCCATGATGGCGATCGTCACGCCTTTTAGGTGGCCTGTTTTCTCCTTGATGCGGGCGGTGGTGGCCTGCAAGTCGTACAGGGTGCGCCCGCAGCTCGGGCAGGAAATGTATTCGGTCTTCGTCGTGCGCAGGCGCGCGCCTTGCAGGATGTCGTAGCAAAGCGCGAGCGATTTTTCAAAATTCGGCTGCGTTTCGACGCTGACAACATCGCCCAACCCGTCGCACAAAAGCGCGCCGAGCTGCATGGAGGCTTCCATCAAAACGCCCTCATCGCCGCCGTTTTGCTCGAGCAAATCTTCGTCCGTCACGCGCAACCACAGGGGTGCGTTCACACCCGCCTCGGCCATCGCCTGCACGAGCGCGCGCACAGCCCCCACACTGTGGCGGTGCGCCTCGGGGCCTTTCGCGCAGACCAAAATATTTTTTTCACTTTTCAACGCCGCGCCCAAGTCGCCCTTAAGCGCGTCTGCATTCGTCTCGACGGCCAGCGCGCAGCCGTTTTGCCGCGCGAATTCGAGCCATGTTGAAAGCTCATTTTTCGTTTCAAAACGGCGGCAAATCACGGTTTGCTTTGCGGGCGGCAGGCCGTCGATCGTTTCAATGTCCACGCCGTCCATTTCCCACACGGCCGTGTCCACCGTGCCATTTAATTCATTCCACAGCGCGATACCCTCCTCGCCATACGGCAAAATCACACCCTCCACCGGATTGTCCTTGCGCGTTTTTTTCGCGGCGAGAATCTCGGCGGCGCTGTTGCCCGCGCGCACCCACACGCGCGGCAATTGTGTGCCTCCCAGATCGTACACGCTGTCCGTCTGGCGGCGGCGGTAGGAATACGGGTCAACGGCGTCCGGCACTTCGGGTTTTTCAGCGGCGCTGCGCGCCCAAAGTTTTTCCACGCGGCTGATCAGCTCGCGGCAGACGGGAATCTCATAAATCGGGTCTTCGGTCAGCGACACGCGAATCGTGTCGCCCAGGCCGTCGTACAACAGCGCGCCTATGCCCGCGGCGCTCTTGATGCGGGCGTCCTCGCCGCTGCCGGCCTCGGTCACGCCCAGGTGCATCGGGTAATTCATCCCCTCCTGCGCCATTTTTTCCGAGCACAGGCGGTACGCCTCGATCATGACCTTGGGGTTGCTCGACTTCATCGACACGCACAAATTATAAAAACCGTTGGCCTCGCAGATGCGGACAAATTCCAGCGTCGATTCCACCATGCCCATGGGAGAATCGCCGTAGCGGTTCATGATGCGGTCGGACAAAGAACCGTGATTGGTGCCGATGCGCAGCGCGCGGCCAAGCTCCTTCGCGCGCTTGACCAGCGGCGAAAACGCCTCGAACAGGCGCTCGATTTCCTCCTGATAATCGGCGTCCGTGTATTCGCGCTGGAGAAATTTTTTCTTGTCGGCGTAATTGCCCGGATTGACGCGGATTTTTTCCACGTGCTCAATCGCCTCCATCGCGGCGGCGGGCAAAAAATGAATGTCGGCCACCAGCGGCACATCGACACCCGCCGCGCGCACCTTTTTGTGAATCTCGCCGAGCGCCTTGGCGGCCTCCTTGTTGGGGGCGGTGATGCGCACCAGCTCGCAACCGGCCTGCGCCAGCTCTATCGTCTGCCGCGCGGTGGCCTCGATGTCGAGCGTGGGCGTGTTGACCATGCTCTGAATGCGGATGGGATTATCGCCGCCCATTTTGAGCGCGACGATCGTGATCTCGCGCGTGGGTTTGCGCAGCGTGTTGAAACGGGAAAGACAGTAGGCGTTCATGCGTTTTAAAAAAGAATATGAAAAAATTATTTTTGCGTGGTTTCTTCCTGTCCAAAACTCGGCGACACATAATGCCGTGCGCGCTCCAGCGTGATGTTTTCCAGGCGGCTGTCGCCCTGCCAGCGGCGCGAGTCAAAGAAAGTGACGTACAAAATCATCCCCAGCAGCAGCAGCATAAAGACGCCGTTAACCGTGCCAAGCACCCTTTGCGGAATCGGCCGCCCGCGCAGTTTTTCAAAAAGCGCGAAGACGATGTGCCCGCCGTCCAACACCGGCAGCGGCAGCAAATTCAAAATGGCCAGGTTGATGTTCAGCAGCACCGTGAACCACAAGACCAGTCGCAGATCGACATCGAGCAACTGGTGATACACCCGCAAAATCCCCACCGGCCCCGAGAGCATACTCACCCCCACGTCGGAACTCGGACTGACCAAACTCGACAGCGTGCGCCAAGTAATATTGACCACGTCAGCCACCTGCTCAAACGGCGTGCGGTGCACGATCTTGAGCGAGCGCGCAAACTCCACGCCTATTGTCCAGAGCGTATGCGGTTGCAACTCGGCACGCGCGTCTGCCGGTAGCGTGAGTCCTACCGAGCCGTCTGTGGTTAAAATTTCCAATTTGACCGCGGAACCTTTCGCCGCCGCGAGCGCCGCGAGGTATTGCTCGGGCGTGCTCACCTTTTGGCCGCTGACGCTTTCCAGCAGCACGGCGTTTTCCAGATCGACCTGCGACAGCAGCGCCTCGTCATCGATCGAAAAAAGCGCCAGCGCCCGCCCGTTCTCCAGCGCGAAAAGCGAAAACGCCGACTGCGTGGCGTCCTTGCTCAAATAAGTTTGCAGCATCGGCAGCGTGACCGGCACTTCCTGCGGGGTGACCGTCTTTTCTATCAATTCATCGCCGCGCTTGATCGTGAGGGAAACCGCCGCGCCCTCGCGCGTTTTTTCCAAAATACCCTGCAAGCCATACAATGGTTTGCCGTCGAGTTTGAGAATTTCATCTCCGGGCAAAAGCCCTGCCGCCTGCGCCGGACTTTTCTCCAGCACGCGGCCGACCACCAGCTCCTGCGCGGGCGAGATGCCGACCTTGCGCACGCGGTCGCCGGACACGGCGTTGATGCGCACCAACACGGGGAAAACATCGGTGTCAAAAATTTTACCGTCGCGCTCGATCGTGAAGACCGCCTGCGGTCGCCCGTCGGGGGCGCGGCCTGTGCCGGTCATGATCGTGTTGGTTATCTCGTCAAAGCGCGAGACGTTCACGCCGTCGATTTTCAAAATTTTATCACCGGGCAAAATGCCTGCCTCAAACGCGGGCGAAGGTACGGCGCGCGCGTCGCCCTCCGGCGACATTTCCGCCGCCACGTAGCCTACGACGTTGGTCTGCGTCTCGGGCGCGACCGGTTGGCCAACTTGCCACAGCACGCAGGCCACGACGATCGCGAACAAAAAATTAAAGGTGGCCCCCGCCAGCAACACGCAGACCTTGTCCGTGAAGCTCGGCGTCGGCAGCGCTTCTTTTGGCTCGGAGGCCTTGCCCTCGATGCCTTCCATGTCGGCCAATTGCGGCAGCGCCACGTAGCCGCCTAAAGGCAGCAACGAGATGCGGTAATCCGTCCCGCCCTTGCCCTTCCAGCCAAACAGCCGCGGTCCGAAGCCGATCGAAAAGCGGTCCACCTTCAGCCCCCGCCAGCGCGCCGCCAAAAAGTGCCCCAGCTCGTGCACAAAGATCGACACGCCCAAAAACACGAACACCAGCACGACGCTCGCCGTGCTGGAAAAAAGTCCTTTTATAATCGAAAGATCCAAAGCAGTTCCTTATTTTTTCTCAAAACATTCCACCGCGCTTGCGGCATTTTTGCGCGCCTGCGCGTCGGCGCCGAGCACGGCCTCGAGGCTCTCCGGCTCAAAATTTTCGGTTTCGTCCATCGTCTTTTCAATGACGCGCGGGATATCGAGATAGGCGATGCGGCGCTTCAAAAACGCCTCGACAGCCACCTCGTTGGCGGCGTTGAAAATCGCGCCGCCCACTCCCCCCTCGCGCAGCGCGCGGTAGGCCAAGCCCAGCGCGGGGAAGCGCTTCAAATCCGGCGCGCGGAAGTCCAGTTGCAGGGTCTTTGAAAAGTCCACCGTCTTGTGCACGCCGTCGTCGCGCTCGGGGTACAGCAGCGAGTGCTGGATGGGGAAAGTCATCGAGGGCGGGGAAAGTTCCGCCAAGACCGCCCCGTCCACAAACTGCACCATCGAGTGCACGATGCTCTGCGGGTGCACGACGACGTCGATACGCTCGGGCGGCATGTCAAAGAGCCAATGCGCCTCGATCACCTCCAGCCCCTTGTTGGCCATGGTGGAGGAATCCACCGTCACCTTCGGCCCCATGTCCCAGTTGGGGTTGACCAGCGCGTCCTCGGGAAGAATCGTTTGCATCTGCTCGAGCGTGTAGTCGCGGAACTGCCCGCCGCTGGCGGTGAGGATCAGGCGGTCGACGTGCTTTTTCGGCTCGCGGTCAAGGCACTGGAAAATCGCGTTGTGCTCGCTGTCCAGCGGCAGGATTTTTATGTCCTTCTCCCTCGCCGCCGCCATCACGAATTTGCCTGCCAACACCAGAACTTCCTTGCTCGCCAGCGCGATTTGTTTGCCCGCCTTAATCGCCGCGAGCGTCGGTTGCAACCCGGTGGTGCCGACAATCGCCATCACCAGCATATCGATCTGCGGCAGCGTCGCGACGTCGAGCAGCCCCTGCATTCCGAGGCGGATGTTCGCCCCCGCTGGAAAATGTTCCGGTTCTTTAAGCGCCTCTTGAAAAGCCGCCTCGTCGTAAATGGCGATTTCCTTGACGTCAAACTCGCGGGCGATCGCGCCGAGCTCTTTCCAGCGTTTGGCGCCGGCCACCGCGCAGAGCTGCAGGCGCCCGGGATGATTGCGCAGCACGGCCAGCGTGTTTTCCCCAATGGAGCCTGTGGCCCCCAGCAAAGCGATTTTTTTGGCGCTCATCACGAATTAAAAAACATGGAACTTACCCACAAAAAATGCGTGGCCACCGGCGCGGTGAACAGCAGCGAGTCGCACATGTCCAGCGCCCCGCCGATTCCCGGAATGAAGCCCCCGGAGTCCTTTTTGTCCGCCGCGCGCTTGAAGGCCGACTCCGACAAATCCGACAGCAGCCCCACCACCGACATCACCACCGCGAAGACCGCCCACGCCCACAGCGGCATGATCGCGGAAAAGGACGGCAGCACGTCAAAACGCCCGCCCGCCCAGTAAAACGCGGCCGCTATGCCAATCGACAATAGCACGCCGCCTAAAAGGCCTTCCCACGATTTCGCGGGACTGATTTTTGGCATGATCTTGTGCTTGCCAATCGCCTTGCCCAGCAGCAGCCCACCGACGTCCCCGGCCTTGATAATGGCGATGACGGCGACCGCCAGCCAGATGCCCTTGACCTCGGCATTCACGACGCCAAAGCCCACGAATTCCTTTATTCCAAAAATGAAAAAAGACAACAGCACCGGCACATACAGCACGCCGAAGGCCGTCTCCACGACCGCGCGCAAATGCTCGGCGCCGGGCGGTTTCAGCACGAAGGCCGTCAGGAAAGTCAGAAAAAAGCCCAGCACCAAAACGGATTCTATCGCCGCCTTGCCGATCAGCAGCGAGGCCACCGTCGCCAGCCACAACACCCCGAGCGCCAGACCGATCTTTTTGTACACGGGCGCACCCGTCGCCTCCCGCAAACCGTAATATTCCCACTGCGCGGCCAGGGCGACAACGGCCAGCAGCGCGATCCCCCCCCACATGCGCCCGAAGTAAAGCGCCAGAAAAACAATCGACCAGATGGCGGCGGTGCTGACAGTGCGTTTTAACATAAACTTCAAGGGGATTTTTTTTATTTTTTGCGCGCGGTGTTGTCCTGTTTGAGCTGCTCGCCCGTCAACCCGAAGCGGCGCTCGCGATTGTGGTAATCGTCAATGGCCTGGGCAAAGCATTTTTCGTCGAACTCCGGCCAGTGCACGGGGCTGAAATACATTTCCGAATAGGCCGCCTGCATGAGCAAAAAGTTGCTCAAGCGGTGCTCGCCGGAAGTGCGGATGATCAGGTCGGGGTCGGGAATGTCGGCGGTGTTCAGGTAACGCGAAAAATCTTCCCACTCGGTTTTTTGGGGGTCGACCTTGCCCTTTTTCACGTCCGCCGCAAACGCCTTGGCCGCGTTGAGCACCTCCGAGCGCGAGCCGTAATTAAGCGCCATGACAAGGTGGTGATCGTCCAAATGCGCGGTCTTTTTGAGCGCCTGCTTGAGCAAATTGCGCTGCAACAGCGGCAGCGCGGAAATGTCGCCGATCACGCGCAAGCGAATCTTGTTTTTAAAAAAATCATCCACGCCCTTTTTCAAGAAAGTCTCCAGCAGCTTCATCAGCGCGTTGATCTCGTCCTTGGGGCGCTTCCAGTTTTCGACGGAAAAGGCGTAAAGCGTCAGGTAACGCACGCCGTGGTCGCGGGCAGCCTTGGCCACAATCTGAATATTCTCAACACCCTTGCGGTGCCCTGCTATACGCGCCAACCCCTGCGAACGCGCCCAGCGCCCGTTGCCATCCATGATGATGGCCACATGGCGCGGGATGGCGGGAGTGGCGGCCGGACT
>JAKPNF010000086.1 GCA_029548565.1 Verrucomicrobiota bacterium
CCCCGAAAAATTACTGCGCGCCAAAGACCTGGCGCCCGACATTTACAACGAGTTTTTCGGAAACACGCAGGAAGCGATGGGAATGAGCCTGCCGTGGAACATGCCCTTTCATGTGCGACTGGGAGAGGTGACCGTCGTGTCGGGCTACATGAAGCACGGCAAGACTGTTTTGCTCACGTTTTTGGTCATGTGGCTGTGCTGGAAATACAATCTGCGTGCGGGCATCGCCTCGCTGGAAATGCCAGCGCGCAAGACACTGCGCAACATGATGCGACAGCTTATCGGCCAGCGTGCGCCCGTGCAGCCAGACGGCCAGCCGGACAAGGCGCTCTTTGACCGGGGCATCGACTGGCTGGATGAGCACACCTTTATTTACGACGCGGTGGGCGTGGCCGCGATCAAGGACATTCTGGACGTGTTTTCCTACGTCGCCAAGCGCTATGGTGTGCGGTTGTTTATCATCGACAGCCTCATGCGCCTAAATGTGGCCGGTGAGGATTTGGAGCGACAAAAGGAGATCATGAACATGATCAGCTCGTGGGCGATTTTGCACAACGTGCATTTGTTTTTGGTTGCCCACTCCAAAAAACCCAGTGAGAAACAGCGAGAAGGCGTCTACATCCCCTTTTCCTACGACATCAACGGCAGCGCGGCCATCCCCAATATCGCGCACAACGTTGTGGTGGTTTCGCGCAACATCCTAAAAGAGGCTGAGATGGAGCAGCTGGAACAGCAAAAAGATGTCTCGTGGGAAAAGAAGCTCGAGGTCATAGCCAAGTATGACGCTCAATTTTGCGTGCGCGCCCAGCGTGAGGGCGACGGCGAGCGCCCGATGAAGGGATTGTATTTCGACAAGGAAAGCTGGCAATACCGCGACAAACGGGAACTGCCCAGGGTTAATTATCTCGATTAAAATATGGACGAAGAAAAAAACCAAGGACAGCTTTTTGAACACCGCGAACTCGTCGAAGGCGCGATGATTCCGGAGCATATTGTCGCCGAACTGGAGACGCAGGAAAAAAGAGGACAGTACACCGGCGCACGCCTAAAAAAGCGCCAACCGGAAATTTACAGCGCCATCACAGCCATGCTGTCCTTTAATCTGCCGCATGGAACGATCGCCAAGGCGGTGGGCGTGAGCCAGCACACGGTGGCGGGCATTGCCGAAAGCGAGCCACTGATCGTTGCCCAGGCAAAAAAGCGCTTTGCCGAGGCCGGCTGGATCAATTCAACGCTCTTGCAGGAAAAACTGCGCGAGATGATTCTGAAATTTGACGTGGACAAGCAAAAGGCTATCAAGCCAGAAATGATCGTATCCATCGCAAAGACACTTGCCATTGTGTCGGATAAAGCCTCGCTACACAGCGGCGGCGTGACCGAACGCGTGGCACACGTGGTCGAATCGCAATTCCAGGGGTCCTGGGAAGACTACCTTAAAAATCTACCTGCGCCGGGAAATGAGGTTATCGACGTGACACCCAAACAAAAGGACGAATCATAAAATTAAAAAATTATGACAAAAAAAGAAAAAACAAAAATATTAAACAAATGCCAAGATATGCTTCTAGAGGCATTTGGAAATCTAATAATTATAGGAAGTGATGTAGTTATTGAAAAAAAGACGAATGATAAAAGAATCGTTGTCGCTTTGCACGTTATTGGCGACATAAATGCGAATTTAAATGCGATAAATGCAGCCAGAGAACGTATTACCAAAGCGCTTGAAATAAGCCTAGGTATTGAGTCATGATCATTCCCTACAAACCGGAGCACCCGTTTTTTACCTGCCCCAACCAGCAGCAGGCACAGTCTTTCATTCAAACACGCGGCATGAAAGCGTGGGACGACATGATGCGCGAGCGCAACAAGCGCATTTTGCAGGAGGAAACCAACCCGCTTGAATACGGCGTTGAGCTGCCCAGCTGGGCGCTAGCCGACTTTGTCTGCGGTCTGATAAATGCCGAGGAGTTT
>JAKPNF010000114.1 GCA_029548565.1 Verrucomicrobiota bacterium
GCAGGTGGTGACGATGGACATGACGGTAGCCGCCTTTATCACGGCCGCGTGCGGGTTCTTTCTGGTGGCCGTAAAATCGCCGGTGGGCAGCCGCAAGCGGTTTTGGTGCTCGTACGGCATCTACGTGTCGATGGCGCTGGCGGTCTTGAGCAAGGGGCTGATCGGCATCATCCTGCCGGGCGGTGTATTCTTTTTCTGGATACTGATCTTCAACCAGTGGAAGCAGCTCAAGACGATCAACCTGCCCACGGGTGCCCTTGTTTTTCTGGCGATCTGCGTGCCCTGGCACGTGATGGCCGCCCAGGCGCTGCCGGAAACCAATTTTGAGAACTTCCTGTCCCCCGACATGAAGGGACGCGGGTTTTTGTGGTACTATTTTGTTTACGAGCATTTCCTGCGCTTCACCGACGCGGGCACCGCGCATCGCAACCAGCCGGTGTGGTTCTTCTTCCTGACGCTGCCGCTGGGCATGCTGCCGTGGCTGCTGTTTTTGCCGCAGGCGCTCGTGCACGCCTTCAAGGGCGGCTGGCAAAAACTGCGCGAGAAAAACGAATTTATTTACATGGTGCTGTGGTGCGCCATCCCGCTGCTGTTTTTCTCGTCTTCGTCCAGCAAGCTCATTCCCTACATCCTGCCTTCCATGCCGCCGTTGGCGCTGTTGATCGGCTACTTCTTGGCCGACGCCTGGGGCGATCCCAAACGCTACAAGCTGAACATCGGCGTGGGCGCGGCGGGCTTTTTGGGGGTGCTGGGCGCTTTCGGCGTGCCGATCGCCTTGCTGGTGCGCCATGACCGCACGGACTGGGCGGCGGTGCCGTGGTATCTGCTGTTGATGGGACTTGTCTTCGTCGGCGGGTTGGTGATCCTGTACTTCTGGCGCCAAAAACGCCCGAAGGCGGGCTTCATCGCGTTGCTGGCGGGCATCTCTGTCTTGATGCTGTCTTTTAGCCCGCTGGGCACCTACGTGCAGCGGGAAAACACGCTGGAAGTCGGCCAATGGCTTGCCCCACAACTGCAAAAAAGCGACGTCGTTTTTGTGTACGATTACAACCAGTTGCACGACTTCCCGATGCACCTGAAGCGCTACGTCAACGTCGTGGGCATGCTCGACGAGAACGAACCCTACGGGCTTAGCGTGCCGCGCGAGCATATGTTCGGCTTTGTGGCGGAGTACGAAAAAGAAGCTCCGCCATACGTCGGGGCAAACGTGAAGGACCGCTACGTGGGCATGCCGACGCTGCAGGCGCAGATGGACGGCGAGACGCCCGTCTTTGTGCTGATGAGCCTCAAGCATCTGTTGAACTTGACCAACGCCAGCATGATCAAGGACTGGCGCCTGCTCTACAAAAACGACAATTTTGTGCTGATCGGCAACATCGCCGCCGACAAGGCGCTCAATGAACGCAAAGCCCAAGGCAAATGAGCAACGACGAATTCCTGCCGTTCACACGCCCGAGCATCTCGGAAGAGGCGATTGCCGAAGTGGCCGACTGCCTGCGCAGCGGCTGGATCACGACCGGCCCGCGCACGCAGCGTTTTGAAAAAATGCTCGCCGAGTATTTCGGCGCGCCGCAGGCACAGGCGTGCACGAGCGCCACGGCCGGTCTTTTCATGGCGCTGCTGGCGCTGCT
>JAKPNF010000131.1 GCA_029548565.1 Verrucomicrobiota bacterium
TTTGAACCCGGAACCAATTGCTTAAAAGGCAACTGCTCTACCGTTGAGCTACTGACCCGTGTCGCGCGTGCGCGGCAAAAGAATCATTCTACAGGCTGCGACGTTACGGTCAATGGGAAAATAAAACGCGGGGCTTATCCCCAGGCGGTGGCGGCACTTTTTCAAGGCGCCGCGTTCGGGCGCGGACGTTCCCACACGAGCGCCGATTGTTTGCCAAAGACAATCTTGTCTATCCCCTGCGGCGCCCAAAGCAAGAGGTTGAATTTTTCGGCGCGCGCGGGGCTTTTGAGTTCGGAAACGGGAATCATTTCGACAAGTACTTGCGCGGTGTCGCCTTCATAGAGGACGGCGGCGGTTCCTGTTTTGAGTGAAAGATTTTCGTCCGTGATTTTTCCAACGAGGCGGATGGTGTACTCGCCGTCTTTTTCGCTGGCGGACTGCGCAAAGCCCTCCACTTTTTCCAATTCCAAAAACACACGCGTGTCGACAAAGGGCTTGAAAGCACTCGCAGAAGCGCACCCGCCAAGCGCGACAAAGCACAACAATCCCAAGAAAACAGCCCCAAGCAAAGACATGAACGAGCGCATCTGTTCATTGTCGTTTAAAACACGCCACTACTAAAGCATAAACTGGCGCATCATTGAGAAATCAGTCGGGCATCATCCCGTTCTGCCTTCATCGGCTGAATTGATATGATAAAAGCATTTTTTAATGCTTGTTGCTGCGGATGAGCAGGTAGCCGCCCAGCAGTTGGAAAAAGACGTTGGGCAGCCAGATCAGCAAGTCCGGGCGCAGCTCGGGGGTTTTGCCCAGCCAGCCGATGATGACCGTCATCAAAAAATAGCTCATCGCCAGAACCAGCGCTATGCCGAAATTGGCGAAGGTCTCCGTGCGCGAGGCTTTTATTCCGAAGGGAACCGCCAGCGCGGCCATCGAGAGGATAGAGAAGGCGAAGGCCAGATTTTTTTGGATCTGCATCTGGGCGCGGAATTTTATTTTCTCCAATTGCTCGGGCGTTCCGGTGAAGCCGAGTTTGGTCGGGTCTTTGCGTGCAGTGAGCAGTTCCTGCACCGTCATGATCGACCACTTTTTGGGCCCGCGCGTGCCGCCCAAAATGCGCTCGAGCGACAGGCTTACCGTGGTTTCCTTGAAGGAGAGCGTGGGCAGGGTTTCCTCCTTGCCCGGGTCGGGGTATTTTTCGGCCACGCCGTCGGACAGGGTGAGTTGTATCGCGTCCGTTTCCTCGTCGTAGGCGAACTTGCCCGTGCGCGCCTTGAGAAAAAGCGAGGTGCGCCCCTCGTTCATTTCCCAGACCCAAAAATCCTTGAGTTGCTCGCCGTCGCGCGCGCCGACGTAGATCACGTAGCCGGGGAAGTCGCGAATGAAAACATTGGGCTGCAGGAACTGTAGCGGGTGGTCGCGCACGAGATTGTGCAGGGTATTTTTGTAAAGCGAGTCGGCCGCGGGCGCGTAGTAAAAATTTATGAAGACTGAAAACAAACTGCCCAAAAAGCCGATCATGAAAATCGGCGCGGCCACGTGCAGAATTGAAAAGCCGCAGGCTTTCATGGCCGTGATTTCCGACTGTGCCGACAGCCGCCCCAGCACGATGAGGATGGCGGCCAGCAGCCCCAGCGGCAGCGCGTAGGGGATGACCCCCGGAATCAACAGCACGATCAGATAAACAAAGGTGCCAAAATCAATACGTCCGCTGCCGAGCTGGTCGATCACCTCGCGGATCGCATTGCCCACCACCAGCACGAACACGAACAAGCCCACGGCCAGCAACGCCGAGCCGAGCACCGATCCAAAGATATAGCGGTAGAGCCTGTTCACCGAAAAAAAGCTTTCGGTAATTCTTGAGGCCGCACTCAAAAAGCGCAACGCTCAAAACACGCGCGCTCACAACTGCGGCGCGTTTTCCCAGGTGTTTTGCCCGTACGAGCTTCTGGCCATCTCCCAAAGGTTCTCCAAAAAGATGAGCCGCTGCACGCGCCACAGCGGCGGGTGCTTGCCCTTGAAATTGTGCCCCGCCCCGGGCGCGCGGACAAGCTGCACGTCCGCGCCGATCTGTTCGGCCTTTTTCACCATGAGGATGCTGCCCTCGATGCTGACGGTCTTGTCGTCTTCCCCGTGCACGATCAAAATGCGCGGGCTGTCTTTTTTAAGCAGGTGCAAGGGGCTGAGTTTTTTGGCCAGCGCCCACATGGGTTCGCCCGAGCAGTTCAACAATTTTTCCAAACGCCCGACATTGATGTAGTCCTCCCCGTTCCACGCCTCGGCGTCCACCAGCGTCGTGGGCGGACACATGGCAACCCCGCCGATGAACTTGAACGCCGCGTCGGCCAGCGTGGGGTCTCCCGGGAAATCTTTTGCTTCGGCCGTGAGCATCATCAGCGTAAGATGCCCGCCCGCGGACGCGCCGTAGGCCAGAAAACGGTTGGGATCCAGATTATATTTTTCAGCGTTTTTGGCAATGAAGCGCACGGCGTCGAAGCAATCGGTCACGCAGGTTTCGAGCGTGTCGCCGTCCTTGGAAAAACGATAGGACACGCCCACCGAGGCGATCCCGCGCTCGCTGAAAAACTCGACCGCCTGCGCGGACGTGTAACGGTTGCCGTTGATCCAGCCGCCGCCGTGCAGGTAAAACACAACCGGCGCGCCGTCCTTAAACAACGGCTCGCCGTACTTGTTCTTCGTGCGCCTGGGCAGCATGAGGTCGAGCGTCACGTCCCACTCGCCGATCTTTTTGTACACAATGTCGCTGTGCAGGTCCGCGCTTTTGGCGTAGCTCTCATGCAGCTTTTGCAACGCGGGCCCACGCTGGGCGGACGGCACAACAGCGGCTTGAATGCACGCCAAGCACAAAAAAAACGCCCCCGGAAAAACAAGTTTTTTCATGGGGGTGATTCTCAGGCGCAAGCGCGCCGCTGGCAATCGCAAAAGCTATCTTTGCGAGGGCGGTGTGTTTTCTTGCCTTGCGTCTTAAAAAGCGGTTTAATAAATGGTTCACTGTCACTTAACGGCAGTGGCTAAAAACACAAAAACATGAAAACCAAAACTTCCACCCAAAAATCGCCAAAGGACGAGATCGGCCCCGAGATGAAGGGCGCCGACGTGCTCGTGAAATGCCTTGAACGCGAGGGTGTCGAAGTCGTCTTTGCGTATCCGGGGGGATCCGCGCTGGAAATCAACCAGGCGCTGACCCGCACCAAAAAGATACGCACCATCTTGCCGCGCTTTGAACAAGGCGGCGGCTTTATGGCCCACGGCTACGCGCGCTCGACCGGCAAGGTGGGCGTCGCTGTCGCCACCAGCGGCCCCGGAGCCACCAATCTCGTCACCACAATCGCCGACGCTTACATGGACAGCGTGCCCGTGGTGTTCATCACCGGGCAGGTGTTCCAAAAATTCATCGGCAAAAACGCCTTTCAGGAGACGGACTTTTTCGGCATGACGCTGCCCATCGTCAAGCACAGCTTCCTCGTGCTCAAGGCCGAAGACCTGCCGATGGTGATCAAGAAAGCCTTTTTGATCGCCAAGAGCGGCCGACCCGGCCCCGTGGTGGTGGACATCCCCAAGGACGTCCAGCAAAAGGTGTTCCGCCCCGTGTTTCCCGCAAGCGTGGACTTGCCGGGCATCAAGCCTATTCCTCGTGCAAAGGACGAGCCGCTCAAACAGGTGCTCAGCCTCATCTCCAAGGCCAAAAAGCCGGTGCTGTACATCGGCGGCGGCATCATCATGGGCGAGGCCACCAGGGAGCTGCGCAAGTTTGCCAAGCTCACGGGCGTACCCGTGGTGTCCTCGCTGATGGCCGTGGGCGCGTACGACCCGAAAGACCCGCAAAGCCTTTCGTGGTTCGGCATGCACGGCACCGTGGCGGGCAACTGGGCGGCGGCTGAAAGCGACCTGCTGGTGTGCATGGGCGCGCGCTTCCACGACCGCGTGACCGGTAGCGTCGAAAAATTCGCAACCGAGGCAAAAATCGTCCACATGGACATCGACGACTCGGAGTTCAACAAGAACAAGCGCGCGGACTTGGCGGTGCACACCGAGATCAAGCACGCGCTCAAGCGCATGATCTCCATGATCGAAAAGGGCGGCTTTAAAAAGCCCAACCTTTCCGAGTGGTTCAAGCGCATCAACGGCTGGAAGAAGGAGCACCCCTTCCCCTTTGCCTTCGCGGGCAAAAAGAGCATCATGGCCGCCGACATCCTGCGCACCTTGCACGAGGAGACGAAAGGCCAGGCCATCATCACCACCGGCGTGGGCCAACACCAGATGTGGACGGCCCAGTATTACGAGTTCGACAAACCGCGCACCTTCATCTCCTCGCTGGGTCTGGGCACGATGGGCTTTGGCTGGCCGGCCGCCATCGGCGCGAAGGTTGCCAATCCCAAGACACAGGTGGTCGACATCGACGGCGACGGCTCGTTCCTCATGAACATTCAGGAACTGGCCACGGCGAAGATCGAAAAAATTCCCGCCAAGGTCATCATCATCAACAATCAGTTTTTGGGGATGGTGATGCAGTGGGAGGACTCCTTCTACGGACGCAACCGCGGCTGCACGATCCTCGACGACCCGAACAAC
>JAKPNF010000151.1 GCA_029548565.1 Verrucomicrobiota bacterium
TTAGCCAGCAACGGCGATTATGACGTGCTTTTTCAAAAAATTAGAAATCGGGATTTAGTGCCTAAATACTGACACACGAAATATCCTTTTTTGTTCAAAATCAAAAAGTTAGTACATCAACGAAAAAAGAGACAGTCGCACTAAAGCGACTGCCTCTTTTTGAAAAAATATGTGACTCAAAGCACTTATACCCTGCGGCGGCGGGCGACAAACGCCAGCGCCAAGGCCCCCAACAACCCCGCCGAAACCGCAGGCTCGGGGATGCCGTTGTAGGTCAATTGCAAGGTATTGCCGCCAATAATATCAGCGGAAAAATAAGCGGCGTAAGTCCCATCTAGGGTGAAGGTTCCAGCTGTGATTGTGTCCGCAGTAAAAATATCAAATGTCTGACCTATCGTAAAAATAGTTGGATCATCATCAATCAGATTCAAACTAATGGTTGTGCCATCAGCAAAGTTTGCAGCACCCCCTGCCCAAATAACCTTGTCATATTCAGCCGCGTCCTTGATGTCTATTGTCATCATCGCATCCACGCCCTGCGTGTAAATCAAACTTGATCCGGAAGTATGCATTGTTGCGATAGCCCCATTACCACCAGCGGACAAATTTCCCGAACCCGTATTAGACAAGGAAATCTGCGTATACTGCGCATTAAGTAAACCGCCCGACCACACAAAATTGGCAGTCCCGCCATTAGACCCTATCCTGATACCTGCAGTATTACTTGTGCTGCTATGGCTATTGTACACATGCAATTCTCCTCCCTGCAGGTAATAATTTCCCGTACCGCCTGCACCACCAGCGGCATTGGTCAAATAAAGACCTCCGTTGGAATTATTCATTGTAGAAACAATTCTCACTATACCGCCAACCTGTGTAATGGTGGTTACTCCTCCATAGACACTACTAGCATGCGTACTTCCCATTTGCATAGAATTGGATGTCACAAGAGTAGATCCTGTCAGGACTACCATGCTAAAGGTTGAATTGCGTGTACTAGCTGGCGCCACGATAAAATCTCGCATCGTCAAAGAAGATCCGGAGGCAAGGGTCATATTCGTCACTCCAGCCGTCCCCACCATAGTTGTATAAAATCTTCTAATGATCATATTTGCCGTAACAGTTACAGTACCCAACGGAGTACCATTCCACTGAATAATGCGATCAGTACCCACTGCAGAATCCTCCGGATGGCTTCCGTCAGGAGATCCAGTTCCTGTAAGATTAAAAATATCCGCCGTCCCGCTAGGTGGCGTCTCACCTTTATTCATCCAATAACCTTCTCCACGAATAAAATAATTTACAGTAGCAGCTTGCAGCGACGCGCCTATGACCAAGGCACATGTCAACGATAGAAGGATTTTTTTCATAGTCATAATAATTTTGGAGTAGTTAAAACGTTAAGGATTTAGGGTTAGAATTGAGGTAAGGACAGGTTGTTGTTTCTGATTGAAACACAGAGGGGCTTTCAAAAATGAAAGACTCTTCCATTGGGGATTTAGCTGGATATTGCCCGTTGTGACGTTCTTTTTTTCAAAAAAATGAATTTTTTAGCTCAAATTTCCCTTCTTATTGAAAGATAATAAGTTATGAAGCGAATTTTTACTCAAAAACTTCTGAAAAACAATTGCAGGATCTATTCTTCCTGTTCCGGCCGCCCGGACACGCCCGCCAATTACGCACGCTCCCCGCACACCCGTCGCCCCGCGCCCACAAAAGGATGCGCCAGCATCCGCGTTAAAAGTTTTTTGAAAGGGGCGCGGGGAAAACTTTTTTTCAAAAAAGTTTTCCCCGCATCATCATCCTCTTCCTCCCCCTACCCCTGCTTCTTCCCTGCTTTTGCCTTTGCTTCTTCGGCGGCTTTCATGGCTTCGCGGGTGCCGCGGGGGATGTAGCCTTTGCCGTAGTGCAGTTGGGTGGTGATGAGCCACTCGAAGTAGGTGTCGCGCAGTTCGCGGGCTTTTTCCGCGTGAGCGGGGTCGGCGGCGAGGTTTTTCATTTCAAAGGGGTCGTCCTTCAAGTTGAACAGGTATTCGCGTGTGCCTGCGCGGAACCATTTGAAGTCGCCCTTGCGCACCATATAACTGAGGAATTTCTGGTCGATCTCCGAGAAGGTGACCTGGGAGCCGTCGTCTTTGACTTCGCCGCGCACGATGGGCCAGAGGGAATTGGACTGGCGCTGCGGGGTGACGGTGCCGCCGCCAGCCTCCACAACGGTGGCGTAAATGTCGATCATATTGACGGGAATGTCGGACTCTTTGGCGGCGACGGCCTGCCCTTTGGGCGGGCGTATCCACATGGGGATGCCCGCGGATTCCTCAAACATCTGCCCCTTGGTCATGGAGCCGTGCGAGCCCATGAATTCCCCGTGGTCGGCGGCGAAGATGACGAGGGTGTTGTCCCAGTTGCCGCGTTTTTTGAGGGCCTCGAAGACGCGTCCGGCGCACTCGTCGATATGGGAAATTTTGCCGAGGTAATTGGCCTTGATGGCGCGCAGTTGCTGTTCGCCATACTTGCGCCCGCCGCTGCCCACGGGGAACTTTACGTTGGGGTGCAGCTCGACGTCGGCAGGGTCGTACATGGAGGCGTAAGGCTCCGGCGCGTCGACGGGGTTGTGGGGGCCAAAAAAGCTGACGACCAAAAACAGCGGCTTGTCCGTGGGCTGTTTTTCAAGGTACTCGATGGCGCGCTTGGCCACAAACATCTCGTTGTGCTCTTCGGCGCTGCAGGCGGAGGCGCGCACCGTCCAATTGTCGCCACGAATGCGCTCGGTCATGTCCGCGGCCACGGCGTCGAACTTGCCGATGCTCTTTAAATATTCCGAATACGGCCCCTTGTCGTTGGGCGTGGAAAAGGGCGAAGGCAGGTTGTCCACATGGTCGGCGCCGATGCGGTTATAAAAATCCGTG
Source organism: Verrucomicrobiota bacterium (assembly GCA_029548565.1). Lineage (GTDB taxonomy): Bacteria > Verrucomicrobiota > Verrucomicrobiia > Opitutales > JAKPNF01 > JAKPNF01. The sequence continues at coordinate 2,910 of JAKPNF010000151.1, forward strand.
ATCGTCTCGCTGGGGGTGTTGCGCTTCCAGGCGTTGCCGCTGACCCAGTGGATTTTGCCCACCTGCGCAGTCGTGTAACCGGCCTGCTTCATGTCCGCAAACAGGCGCGCCTGCTCGATCTGCGGGGTGTACTCCATCGTGTTGCTCCACAACTGGGTGTTGTGCGGGAACTGCCCCGTCAGCAACGCCACGCGCGAGGGCATGCACATGGGGCTGGCGCAGTAGGCGCTGTAAAAACGCATCCCCTGGTCGGCCACGGCGTCGAGGTTCGGGGTCTTGGCGATCGTGCCCCAGCGCGGCGTGTCGCGCGGACTCCATTGGTCGACCAACACGACCAGCACGTCCGGCTGCTGCGCGGCCTGCGCGCACACAGGCGCCAGCAACGCGGCACATAAAATAGAAAGGTCAACGGGGGATTTTTTTAGGGTAGCCATACTGTTATCTTTTAGTGTGAAGCCGCCGATATGACAACCCGCAAACGAAAAACAACCGCTCTGCCCGTGCCTTTCCTATATTTATATATAGACGTAACTATAGACGCAAAAAACGCCTCTCTGCGTAACCCCAGGATGCGCCAGCATCCGTCATAAAAGTCTTTTGGGAGGGGGCGCGGGGGAACTTTTTTCTTCCAGAAAAAGGTTCCCCCGCATTTCCATCCAAATCCTTCTCACCGCTTCACCGCCAGTCCGGCGGCGATTTTTGCCTCGCGCTTGCGGTCTTCGAGTTTCAGGAATTTTTTGCGCAGGCGCAGGTGGACGGGGGTGGCTTCCACGTACTCGTCGGCCGCGATGTACTCGAGCGCGCGCTCAAGCGTGAACGTGCGCGGGGGGGTGAGCTGGATGCCCTTGCCCTCGCCGTGGGAGCGCACGTTGGTGAGCTGCTTTTCGCGCGTGGGGTTGACGGGGATATCCTCGGCACGCGGGTTTTCGCCGACGATCATGCCCTCGTACACATCTTGCCCCGCGCCGATGAAGAGAATGCCGCGCTCCTCCAACTGGTCGAGCGCATAGGCGGTGGAGACACCGGTGTCCATCGAGACCAGCGTGCCCGTCAACCGCGAGGAAAGCTCGCCCGCGTGCGGGGCGTATTCGGCGAACAGGTGCGACATCACGCCGCGCCCGCTGGTCAACGTCATCAGGTCAAATTCAAAACCGATCAGCCCGCGCGTGGGGCCTTTGGCCTCGAGCGAGGTCGTGGAAAGGTGGGTCTGCAAATCCGTCATCTGCAACTTGCGCGTGGCCATCGCCTTCATCACCGCGCCGACGCTCTCGGTGGGCACTTCCAGCCAGATGTTTTCATAAGGCTCCTGGATGACGCCGTCTTGCACGCGCGTGATCACCTGCGGGCGCGAGACAAGCACCTCGTACCCCTCGCGGCGCATGGTCTCGACCAAAACCGCGATCTGCATCGAGCCGCGCGCGTTGACCAAAAAGGTGCCGCCCGGCCCGTCGGTCACGGAGATCGAGATGTTGGAGCGCTCCTCGCGCGTGAGGCGCTCGCGGATTTGGCGCGAGGTGACGTACTTGCCGTCCTCCCCGCCGAAAGGCCCGTCGTTGACGGCGAATTCCATCTGGATCGTCGGCGGGTCGATCTCCACGAAGGGCAGCGCCTCCATGTCCTCGTTGGCCACCAGCGTCTCGCCGATGTCGATGTCCTCAAAACCCGCCAATCCCACGATGTTGCCCGCCTCCGCGCTGGCCGTGTCATTGGTGTTCAGCCCGCTGTACTCAAAAAGTTTTGTGATCTTCGCGCGCTGGCGCTTGCCGTCCTTGCGGCAGACAAACACGCTGTCTCCGCCGCGCACGGTGCCGGAAAGGATTTTCCCCATCGCCACGCGCCCGACGTAATCGTTCCACCCGATGTTGGAAACCAACATCTGAAACGGCCTGCCCTCCTGCACTTTTGGCGGCGGGATGCGCTTCAAAATCGCGGCGAACAGCGGCATCATGTCCTTTTTTTCGTCGTCCAGCTCGTTCACCGCGTAACCCTCGCGCGCGCTGCCGTACAAAAAGGGCGCGTCAAACTGGTGCTCGGTGGCCCCAAGCTCCAAAAAAAGTTCCAGCACCTTGTCGTGCGCCTTTTGCGGGTCGCAGTCCGGTCGGTCGATCTTGTTGACGAACACGATGGGGGTCAACCCCTCTTGTAGTGCTTTTTTCAATACAAACCGCGTCTGCGCCTGCGGCCCGTCGTAGGCGTCCACCACCAGCATCACCCCGTCCACCATGCGCATCACGCGCTCGACCTCCGCCCCAAAATCCGCATGCCCGGGCGTGTCCACGATGTTAATAATATTACCGTCAAAATGCACCGACGTGTTTTTCGAGCGGATCGTGATCCCCTTCTCGCGCTCCAAATCCATCGAGTCCATCACGCGCTCGGCCACGTTCTGGTTCGCGCGAAACGCCCCGCCCTGGCGCAACAACTGGTCAACGACCGTCGTCTTCCCATGGTCAACGTGCGCGATAATCGCGATATTGCGGATGTTCTGTGCAGAAATCTGTCTCATGAATAACAAAGGCCCCCTTTTAAAACGCGCCCAATGTTCCATTAAACACCCACCCGCCCATCGCTGACAATCTTTTTGAAAAGAGGAGGAGTAAAAAAGATGCGGGGGAAAGCCCTTTTCTGAAGAAAAGGGCTTTCCCCCGCGCCCCCCTTTCCCAAAAAACTTTGATGACGGATGCTGGCGCATCCGCTGCCACGCAACCCGCAAGCCCTTCTAAAAAAATACTCCACACTGGCCATTTTGCTCCGTGCAGCTTTCCCGCAAGTGAAAATCCTTCAGGGCGGATTTTGCCGCAGGATAGATGGGGGCACGTACGAGACTACTTGTCCCCATCGTAAGACCAGGCAAAATTCGCCATGAAGGATTTTCACCGCGGGAACGCAAGAATAGCCCAACGGGATATTCTTTCGGGTGGGCACGTACAGGGTTCGTCACCCCAATGCCATCTCGCCCAGCGCCAGCCAAAAAAAAATCACTCAGCGCCGCAGGCGTGCGCACTATTTAAATTCGCAACTCTTGCGCTTGCGCGGGGTTTTATATAGCATGCCCTCATCAGCAAATACCCATAACGTCATGCAATCTACCCAAAACAAAAAATGCCGCCGCGGCTTCTCGCTTCTGGAAATCGTCATCGCCATCGCGCTGCTGGCGCTGGTGATGGGCGCCGTCATCTCGAATGTCGAGGGCATCTTCGGTTCCAGTCAGAAAAACGTGGCGGAGATGTTCGTCAATGAGACGGTCATGACCCCGCTGATGCAGTACCGCCTGCACATGGGCAGCTACCCCTCCACCGAGGAAGGGCTCAAGGCGCTCTACAAGGCGCCGGACAAAAACACCCAGCGTTGGCAGGGGCCCTATGTGAAAAGCATGCCGGAAGATCCGTGGAAGGAAGCGTATATGTACCGTTTCCCGGGCGTCAAAAACACCAACGGGTACGACGTGTGGAGCAAGGGCCCCGACAAGACTGACGGCACGGACGACGACATCGGCAACTGGAAAAAGGACGAGGACAAATAAATTTTTCATGGGCGCGTTCGCGGCATTCGCGCACCGTCGCGCGTTGGGAAAAAAACGTGAAAACCCTGTCCGGCGCTCCCGGGCGGGGTTTACGCTTTTGGAAATTGTCGTGGTGCTGGCGATCATCGGACTTGTCTCGACGGTGGCGCTGATGAATTTCGACGGACTTTTCGGCGGCTTTGGCCAGCGCCCGCCCGAGGACGTCCTGCACACAGCCGTGCGCCAAGCCCGCTACGAGGCCGCCATGCGCATGTGCCGCACATTTTTGACCTTTGACGAAGAGCGCAACGCCTTTGTGCTGGTTGACCAAAACGGCGAAAACTGCGGCATATTCTCTCTGGGCGACAAGGAAAAATTCGGGCGCTTCGAGATCGAGTTCATCCCCGTGCTACCCACCGAAACCGTCCATGGCAAGGACGACGACGAGCCGAGCAAATACCCCGTCGAGCGCCTAAGCTTCGACCCCAACGGCTGCGCCTTGCCGGTGGTGGTGCACATTCGCGGGGGCGACGCGCCGCAGGAAATCCGGCTCGATCCCTTTTACTGGGGGCCGCCGCCCGAGCGCGACCTGAAATATTTTTAACAAGATGAGCCGCGCACGCACCGCATTTGAAAAAACACGCCGCGCCTTCACGTTGTTGGAGGCGGTGGTCGCCATGGCGATTTTCGCGCTGGCGGTGGGGGTATTGGCACAGGCGGCCAACAACGGGCTTTCCGCGCTGATCATGATGCAGGAGCGAAAAACGCGCACGGCTGACATGATGTTTTTGCGCGAAAAAATCCTCTCGATCGCCGACAAAACCGAGATGGAAACCGGCGGCGAAATTTACACGCCCGTTTCCGGCAGCGTGAGTTGGGAGGCCACCGTCTACCCCACCACGGCGGCGGATTTGTTTTTCGTGACGCTGATTTTCGATTTCCCGCTGTCTGACGAACTGCCGCAGGAGGAAATCACCAAGACCTTTTATCTGTACCGCCCCAAGTGGAGCGAGGCGGCCGAGCGCACGGAACTGCTCGAGGAGTTCGACGATTTGCTCAACCACCTGCGCCCGCGGCGCAAAATGCAGACCGACTACGCCCAATGAGCGCCGCGCGCACAGCTTCTTTTCGCCGCGCCTTCACGTTGCTGGAGGTGGTGATGGCGCTGGCCGTGACGGCGATCTTGCTGGCGGGTGCCTCGTTCTTTCTGTTCGCCCTGTCAAATATCTGGCTGCGCACGGAGACGGAGCCGACGCTGGAAGAACATTATCTGGGGCTGACGCGCTTTTTGGATTACGTCGCGCTGCACGCCGACACGAGCGATTCCGGCTCGTCTTCCGCAAGCTCGGCAAGTGGCGCGCGCGGTAACTCGCCAACCGTACCGGCCGGTACCGCCGCCCAGCAAAGCGCCTCTTCCGAAGCCACGGCCAACCTTTCCTGGAGCTATCCTCCCAACGAAAGCACCGCCGGCGACCCGTACATCAGTTTCACACTCTACGACGCCCCGCCGCTGCTGATGATGGAGGAGGATAACCCGCAGTCAAAGCTGTCCTGCTGGCTGATGCTCGACGAGCGCGAGGGGCTTTACCTGCTGTGGCGCACCGCCAGGCAGCAGGCGGAAAATTCCTGGGACATCCAGCGCACGCTGCTCTCGCGGCTGGTCACAAAAATCAACTACCAGTACTACGACGAGAGCACGGAAACTTGGGTCGACGACGATTCCCCGCCGCCCAAAACCATGGCCAAGGGGACGGTGAAGTCCGTCTATTTTCATTTCAACCTCAACGGCGCCGAGCGCGTCCACAAAATTTACCTGCGCAACAAACCCTCCTCGCCGCCGCTGATTTATTGATTTTAAAATGCCTGCCACACGCACAGCCATCCGCTTCCCGCGACGCCGCAAAGGCGCCGCGCTGCTGGTTATTCTGGGACTGATTTTTGTGATGTCGCTAGTACTCTCGGCGTTTTTGGGGCTGGTGCACCAGCAACTGCGCTTAAAAGCGCTGTACGAAGATAACGACGACCTGCGCGTGCACGCCTACGGCGCGCTGGAGGCCACGCTGAGCGTCCTGGGCATGTTCATCGAAAAAGACAAGGGGCTGTTCTCGCCCACGCAGGGCTGGGAGAACCCGCTGCAATTCGCATCGCTGGACGAACACACGGTCGTTCTTGAAAAAGACGTGAACCTCGAACTGGACTGGCCGAGCGAGGAAGACCGCGACGTGCGCGAGGCGCGTCTGGCCGCGATGGACGAAAACGAACGCGCCCGCGCCGAGATCAACGCGCAGACAGACCCGCGCGACATTTTTGAATACCCGCCGCTGCCTTTCCCCGACGGCGTGAAAATTTCCATCGAGCTAAGCGACGAGACCGCGCTCGTCCCGCTGACAAACGCCTACGCCGAAGTGCTTCTGGAAATTTTTAAGCACGGCGGAATTTCCGAGTCGCAGGCCAAGGGACTCGTCGATTGCCTGCTGGATTGGGCAGACTCCGACGACAGCGAGCGCGTCAACGGCGCCGAGCAAAATCACTACGACCGCCTAACCCCGCGCGTCGCCGTGCCCAACCGCGCCCTGCGCAGTTTCGACGAACTGTACCACATCAAGGATTTCGCCCTGACGCTCTACAACCCCGACGGCACCCCCAACGAGATTTGGAAACTTTTCCGCTCGCTGACCACCTTGCACAGCCATTCCAAAATCAACCTGAACACCGCCAGCCCAAAACTGCTGGAAATCCTCGCCGAGCGCGGGGAGTTCAGGGCCTCCCAAGTCGAGGATCATCGCAACGGCTCCGATGGCGTGTGGGGCACCCGCGACGACGAGATCATCCAAAAACTCGAGGAAGTGAACATCACCGCATCCCCCCCGCCCTCAAGCGAAGACCCCTCCGTTCAGGGCTCCGGCGGCATTTCCCACCTGCTGGGTATCCAGTGCGAATTGCTGCGCCTGCGCATCACCGCCAGCCGCGGCGACAGCAAATTCATCCTGTCCGTCCTGCTAAAAGCCTCCGGCTCCAAAGACAACGCAGCTTCCTTCACTTTCTCAAAACTTCAGGAAAACCGCGCGATAGAATAAGATATCGTGGCTTGCTTTATTTCGGTTGAGGAAAATTTTAATTTTTAGTTTAATGAGGGGATTATGCCCGCTTATTTTCCCCGGTTGATCGCATCCACGCTTGTAGACATCCCCCTGTGGGCGATACTGCCTTTTGTGACCTTGCTGGGGTTGATCGCCGTCATGCCGCTGACGCCCAAAGCGCTGAAGCATTTTTGGGAGAAATACTATCCCCATATCGCCGCGCTGCTGGGCGTTATCGTTGTCGTCTTTTATGTTGTGAGCGCGGGGCTGGGCGAGGGGTTGACCCGCACGGGGCATTCGCTGCACGAGTATTTTTCATTCATCTGCCTGATCGGCTCGCTGTTCGTCGTCTCCGGCGGGCTGCACATCCGCGTGGGTGCCGGCGGCGCGCCGACGGCCAACATCGTCCTGCTGCTTTTCGGCGCGGTCATCTCCAATTTTATCGGCACGACCGGCGCCTCCATGCTGCTCATCCGCCCCTTCATCAACATGAACAAGGGGCGCGTGAGCGCTTACCACATCGTCTTTTTCATCTTCATCGTCTCCAATGTCGGCGGGGCGCTCACCCCGATCGGCGACCCGCCGCTGTTTCTGGGTTACCTGCGCGGAGTCCCCTTCTGGTGGCTGGTGGGGCACGCCTTCATCCCGTGGGCGTTCACCATCGGGCTGCTGCTGGCTCTGTTTTACATCCTCGACCGCAAAAACTACCGCCGCGCCCTGCGCCACGGCCACATCAAGGACAGCTCCGAGCGCTCCACGCGCATCAGCATCGAGGGGCTGGGCAACCTCGTGCCGCTGATCGTCATCATCTTCGCCGTCATCGAGGCGCCCGCGGAGTATTTCGTGCGCGAGATCGTGATGATCGCGGCGGCCTTCGCCTCTTACAAGCTGACCAGCGACCGCGTCCACGCCTCCAATCTTTTCACTTTCGGACCCATCAAGGAGGTCGCGTTTTTGTTCTTCGGCATCTTTTTGACGATGATGCCCGCGCTGGATTACCTGGAGCGCCACGGCAAGGACATGCCCATTAACGAGCCATCGCACTTTTACTTCGCCACCGGCGCGCTGTCCTCGGTGTTGGACAACGCCCCGACTTATCTGAACTATTTCAAGCTCGTGCAAGTGAAGGAAGTGCCGGAGGATTTCCGCAAGGCAAACCCCGACGAGCACGCCTGGACGGACTACCTTTTGAGCCACGCCGACATGAGCGCGTACATCGTCGCCGTGTCGCTGGGCGCCGTGTTTTTTGGCGCGATGACCTACATCGGCAACGGCCCGAACTTCATGGTGCGCTCCATAGCGGAAAGCGCCGGAGTAAAAATGCCGTCCTTTTTCGGCTACGTCATAAAATACTCGGTGCCCTACCTGCTGCCCATCCTAATTCTGGTCGGCGTATTCTTCGTCGGCAGCCGTCCACCCCCCGAGCAGACAAAACCCCTGAGCACCCCCGCCGCGCAAGTGCAGCAGGGCGTCAATCAGTAAGTTTTTTTAAGTTGAAGCCAGCGGGGAAAACTTTTTGAAAAAAAGTCTTCCCCGCACCCCTTTCAAAAAACTTTCATGACGGATGCTGGCGCATCCTGCGTGCGCGAGCGATTTAAGTCGCGCAATATTCTAGCGTACTGCGATCAACGTGCTGTCTGGGTAATGTCCAGCCAGCGCAGATACATGTCCTGTGCGATTGCCTGTGCCTCGACGAGGATTTCGTTTTCTCCTTGTTTTAAAACGCCGGGCGGCAGGGCGAAGAATTGGTATTGCTGGGGGTTTGCGTTGCCTGCTTTGAAAGGTATGGGCGGCACTTGCGCTTCGGCGGCAGGTTGAGGTGAGAGCACTTGCCCGTTGACGGAGACTTTCCATGTCCCGTGGTCGACCGTTTGTGGTTTGTCGCGTTCGTGGTGTGTCAGTTCCGCGTGAGTGAGCAGTAGTAGGCGCAAGGTCGCCGCGCCGTTGCCTTGCGCGGGGGTGATATCAAGGGTCAATTTCGCGGGCGCGGTCTTTTTGTTCGGCTTGAACGCGCGGCCCACTCCCTTGCGGTAGAAATAACACACGGGCAATTTTTCGAGGGCGCTTAGGTCGGCTAGTGCGCTCAGGGCTTCGAAGGGCGGCTCGTCGAAGGGGCCGCGCAGATCCAGGTTGCCGCCGAAGGCGCGATAGTAGGCGAAATTAAAAATGCTCACCCCGTCGGCCCCGCGCGCGTAGGCCTCGCGCGCGGTTGTTTCCAAGACTTCTTTTGTCGCGCGGCGGTACGCCACCGTGCTGCTGTACTTGTTTTTCTGCGTGGAAAAATCCCAGGTCAGCGGCGTGTGCGTGAGTTCGGCATAAATAGCCGCCTCGGGCGCGCCCGCGCGTACTTGCGCGATGGAGGAAAAGTCCAGATCCGTGGAGTAATTGGTGCTCAAATTAAAAAAATCAACCCCCGCCGCCGCCCACGCCGCGGCGTCGAAGCCCACCGTTTCCCAAGACCCGAGCTTGGGATGAGAATTCTCCGGCCACTTGGGAACCCGCACGCCGAGGCTGCGGTGTTTGCCGTCTGTTTTTTGCGCGGCCAAATCGAGCTGCGCGCGCGCCTTTTTCAAAAAATCAACCATGACCGCCACGCGTTCATTCGCGGGCATATCGTCCGGGAAATACTGTGGGTGGCGTTGAAAATCAATCTCCACGCCGTCGAGTTGCGGATAGGTTTGTATCAGCTCGGCCAACAGCGCCTCCTTGTACGCGCGCGCTTCGGGAATCGCCCAATTGTGCACACGCTCACCCCAATCCTGCGCGGGCGACTGCGAGCGACGAAACTGCGGGTGCTGCGCGTAAAATTGCGACAAATGCCCCGCGTACTGCCCCTTCACTTTTTTCGCGAAGGCGTTTTCGATTAAGTGCCCGTCGTTCGCGCGGAAGGACACCAGCGCCGCCACCTTATGCTTGTGACACTCGTCGATAAAAGCCCCGATAATGTCGCCGCCGTCGAGCAAAAATTGCAGCTCGCCCGACGCCGGCTTCACGCCGTAACGGCTCTCAAACCATTGAACGTGTTGCGCAAGCGGCACCACCCTGCTCGGCCACCAGGGAACCCAAGACGTCCCCGGCGAGAGCAACTGCGCGCCCACGCCCGCCACGGCTGCCTCCCGCACGCTCGCGCGCACCTTTTCCTCGGTGAGCACACGCTGCCCCAAGGTATTGTAAGGACTCGCGCAGTTGAGGATATTTGTCCCGTCGTTATTATAAATAACCCGCCAAACCGGCTTGACCGAGGCCTCGAGCGCAAACCCCATCGAGACAGCTAAGAAAAATAAAATTGCTCTTTTTTGGGGGTTCATTTGAGGAAACCGGAAATTCAATTCACCACACTCAAATCCTGCGCGCAGGCGGCCTTGAGGCGCTCGAGCGCGGTGTCGACCTTTTGTTGCGTATCAGCTTCCACGAGCAGGCGCAGCTTGGGTTCGGTGCCGGAATAACGCGCCATCACGCGGCCGTCTTTTGACAGTTCGGTTTCCAGTTCCTGTATTGTCTGCGAAAGCGCCGGGCAGTTTTCGAGCGGGATTTTTTCCGCGACTTTCAGGTTGGCCGTGCCCTGCGGAAACAGCGGGATGCCCGCGCACAATTCGCGCAACGGCCGGCGGCTTTCCAGCAGCACACGGCACAGGGCCAGCGCGGCCACCAGCCCGTCGCCGCACAGGCACGCATCCGCCAAAATGATGTGCCCGGAATTTTCGCCGCCGATCGGCGCGCCCAGTTCCACCATTTTGTGAAGGACATTGCGGTCGCCCACATCCACGCGCACGAGCTTGCCGCCCGCTTTTTCAATGGCGCGATCCAGCCCCAAATTGCTTTGAACAGTCGCCACCAAAATGCGCTTTTCGAGCGGCAGTTTTTCAAACAGATGCAGCGCCAAAACGCCGAGCAACTGGTCGCCGTCCACGAGGGCGCCCTCACGGGTGACGATGAGCAGGCGGTCGCCGTCGCCATCGTGGGCGATTCCCAGGTCGGCCTGCGATTCGACGACTTTTTTCACGAGCTTTTCCGGATGCTCGCTGCCGCAATCCAAATTGATGTTTGTGCCGTCGGGCGTGTTATTGAGCGTGATGAGGCTGGCGCCCAGATATTCCAGCACGGCGGGCGTCGTGAACGAGGTGGCGCCGTTGGCCGTGTCCACGACGATCTTCCAATCCGCCAGCGCGCGCGGCGGCAAAAGCGCGCGCGCGAAATCGACATAGGCGTTGGCCCCGCTGCGATCGGGCGCCTCGGGCGCGACCGCATCGGCGGGTGTTTTCAATTCTTCCTGCGCGTCCACAAGGCGCTCTATTTTTTCCTCCTCGATTTTCGAGAGTTTCAGGCCTTGTTCATCGAAAAGTTTCACGCCGTTGTCGGTGTGCGGATTGTGGCTGGCCGTGATGGCGATGCCCATCTGGCTTTTTTGCGCGCGCACGGCCAGAGAGACCGCGGGTGTCGGCACCACAAAAAGCCGTCGCACGCAAATGCCCTGCGCCGCCAGCCCCTCGGAAAGCCATGTTGTTATTTGCGGCGTGCTTGCGCGCGTGTCCCCGCCGATTTGCACTGTCAGCGAGCCTTGCGGGTACTTTTGCCTCAAATACGTTGCCAGCGCGTGCCCCAAGCGGCGCAAAAATCCTTCCGTCATGCAGCCCTGTCCAAAGGGCCCGCGAATGCCGTCGGTGCCAAAAAAACGTGTCGATGCCATAGTCGTTTTTCACATTAAAAGCGCACAACTTCTTTTCCAAGATAAATTAGCGTTGCACAATCGCAGCAGGCACTTTTTTCTTATATAAAAGAGAATGAAAATGCGCTTCGTTTTATTGTGGGCATTATTGAGCGTTTGCGTGCTGGGCGCGCAAGACACACCCGCGCGCCATAGCGACTCCAAGATCACCTATCTGGACGCCGTTGTCCTGGGGCTGGTCGAGGGCGTGACGGAATACCTGCCGGTGTCCTCCACCGGCCACCTCATCCTGACCAACGAACTACTCGGCCTGAACGCCGACAGCGAGCTTGAGGGCGACGACGGCCTGCCCGTCATCTACAAAGACCACGGCGTCGAGCGCCCCATGACGATCAAGGACGGCGCGGACGCCTACGCCATCATCATCCAGTTCGGCGCGATTTTGGCCGTCGTTATCTTATATTGGAAGCGGCTGTGGACAATTTTGATGGGCGTTTTCGGAAAAAACCGCGGCGGCTTCCGGCTGCTGGTCAATCTCCTGGTGGCCTTCATGCCCGCGGCGGTGCTGGGGCTTTTGTTTCGCAAGTTCATCGAGCAATACCTGTTCTCGCCCGTGACCGTGGCCGTCGCGCTGATCTTCGGCGCGGGGCTTATGTTCTTCGTCGAAAAATGGCGCAAGAAAAACCTGCCGCCGCCCGAAACCGATTTTGGCCCGGACTTGCCGGATCTTTCGATAAGATCCTCCCTGCTCATCGGCCTGCTGCAATGCGTGGCGATGTGGCCGGGCATGAGCCGCTCGATGATGACGCTGGTGGGCGGCTATCTCTCCGGCCTGAATCCCCGCCGCGCCGCCGAATTTTCCTTCCTGCTCGGGCTAATTACCCTGAGCGCCGCATCCCTCTACAAAACCGCCAAAAACGGCCCCGACATCGTCAAGGCGCTGGACGTGGGCCCGCTGTTGGTAGGCATTCTAATAGCCACCGTCTCGGCCGCCATCGCCGTCAAATGGCTAGTAGGCTACCTGACCCGCCACGGCCTAAACATCTTCGCCTGGTACCGCCTGATATTGGCCGCAATCGTACTGGCCGCCTACTGGGCGGGATGGATTAATATTTGAAGGAGCACCTTTTCTGAAGAAAAGCTTTCCCCTCTACCCCTTCAAAAGACTTTTTATATATTTTTTTGGAGAAGCAAAAGGGCTTTCTCGCGAACGAGAAAGCCCTTTTGCTTCTCCAAATATTATAAAAGTTTTTGGGGGTGCAGGGGGACTTTTTTCAAAAAGGCCCCCTGCTTTTTAATAGCGGTAGTAATCCGGCTTGTAGGGGCCGGTTTGTTTGACGCCGATGTAGTCGGCTTGTGATTTGCTCAGCTTGGTGAGTTTCACGCCGATGCGGGCGAGGTGCAAACGGGCGACTTCTTCGTCGAGCTGCTTGCTCAGGACGGAGACGCCGGGCTTGTTTTTGGCGCGGTTTTTCCAGAGATCCATCTGGGCGAGCACCTGGTTGGTGAAGGAATTGCTCATCACGAAGGACGGGTGACCGTGCGCGCAGCCGAGGTTCACGAGGCGGCCTTCGGCCAGAATGTAAATCGCGCGGCCGCTGGGCAGCGTGTAGCGGTCGACCTGCGGTTTCATCGTGGTCTTTTTGACGCCCTTGGTTTTCTCAAAGGCGGTCACTTGAATCTCGTTGTCGAAGTGGCCGATATTGCACACGAGGGCCTGGTCTTTCATCTTGAGCAGGTGCGCCGCGGTGAGAATGTCGCGGTTGCCCGTGCAGGTGACATAAATGTCCGCCAGCCCAAGGGTGTCCTCGACGGTCACGACTTCGAAGCCCGCCATCGCCGCCTGCAGCGCGCAGATGGGGTCGATTTCCGTGACCTTCACGATCGCGCCCATGCCGCGCAGAGCCTGCGCGCAGCCTTTGCCCACGTCGCCATAACCGCACACGACGGCGGTCTTGCCGGCGATCATGAGGTCGGTGGCGCGTTTGATGCCGTCGATCAGCGACTCGCGGCAGCCGTACATGTTGTCGAACTTCGACTTGGTGACCGAGTCGTTCACATTGATCGCGGGCACGAGCAGTTTTCCGGCCTCGGCCATCTGGTAAAGGCGGTGCACACCGGTCGTCGTCTCCTCGGAGACGCCCTTCAGATCGGCCACGACGTTGTGCCAATGCTTGGGTGTCTTTTTATAAATCTTCTTGAGCAAATCCTTGATAACCTGCTCCTCCTTGCTCTCGCTTTTGGAGTAAACCCACTTGTCGCCGTTTTCAAGCTCGTAGCCCTTGTGGATGAGCAGCGTCGCGTCGCCGCCGTCGTCCACGATGAGCTGGGGGCCGCGGCCGTCCGGCCAGGTGAGCATGCGGAAGGTGTAGTCCCAGTATTCCTCGAGCGTCTCGCCCTTCTTGGCGAAGACGGGCGTGCCGGTCGCGGCGATGGCGGCGGCCGCGTCGTCCTGCGTGGAGAAAATGTTGCAACTGGCCCAGCGCACGTCGGCGCCGAGGATTTTCAAGGTCTCGATGAGCATGGCGGTCTGCACCGTCATGTGCAAAGAGCCGCCCACGCGCACGCCCTTGAGCGGCTTTGCCTTGCCATACTTTTCGCGCAGCGACATGAGGCCGGGCATTTCGGGCGCGGCCATTTCGATGGCCCTGCGGCCCGCGGCGGCCAGGGAGATGTCGGCCACCACGCAGTCGGCGGCCTTTTTGGTTTTGGATGATTTCTTTGTCATTAAAAAATGGATACGTTTTTTATTTCTTCACGGCCTTCTTGAGCGCCTCGACCTTGTTGAGTTGCTCCCAGGGCAGGTTCTTGCGGGTGAAGTGCCCGTAATTGGTGGTGCCGCGGTAAATCGGGCGCAGCAGGTTCAGTTCCTTGATGATGGCCGAGGGCTTGAAGGAGAAAACTTTTTTGACCGCCGCGACGATCTTTTCGTCCGAAACGACGCCCGTGCCAAAAGTGTCCACGTGGATGGACGTCGGCTCCGCGCGGCCGATGGCGTAGGCCACCTGCAGCTCGCAACGCTTGGCCAGCTTGGCCGCCACGATGTTCTTGGCCACCCAGCGGCACATGTAGGCCGCCGAACGGTCGACCTTCGAGGGATCCTTGCCCGAGAAGGCGCCGCCGCCGTGACGCGCCCAGCCGCCGTAGGTGTCGACGATGATCTTGCGCCCCGTCAGCCCCGAGTCCCCCTGCGGGCCGCCCACGACAAAGCTGCCGGTGGGATTGATGTAAAATTCCGCGTTTTTGATGAGGGACTTGGGCAGCACTTTTTTGATGACCTTCTCGACGCAAAACTTGTAAATTTCCGCGTGCTTTTTGTTGGCGGCGTGCTGCGTGGAGATCACGACATTGCGCACGGCCACGAGCTTGTTGTCGCGATATTCGCAGGCCACCTGGCTCTTGCAGTCCGGGCGCAGCCACGGGGCAAGCTTGGTTTTTTTGCGGATGCGGGCAAGCTCCAGATTGAGCCTGTGCGCGAACATGATGGGCGCGGGCATGAGCTCCGTCGTCTCGTCGCACGCGTAGCCAAACATGATGCCCTGGTCGCCGGCTCCCTGCTCCGCCCCCTGCTTGCCCTTGGCGCGGCGCGCGTCGACGCCCTGCGCGATGTCGGGGCTTTGGCGGGTCAGCGCGTTGTTGACGAACACGCGGTCGGCGTGAAACACGTCGTCGTCATTCAAATAACCGATTTCGGAAATGGCCTGGCGCACGATTTTTTCGTAATCGATTTTCGCCTTGGTGGTGATCTCACCGGCCAAAAACACGCAGTTGCTTTTCACCAGCGTCTCGCACGCCACGCGGCTGTGGGGATCCTGCTCCAGGCAGGCGTCCAGCACGCTGTCGGAAATATAGTCGGCCACTTTGTCGGGATGGCCCTCGCCCACGGACTCGGATGAGAAGATGAAATTTTGTGACATAAGTGACCTATTGTAAGCAGGCGATTTGCCTGGGCGCAACCAAAATATCAACGTATCAAGATATTTTGATATGTTTTTTATTTTAAAAATTTCCTGAAAGAAACGAAAGATGCCTCGGTCGCTCCACCACGCAGGCCGCCCCTGCGCGATGAGCTTGAAAATTTTAGGCTTGAAGCAATGCTTGTTTTTCGGTTTGATAAACCTTTACACGTTATGAGCGAAGAAACTTCAGCACCCAAAGGCCGCAGCAAAAACCCGATGGATTACGACTTCACGGACATGGAGATCATGTCGCGCTACGTCACCGACACGGGCAAAATCCTGCCGCGGCGCATCACGGGTCTCACGGCCGAGCAGCAGCGCCACGTCACCAAGGCGATCAAGCGCGCGCGCAACATGCTTTTGGCCAAGTAAGCCTTTTTACCGACCCACCCATACGCCGCCCGGCAGAGTTTCTGCATGGCGGCGTTTTCATGTAACGGCCATGACCGCGCCCTTTTTAGACGCCAAAAACCCCGCCGACATCGAGCGGGCGGCGCAACTGCTGCGCGCGGGCGAAGTGGTCGCGCTGCCGACAGAAACCGTCTACGGGCTGGCGGCGGACGCCTTTAACGAGGCGGCGCTGCGGCGTGTTTTCGAAATAAAAAGCCGCCCCTTCTTCGATCCCTTGATCGTCCATGTCGCGGATTGGGCGATGCTCGAAAAACTCGCCCAGCCCAACGCGCGCGCGAAAAAACTCGCTGACGCCTTTTGGCCGGGGGCGCTGACTTTTGTGCTGCCAAAAAAACCGGAAGTACCCGCGCTGGTGACGGCGGGCAAACCCACCGTGGCCGTGCGCATGCCCGCCCACCCTGCCATGCGCGCCGTCCTGAAAGCCGCCGGCATCCCGCTGGCCGCCCCCAGCGCCAATCCCTTTGGTTACATCAGCCCCACCTGCGCCGCGCATGTGCGCGACTCTTTGGGAGAACGCCAGCCGCATATCCTCGACGCCGGCCCCTGCGTCCACGGGATAGAGTCGACGATTATCGATCTGTCCGACCCCGACGCCCCCGCTCGCATCCTGCGCCATGGCCCCGTGACCCGTGAGATGATCGAGACCGCCTTGGGCGAAATCGTGGACACAAGCGCCCCCAAGGCCGCCACAGAGCCTTCACCAGCCGGTCTGCCTGCCCCCGGTCTGCTCAAGCGCCACTACAGCCCCCAAACGCCCGTGACGCTGCTTTCAAGGGGAACACCGCCCCCTCCCTGTGCCGACAACACCCGCCAGGCTTGGGTGCTGTTAAAACGCCCGCGCCGGCCCCTGCAAAAACCCGAACGCACCGACCTCTTTTTCCTAAGCGAAAACGGCCAGATGGAACAAATCGCCCACAATATGTTCGCCATGCTGCGCACGCTGGACAAAGGCGGCTACAGCACCCTGTTTGTCGAACTGCCGCCACGTGCAGGACTCGGCGAAGCCCTCCACGACCGCCTCCGGCGCGCAGCAGCGCGCTGAGCAATTAAGGAAAGAAATTAAGGCAGGCTCAGGGATGCGTCTTCAAATTAGACACACAACCCTGAAATAGCGACAGCACCTCCGCCGCGCGCAGCGCCGCACTTTTTGTCTCTACCAGCCCTTGACTTGGAAAAGAGACGAGACCGACTCGTGGTCGTGGATTCTGCGTATGGCCTCGCCAAAAAGAGTGGCGATGCTCAAGACCGTGATCGGCAGCCCGCGTGTGTCCACAGAGGTCGAGTTCGTCGTGATCAGCTCGTCGATGTGGCCTTCTTTCAGGCGGTTGTAGCCGATGTCGTTGAGCGTGCCGTGACTGACGGCCGCCATGACCTTTTTCGCGCCGCGCTCCTTGCAAATTTTGGCGCCGGCGGTGAGCGTGCCCGCGGTCTCGGACATGTCGTCGACCATCAGCACGTTCATGCCTTGCACCTCGCCGACGAGGTTGGTGGCCTCCACTGTCGTGGAGCTCAGGCGGCGCTTGGCGACGAAGCCCAGCGGGCAATCCAGCAAGTCCGCGTAGGCGCTGGCCATCTTCATGCCGCCGACATCCGGCGAGATGATAATGAGGTTGTCGTGCTTGAACTGCTGCAAATACTCGTAAAAAACGGGCATGGCGTGCAGATGGTCGCACGGGATGTCGAAAAAGCCCTGGATCTGCTGGGCGTGCAAGTCCATCGCCAGCACGCGGTCGGCGCCGGCGGCAGTGAGCAAATTGGCCACGAGTTTGGAGGTGATCGGCACGCGCGGCTGGTCTTTTCTATCCTGGCGGGCGTAACCGAAAAAGGGCAGCACGGCCGTGATGCGGTCGGCACTGGCGCGCCGCGCCGCGTCGATCATGATCAGCAGTTCCATCAGGTGCTGGTTGGCCGGGTTGCTCGTGGACTGCATCAAAAACACGTCCGCCCCGCGGATGTTCTCGTTGATGCGCACAAAAGTCTCCCCGTCGGGGAAACTCTCCACAGTGGCGTCCCCCAGGGGGATTTTCATGGCCTTGCAAACCTCCGCGGCCAGCGCGGGGTTTGAGGAACCGGCAAACAGTTTGAGTTTTCGGGACATCATGGAAAGGAAATTTTTTGCGCGCTATTTTTCGATTTCGCCGGAGAGCCTTTTGATGGTTTCCTCCAGCGAGCCGACACGCTTGAACAGCTCGGGCAGGCGGCTCTTGAGCACCTCCAGGCGCTGCTCGAGCATATAGGCGCGCGCGGGGGTGCCGCGCACGACCTGGCCGGCGGGAAGACTGTGGTTGACGCCGCTTTGCGCGCCGATTTGCGCGCCCTTGCCGATGCGCAAGTGCCCCACGATGCCGACCTGCCCGCCCAAAACGGCGTAGTCCTCGATGACGGCCGAGCCGGACACGCCCACCTGCGCGCACAGCAGGCAGCCGCGCCCGACGGTGACGTTGTGGCCGACTTGCACAAGGTTGTCGATCTTCGTGCCGCGGCCGACGCGGGTCTGGTTAAAGCGCGCGCGGTCGATGGTGGTGTTGGTGCCGACGTCCACGTCGTCCTCAATGACGACGTTGCCGATCTGCGGCACGGGCTCGTGCACGCCGGCGTTGGTCTCGTAGCCGAAACCCTCCGAGCCAACAACAACGCCCGAGTGCAGACGCACGCGGTTGCCCAGCTCGCAAAAGTCCATGATTTTGGCGCCGGGCATCAGAAGACAATCCTGCCCCAGCTTCACGTCGCGCCCGATAAAATTCTGCCCGTGCAACACGCAGCCCGCGGAAAGCACCGCGCCTTTTTGCACGACGCAAAAAGGCCCCACATAAGCCTCGGGCGAGACGTCCGCACCCGCGTCAATAACAGCGGTGTCGTGCACGCCCGCCGGGAGTTTTGGCCACAGCATCGCCTCTATGCGCCGGCACAGTAGCGACAGCGCCAGACTCGGGCGCTCCACGCGCAAGTACACCTGCCCCGCCGAGGGCGCGCCCTCGTAATCCGGCGGCAGCAGCACATAGGTGGCCTTTGTCTGCTCGACTTCGCCGCGGTACTTCATGTTCCCCAAAAAAGTCAGGTCGCCGGCCTGCGCCTCGCGCAACGAGGCGATGCCGGTGGCGGTGCGGTCGCTTTGCCCCTCGACCTTGGCGTCGGGGAAAATCGAAATCAAATCCGCCTGAGTGAGGGAAATCTGCATGTACTACGGTTGTTTATAAAAGGGAAAAAGCAAACGGCCCCGCGGCCTTTCGGTCTCGGGGCCGTTTCGCCAAAAGGACGTGGCCTATTAGTTTTTCGGCTGCCCGGCGTTCAGCGCGTCGATCACCAGCTGGCTGATGTCGTAGGCGCTATCGGCCCACAGCACACCGGTGATGCCGGTGGTCAGCACCATGTCGGCGTTCTTTTCCTTGGCAATGGCGATCGCCTTTTCGGTGATGTCCTTGACAAGCGTCGCGTTGATGCTGTTGCTTTGCGACTGCAATTCGGACTGCACGCGGCGCTGGCTGGCCTCGAAGGCCTGGCGCTTGGTCTGGTACTCGGTGATCAGCGGCTGGGCATCCTCCTGGATTTTTTTGCGGCCCTCGTCCGTCAGCGCGGGATTGTTCAGGCTTTCGTTTTTCTCCTGAATTTTGCCCTCCAAGTCGCGCAGGGAGGTGAGCTGGTCGTTAAGTTCCTTCTGGCTGGTCTCGGCGGCACCCTGCAGGCGCTGGCGGGATTCCGTGGTCTTATAATAACCGTTGAGCACCGTCTCCATATTCACCACCACCACAGTGGGGGTTTTTTGTGCAAACGCACAAGCGGCGAAAGCGAAAAGCGCGGTCAACGTGAGAGCTAATTTTTTCATGGATACTTTCTTGTGTTTAATGGTTCGTTGAAAATCCGTATTCCTTTGAAGAAAGGACGTAAGCCATAATTTTGACCAATGCCGCCCACAAAGTCAATTGATTGATTCACCGAATTAAAGGCTGCCGAAACAGCGGCCGTTTTAAAAAACACCTGTAAACAGCGTGCGCAAAGGGCGCGCTTGTGTTACTGCGCGGGCGTTTCTTCAGGCGTTGACTCACTTTGCTGTGGTTGTGCCGGAGCTTCTTCCTGTGTCTGTGGATCAGCCTGAACTTCCTGCACGGCGGCCTCAAGCGCGCTGTCGTGATGCTCGGCGGCGTCCTGGGCTTCGGCTTGTTTGACTTTCGCCGCAGGCATGGGCGGCGGAGCGAATAGACGACCGTCGCCAAATTCGGTGACGTAACCTTCCGACACGAGCCAGTGCAAATCTTTTAGCAGCGCCTTAATGCGGTCGATGTCCGCGTTGGGCATGGTCGCGGCGGACGCCTCGGAAACGCTCGGTGTCGCCTCGGGTGCGCTCGCTGTTGTTTCCACCGGCGCAGTCTGCTCGGCGGCAAGTGTTTGCACCGGTGCTTCTACCTCGGCGGAGGCTTCGGGCGGAGGCTCCACCGCGTCCTGCGCTTCCGCCTGGGCGGTGGCGTCTTTGAGCGGCGTTTTGTCCGCCTCGGACTGCGCGGGGGCGATGCCCAAAAACTTTTCCGGCAGATCCTTCACGTTGACATAGGGCGTCTTTTCGATGAAGGTGATCAGGTCTTGCAGGTTTTGCGCGAAGACCGTGCCCTCCTCGCGGAAACGGCGTTTGACGGCGCACACAAACGAGATGCCCTTGGAGCCGCGCTTGTACAGGCCGAATTTCATGCGGCGCAGGCGACCGCGCAGGTTGTTGGCGCTGATCAGCGGGAAACGGATCTGCTGCTGCAAAATCATTTCGACCGAACGGCGCAGGGGGCCTTGCGGCATTTGGGCGATCAGGCGGCCGGGCATGCGCGCCTCGGTCGTCTCGCGCACGATCTTTTCCTTGTGGTGGGCCAGCAGGTATTCGCGCGCGGCGCTGAGCGAGTCAAAGGTCTTTGCCTCGGCGCCCTCGGCCGGATTTTTTTCCGTGTAGCGGGCGGTCTTTTTCATTTTTTCGAGCCAGGCATTGACCGTCTCGGGGTCTTTGTCCAGCTCGATCTGCGAGGCGAAGCGCTCGAACGACATCGTCGGGTAACGCTCGGTGTGGTGCAGGCGCAGCAGCTCCTGATAGCGGTGGTAGTTCGGCGGGGCGATCAGCTCGCCGGAAAGCAGGCTCTTGTTCACACCGACAAACGAACCCTTGGGCGGCTCGACATCCACTTGCTCGATCGTGAAAAAGCGGTCTAAAAAATCCTTGAGCACGTGGTTGACCGCCTGCTGTTCGCTTTCGAACACGAGCGCGTCGGGCACGCTTTGGTAAAATTTTTGAGCCGCATCCGCATTGGGCAACGGCTTGATCACCGCCACGAAACGCTCGGGCTTTTCCAGAATGAGGTGCGCCACCTCAAAAAGCTCGTAGGTGCGGTAAGAGGTGCGGATGGCCTTGGTCAGCGCGCGAAAGGCGGCGTCTTCCGGATAAAACAACACCTCGGCCGTCGGGCGAAACAGCGGGGCGAAGTCGCGAGGCGGGCCACGGCGCTCGTCGCCCGGGCGGCGGTCAAAACGCCTGCGCTGGCCGTCAAAGCCCTGGCGCGGCGCGCCCTCGTTTGGGCGGCGACTGTCGCGCCGGTCGCGCGGCGGGGGGCGGCGGTCGAAGCGTTCACGCGGCGGCCCGCGCCTTTCGAAGCGGTCGCGCTCGGGTCGCGCGGCGGGCTTGGGCGGCGTGCCCGTTGTCCACGAAGGGCCAAAGCTCAAATCTTTAAGGGAGCTTAAATCAACAACGGATGATTCGTTGGCGGCGTCCTTTTCGGGAGACTCGCGGCTGGGGTCGTCAGACATAAGTAAATCTTTAAACGCAATCGCACCTTTCGCGGCGCGAGTAACAACTATAATGCCTTTGCGCTCAGCGGCTCAATTCAATTTGTGAGGAATTTTCGGGATATTTTTCCTTGATTCAATTTGCGCGCTCGGGCATAAATGAACCTTTACGTCTTTGCTCGGGTGGTGGAATTGGTAGACACGTACGTTTGAGGGGCGTATGCCGAAAGGCGTAGGGGTTCAAGTCCCCTCCCGAGCACCATTTTTGAACCTGCGTTTTTTCATTTTGAAAATGCGGGTTTTTTCGCGCCTGTTTTCTAAAACAGCAACTGCACTCTGGCGCGCAGGGCGTGGGCGTTGGCGTCGCCTTTGCCCAGTACCAATGCGTCCATGAAACGGGCGTATTCGTAGCCCATGGTGAGTTTCAATGCATCGCCTATGATATACCAGTTGAAACCTAGGTACACCGCGTAGGCGCGGTCGTAGTTTACGGCAGGGCTGGGGGCGTTGCGTACTCCGTCGCTGATGCGCAGGCCGCGGCCGTTGGTGTCGAGATAGCTGAAGCGGGCGACCACGTCGAACTCGTCGCACAAAGTGTAGCGGGGGGTCACGTTCACGCCCCAGGGCACGGCGTCGCTGCCGTCTTCCCTGCCCTTTTGGACGCTGGCCAGCAAAAATTCGGCGGGCATTTGGAAGCGGCCGCTTTTGACGGTGAGGTAGGGGTTGATGCCCCACATGTCCCGCATCGTGTCGTTGGCGGCCGAGTTTCCGTTTTGGCTGTAGCCCATGTTCAGCCCCGCGTGATAATCCCAATTCTCCAATTTGCCCGTGTACGCGGCGCTGAACCAGTAGCTCATCCCGCCGTTGCCCGCGCCGAAGCTGCGCACGCTTTGCTGGCCGTTGGTGACGGCGGCGCTATAGGTGAAGTTTTTCTCGTTTGTTTGCCCGTGCCAAAAAACGCCGGTGCGGCGGTTGCCCATGCCAAGACGCCGGTAGCTGGAGCCGTCGTTAAAATCCCCGGTGAAAAAATAGGTGGCCAGCGAACGCTCCACCACCGGCATGCGCGCGGAGGAGGTGTTTTCCTCCTGACCGAAATTCACCTTGTCGTAACCGGCCTTCAGCGTGCCGATGTCGGTAAAATATTTGGAGGCGTAAACTTTGCTGAACAAATTGCGCGTGCCGCCCGTGCCCTGAACGGTGCTGCCCGTGCCCGCGGCGAAGTCCATCTCCACCTCCCCCTTCACGCCACCGCCCAAATCGGCCGCGATGCCGACGAAGGCACGCCGTATCATGAACTGTTGCGTGGTTTCCAAATGCGGGGCGTTGTCGCGCTGGTCGTCGACGCTGATGTAATCAAACTGCGTGTGGATGCGCCCGGAAATCGTCAGTTTCTTGACGGCCTTTTCCTTGGGGCCGACAATCAGCACGGATTGTTTTGCAACCGCCTCGGCCTCCTCCTGGGTGATGACGCCTTTTTTGACGAGCAAATCCAGCGTGGCCTTGTCCTGCGCGAAAACAGCCGCGCCGCCAAAGAGCGCCGCGAAGGCGAGCAGCCCCGCGAATTTTTTCCCGCTGAAATTCATCTTTGTTATATAGCGCATTTGGGTGATTTTTTTCAAGCGTCCAATTTGCACAAAGGCAGCGTGAAGGAAAAGACAACCCCGCCTTCTTCGCGCGCCTTGGCGCACACGCTGCCGCCGTGCAAGGTGACGATCTGGCGCACGATGCTCAAGCCCAGCCCCGTGCCGCCGCTGTCGTGGCTTCGCCCTTTGTCGACGCGGTAAAAACGCTCGAAGACCTGCACGAAATCATCCGGCGGTATGCCGCAGCCGTCGTCGGCCACGCTCACGCGCACGGTGCGCGCGTCGAGCTGCTCGCTGCTCACCACGACCGCGCGCGCCCTTGGCATGCTTGAGAGCGTTGTCGAGCAGGTTGCGCATCACCATGCTCAGGCGCATGGGGTCGATGTTCACGCTGTCGTGCGCCAGATGGGTTTCGAAGGAAAGCGCGATGCCCGCCTGGGCGAAACGCTCCGTTTTTTCCTCCAGCAACTCAGCCAGAAACGCGTTGAGCGTGTGCGGCTCGAGCTGCATGAAGTCCGGGTCGCCCTCCAGCCGCGAGAGCACCAGCAGCGACTCTATCAGCGACTCCAATCGCCGCGCGGAATTGCTGACCTTGCCGATGAACTTGCGCCGCTGCGGCTCGTCCATCGTCTCGTAATCCTCCTCGAGCGCCTGGGCGAAGCCCTTTAAAATCGTGACGGGCGTCTTCATCTCGTGCGAGACGTTGGCGACAAACTCGCGGCGCGCCTGCTCGACGAGTTTGAGTTGCGTGATGTCGCGCAACACCAAAAGCGCGGACTGCGCCATCTGCTCGTCCCTGCCCTGATAGAGGCTGCCG
>JAKPNF010000030.1 GCA_029548565.1 Verrucomicrobiota bacterium
CCTGCGCCGCAGCGAGCTGGCCGCGCGTATTTTTCAATGGGAACGCGAGGGTGTTTTGACCTGCGCGGTCGCCTGCGCGAGCGTCCTAGAGATCGGCGCGCTTAATATCCTGGGCGCCACGCGCCTGGCGATGGACCGCGCGCTGCAGGAGTTGATCCGGAAAAACCCCGACATCGTGCTGCCCAGCGCCGAGCGCGACACGCCCTTGTGGGCGGACGCCGGCCATGCCCCCAGCGCCAAAGTTCTCGTGGACGGGCGCCCCTTAAGGCCCTTTTCGTGGCAACACGAGGCGATCGTAGACGGCGACGCAAAATCGCTGGCCATCGCCATGGCCTCCATTCTCGCCAAGACCACGCGCGACGCGCAAATGATGGCGCTGGACAAGGAATTTCCCGCCTACGGGTTTGCCCAGCACAAAGGCTACGGCACGCAGGCGCATATCGAGGCCATTAAAATTCATGAACCCTGCCCGCAGCACCGCGCGTTGTTTTTGCGCAATCTGCAAACCGAGCAAGAGGCTGCGCAGCAGGCCTCCTTGTTTGAATAGCCGACATAAGAAATAGGCGGATGAGTTTTCCCCTCGCGGATGAAGGGCGCCGCATCACTGCCCGGGGAGTGTTTCCACTCTTGACGCCCCCGAGGCCGATGCAGGATAATTGCCAAAAACGCCTCGGCGCCCTTCCAATGCCAGGCCGTTCTTTCTGATGCCAAGTTCCAACACAACCGACATAGAAAACGTTCGAACCCTCAAGGTGCAGAACAAGATGGGGATCCATGCCCGCCCGGCGGCCATGATCGTGCGCATCGCCAACCGTTTTGCCGACACGGAACTGTGGATCGAAAAGGACGGCGAAAAGGTCAACGGCAAGAGCATCATGGGCATCATGATGCTGGCGGCCGGGTCAGACACCACGCTGCGCTTTATCGCGGCGGGGGCAAGCGCCCTGAAAATGCTCGACGAGCTTGAGGAGCTGTTCAACAAAAAGTTCAACGAGGTCTGAGCGCCTCAACAGTCCCTTGTTCTTTTGCAAGCTATGAGCCAAATCGAGCCGCAGTCCGCCTTTGACAGTGTCCACAGCGCCATCGAGGACATTCGCGCGGGCAAAATGATCATCGTCACTGACGACGAAGGCAGGGAAAACGAGGGCGATCTGCTCATGGCGGGCGAACTGGTCACGCCCGAGGCGGTCAACATGATGATCACCCACGCCCGCGGGCTGATCTGCGCGCCGATGAGCGCCGCCCTGCTCAAGCGCCTGGATATCTCCCAGATGGTGACGCAAAACCGCGAGTCGCACCGCACGGCCTTCACCGTCACAGTCGACGCGGCACAAGGCGTGACAACCGGCATCAGCGCCCAAGACCGCGCGCGCACCCTGCGCGTGCTTGCCGACGAGAACTCGCAGCCCTGCGACCTCGTGCAACCCGGCCATATTTTCCCCCTGTGCGCGCGCGAAGGCGGCGTGCTGGAACGCGCGGGACACACGGAAGCGGCCGTCGATCTGGCGCGCCTGGCGGGGCTGCGCCCGGCCGGTGCCATCTGCGAAATCATGAACGACGACGGCACCATGGCGCGTTTTGACGACCTGATAGCCTTTAAAAAACGCTTCGGCCTAAAACTGCTGTCGATCGCCCAACTGATCGATTACCGCTCGCAGCGAGAGACCTTTGTCAAACGCCTGGCCAGCACCCCCGCGCAAACGGCGCACGGGGAATTTACGGCGCATCTGTACCAGTCCAGCATGGACGGCACGCGCCATTACGCCCTGTCGCTGGGCAAGCTCGACGAAACTCCCACACTGGCCCGTATGCACAGCGAAAACGCGATGGCGGATTTGTTCGGCGCCGCCAATTTCGGCCAAAGCGCGGGCGAGATCGACCGCGCGCTTGCGCGCATCGCCCGAGAAGGCAAAGGCGTCCTTGTTTTCATCAGCCAGCCCGACGGGGGCATCAGCGTCGACAACGGCAGTCTTTGCCCGGCCCAGCAACCGCGCGAGGGCC
>JAKPNF010000040.1 GCA_029548565.1 Verrucomicrobiota bacterium
CGCCGGCCGTCGTCACCGTCATGCTCGAGGTGGCGGTGCCTATCTTTCCGTAGCCGCTCAAACTGTCAAAAGAGTAAATGCCGGCGACAAGGCTTTCGGCCGCGCTGCCGGAGATATGCCAGTTGCCGGCGATGTCGTCCAACACAGTGCTGTATGCAACGATTCCGCTGACGCCCTCCGCCCCCGAAACCGTGACATTGGCGCTGATGTTCCCGACAGCGGCCTTGTTGAATTCCATCCCGACGGCATCCCTGGCGCCCACAACGGTCAGATTGCCGCCAATCTTGCCGACCGAAACCGATGTTTCCCCTGCGTAAATGTGCAGTCCGGTGCTCTGGGAGGTTTGCGAAGACACCGTCATGTAGGCCGCAAAATCGCCCAAGCTGGAACCATCCTGCAGATTGTCCGCATAATATCCCAAAGCCGAACCTTGGTCGGACTGAACGACGATGCTGACAGTTGAAGGCACACCCGCCGCCAAACCCACGGTGTCGTACACGCCATACACGTCGTCGTTGGCGTCGACGTTCACGACGTTGATCGAGGCGGGCAAGACCTGGTCGGGTGCCGAAACAGTCACACCCACCACGGTGCCAGCCTGCGCGACCGGAAAAACCGCCAGCGCCAGTGTGGCGGTGACGAGGAATTTTGAAATTTTCAAAGCATGCCCAAACGGCACGAGGGATTCTAATGCCTTCATAATCAATTCATTTTTTAAGTTATTGCAGGCGTGCAGGCGAGATCAAAATTGAAGGAGTTGCGGTAGTTAAGGTGTGTTTGAAAATTAGGTGTTTTGAACGAGCGGTCTAGTTTTGAGGCATTTCTGGGGGCTTCGATCTGCGGCGAGAGAACATCGTCGAGACGTGTGCAGACGTTGTGGGTAATTCTCAAACACACCCTAGCTACTACAACTCTAATCTCTTTATCTTTACCGAGGTACTTTCTCATCCGTCTTGGGCGGGGGCATTTTGCGGATGTACTTTCCATTTTCGAATGTTAGCGGCGGGATGATCTCGCCGTTTTCATCGCGTGGCAGGCGGTCTTCCTGCACGGAAAAATCGTCCTGCAAAAAGGCGCGGTTCACTAACGGGGCGGTGCGCATGCGCGGCAGATAGGAAAGCCCTGCAACGGAGCTGCCGCGGCGATCCCAGCCTTGCTGTGTGATGTCCGGCATCGCGCGCACTTCCTCTTCGCCAAAGTAGGGGCACAGGCCGTCCACCCAGGCGATCAGGCGCTGCTCTTCCAGCGGCGAAACTTTCACGCCGTAGTGTTTGCCGCTGGTGGCGTTGTCTATGAATTTGCTTTTGTAGGAGAAGGCGGTCATCGGCGGGATGATAGTCTCGGCCGTCGGGAATTTCTCGTCGGGGTTCGGGTAAGCGTAGCGCGGGTAGATGACGCCGGTGACGGATTTTTCCGCCAGTTCCTTGAGTGTTTTAGTGTGCCCGCCGCTGTAGATGAGATTGCAGTACGCTAGGCTAATGCCGTGGGTCTCGTCGATAATCGGGCGGAAATCCAGCGGCGTTTTTTCGTTGCCGTTGTGGCAGGACACGCAGTTTTTGTTCAGGATGGGCTGCACAAAACGCTCGAAGCCTATCGTCTCCTCGTCGCCCCAGGGCGGCGGGGTGAGCTTTTGCGGCGCCTTGCGCGTGGCGATGGAAACCTGGGTGACAGGCGCGTTGGTCTGGGTGGCGTGGCAGCCCAGGCACCCGCGCATTTCCCCGGGCATCACGTGCGTGAACGAGCGCATGGAATGCAGCGTGCGGCCGCGCTCGTCTAGCAGTTGGAAATACAAGGAGCGCATGGAAGGCACTTCGATGGAAATGCTGCCGTCCTCTTCGATCAGCGCGGTGCCCAGCATGCGCTTGTGCGTGTCGTCCATCACGAGCGAGACGGTCATCTCGCCGGAAAGGAAAGGCGGTTGTTTGACATCGAATTTCTCGGCGTAGTAATTGGACTGCTTGGTCGAGTCGCGCATGCCGTCGCAATACACCTGGCTGCCCAGTTCCCACACGCGCAGGTATTTGGCCATGCCGCGCGGCACGCCGGAGTTGGCGTAAACATCCGCGGTGTAGAGCACGCCCGGGGTCGGCTGCTGGTCGGGGTGCTGCTGCCTGCCCTGCCACTGCGTGCCGCCCATGCGCAGATCGGGTTTTTTGCGAGCTCGCACCGGCTGGGCGAACATGATGTTGCTCGCCCCCTCGTAGACCAGCTCCATGTTGCCGTCGTAGTCCGCCAGAAAGAGTTTGAAAAACTGCGGGTTGTAATCGCCCAACAGCCCCGGGATGCCGCCTGTGCGCGCCGAGACAAGATAGAGGTCTTTGCCCAGCGGCTTGGGCGAGTAGTACGACACGTAACACTCCGGCAGATAGAACTCGTCGTTGAGCAGTTTGTCGGCGGGGCCTTTTCCGACTTCCGGCCACGGTTTTTTCGCCAGCGCGTACAGCCCGTCGGGGTAGTTGGAGCCTTCGCTCGGCGAAATGATCGCGGGCATGCCGGCGTAAATGTCGTGGTGCCCGCTGGTGAGCATGAGCACTTTGTCCGTGCCTTCGATCGCGTGGGCGTCCATCGTCATGTCGGGCCAGCGGCTCTGGTTGCCCCAGTAGATGGCGAGGTTTGTGCCGTCGGGGAACACCGTCCACAGCGACTGCACGCGAAAAACGTCCTTGTCGTTATACTCCCAGCGGCAATAGATGATGCGCCCGTCGGGCAGCAGAGTCGGCAAAAAGTCCGCCTCGGCGTTGGTGCTTATGAAATAGATGTTTTTGCCGTCCGGGTCGCAGCGCGCCAAAATAAACTCGCGAAACGCCGAGCCGCCGCAGCGCAAATACTGGTTGATGCGGCTGGTGGAAAAGACGATGTTTCCGTCCGGCAGGTAAATGGGGTCAAGGTCGTTGTACTGCGCGTGAGTGATCTGGCGCAGGCCCGTGCCGTCGAGGTTCATCTCATACAGGTGATAATTGCTGCCGTTCTCCTCCTTCATGCAAAAGAGGGTTTTTTGCGCGTCGTAGGAAAGGTCGGGGCGCCAGAAGCTCGCCGCACCTTTGTCGGGCGCGAGCCTGCGCACTTGGGCGTCGGGCGAAAGGCCTTTTAAAACCAGCAAACGCCCGCCGGGCACTGCCGTGTTTTCCGTGCGCGAACGCACTTCGTGGTACGGTTCCGAGCCATACGTGTAAGGGTTGTCGATGCACAGAATCTCGTCGAAATCAACCTCGTTGTGTGCGAACATGATCGCGCGCTTGAGCGCGCGCAGATCCATATAATAATCGCTTTCCTTTTCGCGCGCCGGCAGTTGTTTTTTGAGCGCCTCGAAATTTTCCCTGAACGCCTC
Organism: Verrucomicrobiota bacterium; assembly: GCA_029548565.1. Taxonomy (GTDB): domain Bacteria; phylum Verrucomicrobiota; class Verrucomicrobiia; order Opitutales; family JAKPNF01; genus JAKPNF01. Next base: position 3,329 of record JAKPNF010000040.1, read on the forward strand.
GCGTTTTTCCGGCGTGATATTTTCGCGCTCCAGGAGACGCTCGATGCGCGCGAGTTCCTCGCGGTTGGCCTGCGGCAACGGTTTCTCTCCCAACTGTTCAAGCCACTGCTCGCGGATTTTTTCGTCCGCCGCCTGTTTGGAAAGCGTTTGACTTTCGGGCGTGTCCATGCGCTTTAGCGCCGTGACAGGCGGGGTGTTGATCTGCTGCGGGTCTTTCGGAAAGACATCCACCCAGTTGGTTTGGGAGCCGTCTTCAAAGATGAAGCTCAGGCGCTTGACATTGCAGGGGATCGCATGGGCGAAGGAAAAGCCCACGCGCAATTGCGTGACGCTTGGCAAATCCGTGCGGATGGGCCCTTGCGTGTTGCGCCGGTGGATGAGGTTTTTTATGACGCGCTTGCCCTCGTGAGTGTGCTCGAGTTTTAAATAAATATCGCGGGTGTTGCCCGGGAGCTGACCGTCGAATTCAATGGCGACGATGGGCTTGTCGCTGACCAGGTCAAAGTACCCGGCGCCGATGAAGCTGACCACGCCGTCTTGGAGGGTTGGCTGGTGCATGCCCAGCTTTTGCACCTGGACTGTCTGCGCGACGGTGAACAGCGGGCACAGCCAGCATAGCAGGCAGGCTATCTTAAGAAGGGGTTTCATAAGCTTTGATTGAGGGGATGTACCCTATTCTGGTTGCGTGCCCGCCCAAAGTCAATAAAGGCGAGCACGTGTTTATAACAAAAAAGCCCCCCCCTATTTTCGGGAGGCTTTTCGGTCGCCTGAAAATTTGTGCGAAAGGCTCCCCAACTATCACAGTCCCAAATTGAATTGAACCGACCCTTCAACAACGGCATCTTCACGGTTTTATCGGGATCTCGCGCGGGAAGGGTTTGCCGCTCTTTATGATACGCTTTGCCTCTTGTATCAGCCGCAAATACCAGTCCGCAGGCATGCCCTCGGTGTCGACAAAGTGCGCGTTCACGGGCGGGCCGGGACATAGCTTGAAGACGGCGGTCGCCTCGTCCACCTCGTCAAACATCGCAATGTAAAAACTGTCCACGCCCAAGCGCGCCGCCTCGTAAAATTGCTCCCACAAAAACGCGCCCTTGCGCCGCGGGATATTCGTGGTGCCCGGCGGCATTTTGCGCAGGTTGTCCCAGGAAAATCCGGGATAGACCACGGGGATCCAAAAAATTCCCTTTTCGCTGGCGTGTTTTAAATCATCCGGCCAAAAACCCATGCTCGCGGCACGTTCGCCGTTGTCCTTCACGGCCACGTTGCCGACGTTCCAAGGCGTGTAGTATTTGAGACTGTCATAAACCTTGCGCCATTGCGGATCGGGATTTTTCGCCCAGCTCCAACTGCCGCCCATGACAAGCGTGGCCCGGTACTTTCCCTCGCGCGAGAAAAAATCGGCCACCTGCGCCGCCTGCTCGGGGCGCAGGTGGTTGTTCGCGTCGCTGTAAAAAAGCCCCCAAACGTGGACGACCGGCAGGGCGTTTTCCTTGAGGTAATCCTCGCCTGTTGTCACGCCCTCGTCCACAAGGCGTTTCCACTCGTCGATTATCCGTGCGGGGATTTTTTCGTTTTCCTTCACGCCTGCCGTGTCGAAACAAATTGCCCAAACCCGCCCGTGCTTTTGCGCCGCCTGCTTGACCCAAAGCATGTTCTGCCTGCGCGAGCGGTAGCCCACGCCGTCCTCGCCGTCTTTGAAGCCCACCAAAAAATGCTGGTACCACGCCCCGTCGATATCGTATTGCTTCATCCAGCGAAAATGCGTGTCAATGACAACAGGGTTGTGCCCGCTGACAAGATAGGCTTGGCTGCCGTCCGCATGCCTAAAGCCGGGCACCGGCACTTTGTCCTTTTCATCGAAGTCGGACAAATCCGGCCACATGTCGATGACAAGGCTCTGCGGCGTGATTTCATTTCTGATGCGGCTATAATGATTCCAACCCATGCCCGCCCCGTCGTCCGGCGTGCGAAACCAGCCCTGATAACCGCACATGAATTTCCCCTTCAAGGTGCCCGAGTCGACTTTCTCGCCGCCGGCGAACACACACGGCGCCGACAAAATTCCCACCATTAGCACACCCAAAAGGATTTTTTTTAACAGAAACATTTTAGGGTGTGTCTTCAAAAGGATTAAAACATCCCGTGCTCGCACAGGATTTTCACGCCGATGCCCAACAAGACAAGCCCGCCCACAAGCTCGGCGCGTTTGGCGATGACGCAAGCGCGCGCCAACAACCCGCCCAAATGAGCGCCCAGCGCGCTCACGCCCGCGCACACAACGCCAATCAACACGCAAGCCGCCCAAACCGAAACGGGCGGACGCACCAGCGAAAAAGACAAGCCCACCGCCAGCGCGTCGATGCTCGTGGCCACGCCCAAGGCCAGCAACGCGAAGGTGCCGCCCTCCCCACCGCGCGCGGGCGCCCCGTCCTCGCAGCCCTTTTTATTGAAGGACTCTTTGATCATCACCGCTGCCACACCGGCCAACAGCGCAAAGGCGATCCAATGATCCCACTGGTCGATCAGCCGTGAGACGCTGCGCCCCAGCCCAAAGCCCAAAAGCGGCATGGAAAATTGAAAAAAACCAAACACCAGCGCCATGCGCAGACCCTGCAAAAAACTCAACCCCCGCGCACGCGCCCCCGCCGCCGCCGCGACGGCAAAGGCGTCCAGCGACAGCGCGAAGGCAAGCAAAACCAGGGCTAACAGGCTCATAAACAAAAGGGAAAGCGCGCCCTCGTTAGACGCGTTCAAAACCGAACCTTCATTTTAACCACAAACACACATCAAGCGCAGTCTTTTTTCTCAAATTACCCACTGAAAAAAAAACGCTCTTCTTAAAAAAACTACTTCACCGCCTTTATCTTCAACACAAGCGCCTTGCCTTTTTTGTGAGGCTCCACTTGCAGCGAGGCGGTCAACGTCTCGGGAAAATGCACGACGGAAAAATTCGCGCCGTTGTCGGTGAAATTGGCAGGGCCTGCGATTAGCGTGAACGTCTTGGTTCCGCCCGTGTAGGCGGCACCATTGACGGTGATTTGCGAACCGCTTGCGAAGGAAACGCCCCTGCCCGCCGAGTAGTCGAGCGTGGCGATTCCCTTTTCATCCAAAATAAAATCGACGCTGCCGGTTTGCTCCAATTCAAAGACACTGCGACCATACTTGCCGCACTCGACCTTCACGTCTGAACCGCGGAAAACGAGCTTGCCCGTATGGTTGTTCTGTGTAGTGCCCGCGCGTAAGCCACCCGTGTATTTACCGCCGCTAAAGGTGGCGACTGCCTTGCCAGAAAACGTCATGCCCGTGCCCACGACCATGCAAGCTTCTCCAAAATCGGGCGAGCCGACTTGCAGCGCGCCGCCCTTTAACTCAAAGGCCGCCGTGGAGTTCGTGCGCGTGGTCCACACGACAAACAGGTTGTCCACCTTTAGCGCGCCGCCCGCTTGTATCGTCAACGTCGGCATGTCCGGCGCGGCGCTGCCGATGTTCACCCCGTTGACGTCCTTGACAGCCGAATCGACAACGACCTTGCTGTCGCGCCCGATCAAGGCGATTTCAAACCCTGCGGGCACCTTGCGGTCTTCCCAGGTGCGCTGCTGCTTCCAGTTGCCGCCCTTCTCGGCGCTGAGCACGCGCTCGGCTTGCGCGTAGCCCTTGCCGCCCGCAGGCTTGGCCGCCCACAAACAGGTGGTGCTTATTGTGAGAATAACTCCCAAAAAAAATGCACTGCGTTTCATCATGCCTTTTCTTTTCGCAAATAAAAAAGCCTAACACAAGCGTTATCCGCCTGCCTGAACAAAAGGAAGTCTTTAAAAAATTCACGCGGAAAAGAACAGGTCAAAATACAGCGCTTTTCCGGTCAAATTTGAGCAGACAATAATTTTTGACCTTCGGTTTTGAAAGACGAATCATGGAGTCAACGAAGCCTTTCGGCCTTTTTTATTTAATTCCAAAAAACCAATAAGCATACTCCTATGAAAAAAATAATCCCCTTCTTGCTTGCCTTGTTATCCGGTTGCGCGGTCGCGTTTGGCGCGGACCTGACATCCAATCAAAACGGCTACGCCACGGACGCCATATGGGGCGGGACGAACATCAATAACGGCGACGGCCTGAGCTCCATCGCCAACAATGTGACGTTCTCCACCGGTGCCGATTACTCGCTGACTTATATGCGCAGCCGCGCGGCGCGCGGCAACGACACGGCCACCGCCGTCGACATAAAGTTTCTGGCCGGCTCCAATATCACGCTGGGCACCACCGGCACTGGTTGGTGGGTGGGCGCCTACAGCAACTGGTCCAACGCCGCCACCTACGGCTCTGGCAACCTGGCGAACTATATTGTGGACGGCGGCAACATCACCCTTAAGAACAACGGCGGCTCGGCCTACCTCATTGTCGCACAGGCGACCAACAACGGCGAGACGCTCGGCCACGCCATGGCGACGCTGTCCATTAACAGCGGGACGGTTCTCAACGAGGGCTATATCGCCCTGTCCAGCGCGACAAACAACAGCAGTTACACCACAACCGCCTCCGGCACGCTCAACCTAAACGGCGGCACACTATACGTCTTGAGCGCGCGCGGCGACAAGCAGGTTGGCATCCGCCTGGCCGCGGGCAACGGTGGTGTTGAAAACGGCGTCTTTAATTGGAACGGCGGCAACTTGGCCGTCTCGCGCCAGGTGGAAAGCCTGTCCAACACCGGCAGCGGCAATCTCATTTTCGCCAATTACAACACTGCCAACGGCACGTTTGCGAAGGCCGGCGGTACCACCGCGCTGTACAGCAACAACCGCGCAAATTTCTCAAGCGCGCTGACCTACACGCAGGGCGCCGGCGCCAGCATGACGGTCAACATCCAGAACGCAGCCTCTTACGACCGCCTTGAATGGTACGACCATGTCAGCACCTCCACGGTGGGGGGCAACACGGTCGACCTGGCGGCGGGCACTACTATTTATTTAAGCCTGACGGACGACTTCGCGATGGTGGAAGGCCAGACGATCAACATCGTCGTGGCCGACATTATCCTTATCGACGGGCAGATCGCCAGCGACAGCAACATCGACTTGATCAACTTCATCGTCAACGGCGGCGAAGCGCTGTTCGACGCCAGCATCGGCACCGTAGGCGGGCGCCAGGCGATTATTTTGGAGTACGCGGGCATCCCCGAGCCTGCTGCGAGCGCCGCGCTGCTGGGGCTGCTGGCCGTGGCCGCCGTCGCGCGACGCAAACGCTAAATTTTAAAAACGCCCTCACGAAAAACAAGGCGCGCCCGTCGCACACGGCGCGCTTTTGTTTTGCCTTAAACTTTGTTTTTTCAATTGAATGAATGCCTCACCCTAAACCATTCCCTTCTGTTTTTTAGACTATGAGAATAATTCCCCTTCTTTTGAAAAAAATATTCCTGTGCGCCGTGCTGGCTTGTGCCTGTTTGCTTCAAGCCGCCGACCTTTACAAGGATCCCGCCGCTGAGCCGCAGGCGCGGCTCAAAGACCTTTTGGGCAAAATGACGCTGGAGGAAAAAATCGCGATGCTCGGCGGCACGCGCGACACGTGCATCCCGGGCAACACGCGACTGGGCATCCCCATGATTTTGATGTCCGACGGGCCGCACGGCATCCGCGCGCCTGCGGGCGACCAGAGCGTCAAGGGGGCGGCCCTGCCTGTCGAGATGTTGCTGGGCGCGACCTTCGACGCCGACCTGGCCTACCGTTACGGCGAGACGCTCGCGCAAGAGGCCAAGGCCAATGGCATCCACCTCATGCTGGCTCCCGGCGTGAACTTGTACCGCTACCCGATTTGCGGGCGCAACTTTGAATACCTGGGCGAAGACCCGTTTCTCACGGGCGTTTTGGGCGCCGAGTTGGTCAAGGGCATGCAGGCTCACAACGTGGGCACTTCGCTCAAGCACTATGCGGCCAACAACCAGGAATTTTTCCGCTGGAGCACTTCTTCAGACATGGACGAACGCACGCTGCACGAGATTTATCTGGCGGCCTTCGAGCGCCCCGTGAAAGAGGCCGACCCCGCGACGGTCATGGCGGGCTTGAACCCCGTCAATGGCGTGCTGTGCATTGAGAACGATTATCTGAACAATCGCGTGCTCAAGGGAAAGTGGGGCTACAAGGGGGCAGTCGTGTCCGACTGGTCGGGCACGCGCGACGCGCTACGGGCGGCCAAGGGTGGGCTGGATTTGGAGATGCCCCGCGCCAAGCACATGAATTTAAAAAACATGACGGCGCTGCTGGAAGCGGGAGAAATCAGCGAGGCACTCATCGACGACAAAGTCTCGCGCATTTTGCGCATGTATTTCCGCTTCGGCTGGCTTGACCGCCCCGCGCTGGACAGTTCCATCCCGAAAGATAACCCTGCCAGCGACGCCTTCGCGCTGGAGGCGGCACGCAAGGGCATCACGCTTTTGAAAAACGAAAAGGATCTCTTGCCGCTGGACGCTTCAAAAATCAAGCAGATCGTCGTGATGGGCCCAAATTCCAACCGCACGCCCTACGGCGGGGACGGTTCATCCAATGTGCGCACTTATCACGCGGTCACGTTTTTGGACGGCATCAAGGAAGCGGTGGGCGCCAATGTCCAAGTCACGCACATCGACTACCCCAAGCCGCCCCACTACGTGAAGGACAAAAACTTCGCCTCTCCCATCAAGCTGGAGCTGTACAAGGCGGAGTTTTACAGCGCTAACACTAAGCCGCAGGGCGAACCCATTTTGGTCAAAGAGTATGAGATGATCGACTACCTTTGGACGCAAAACAAAGCCTTTGACGAATCCATCCCGCGCCACGGCTGGATGGCCTTCGCGCGCTGGACAACCACGATACGCCCCGAAAAAACGGGCGAGTACCTCTTTGTTGTCGACATGGCCAACCGCCAAAAATACAGCATCTTTTTGGACGACAAACAGGTGTTGCCACGCATGACGCAAGGCAACTACGCCGTGCCCGTGCAGCTCAAGGGCGGACAGACTTACAAGCTGCGCATCGAGGGCGAAATCCGCCACGGCGGGCGTTTTCGCTTTGGCTGGGGCCCGGCAGTCGACCTCTTGACGAAAGAGCAACGCGACACGATCACCAAGGCCGACGCCGTCATCGCCTGCATGGGTTTTAAAACCATCACCTCCGAAGGCGAGGACTCCGACCGCAGCTACGCCTTGACCGACCGCCAGGACCAGCTCATCAACGAGGTGGCCGCGCTCAATAAAAAAACCATCGTCGTGCTCAACGTCGGCGGCAGCGTGCGCACGGATAACTGGATTCAAAACACACCCGCGCTCATCCACGCCTGGTACGCCGGGCAGCAAGGCGGCACCGCGCTGGCGGATATTTTGTTCGGCAAGGTCAACCCCTCCGGCCGCCTGCCGATCACCTGGGAAAAGCGCATTGAAGACTCGCCCGCTTTCGGCAACTACCCCACCGACCTTGACCCCGAAAACAACGTCTACCGCGAGGGCATTTTCATGGGCTACCGCGGCTTTGACAAAAAGAACGTCGAGCCGCTGTTTCCCTTCGGGTTTGGTTTGAGCTACACGACCTTCCAACTGTCCAATGCCTCCATGGAACTTGACGACGACGGCGAAACCTGGAGCGTGAAAGTCGACGTGACCAACGCCGGCAAACGCGACGGTGAAACGGTCGTGCAGGGTTATTTAAAGGCACCCTCCACGCCTGAAATCAAGCGGCCCGTACGCGAATTAAAAACCTTTAAGCGCGTCCATGTGCCCGCGGGCAAAACCGTGACGCTCACCCTGCCGCTCAAGCGCGCGGACTTGGGGTATTACGACACGTTCTCGCACGGCTGGCGTGTCGTGCCCGGCGATTATGATTTGCAGCTTGGCCTGCACTCGCGCGACGAAGCGATGATGATACCCTTCGAAATTCCCGACGACCGTTCCCCTGACGGCATTTGATTTTTTATGAAACACACTACCCTGCTTTTCTGCGCGCTGTCCTTGGCCAGCGCCGCCGCCGCCACTGCACCCTACAAGGGCGTCTTTAGCAACGACACCACCAATTTGCTGACCTGCGTCAGCCCCTATCACAAAAAGGGAGGAAAGCTCGTCACCGAAGACATGATACGCGAGAGCGTGGCGGAGGCGGTCGTGCCCAACATCGAGGCGCAAATTTTGCAGCCGGGCATGGGCAATGTACCGTGGTGGCCGAGCAAGGTCGCGCCCTTGGACGAACAGGAGCGCTGGTTTGAAAAACACTACGGCATCAAGCCGAGCAACGAGTATCATGACTTCTTGCGCAAAGGCGGCGACTTGGTCGGCGTCTTTTTGGACGAGTGCAAAAAACAAGGGGTGGCCGGCATCATTTCGTTGCGGCTCAACGACGCGCACCACCTGGAATACGCCTGGGGCGAAAACGGCATCCAGCCGCAGCCGTGGATGGTGCAGTCGATTTCCAAATTCTACGTCGAACACCCCGACTGGGTGCTGCCCCCGCGCCCGGGCGCCGGCGGCATGAAAGGGCGCGGCATGAACTGGCTCTTTGAAGGGCCGCGCGTTTACAAGCTCTCGCTGATCGCCGAGCTTATCGAGAACTACGACCTCGACGCGCTGGAGCTGGACTTCATGCGCTTTCCCTACTATTTCCCCGACGGCACGCCGATGGCCGAGCGGCTCGACATCATGGCGGACTTCATCAAAAAAACGCGCGCGCTGCTGGACAAGCGCTTTTTGAAAGACGGCAAAAAGCGCTGGTTGTTCGCCCGCGTGCCCGCCTTCAAGCGCGAGTGGGAGCGCGTGGCCTTTGACCCTGCGGTGTTTCACGCGGCGGGCGTGGAGGTCTTTAACGCCAGCCCCAACTACTGCACCACCCAGCAAACCGACATCGCCGCCATCCGCGCCGCCGCGCCCGGGGCCGTCATCTATTACGAGCAGACCCACACCGTGCAGGTGCGCCACACGATCAAAGGCTACGACGGTTTCATCTTCCGGCGCAACACGCAGGAGATGATAGAGACGACCGCGCGCATCGCCTACGAGCGCGGCGCGGACGGCCTGAGCGCGTTTAACTTTGTCTACTACCGCGAGCACGGCCCCTCGCCCGAGGCGCGCGGCCCCTTCAACGAGCCGCCCTTTGAATACCTAGGCCAAGCGACCGACAAGGCGGCGATTATGAAAAGCGAACCGAGCTATTTTTATTACGCGGTCAACGACTCGCGCGACGTCATCGTGAACCCAAAGCGCTTGCAGCGCTACCGCATGGACATCGTGCCGCCATCGGATTCCAAGGAACGCACGCCGATCTTGCGCCTGATGGTGCTCACACAGCCGGAATTTTCCGCGCCCGAAGGCACGCCCGTCGCCAAAAACGCCGACCGCGGGCAATGGAAAGTGATATTCAACGAAAAAATACTAAGCCCCCTGCGCATCACGGGACGCGCTTACCCCTTCGGCACGCCGATCAAGGCGGGCTTCGGGCAAAAGGAACAGTACCTTGCCTTCGCCGTACCGCCTGAGCTGATCGCCAATGGCGAAAACGAAATCAGCGTCAAACTGCTGGACGAAACCAAAGAGCCGCTGAGCATTCGCTTCATCGAGCTGTATTACCCCGAATAAATTTTATTTAACGGCGGAAAATTTTTTCTTATAAAAATATTTCACCATCCCTTCTAAAAACCGTTTTCTCATGCGCCCTTCCCTGCCTTCTATCATGTGCCGCTGCGCCTTTGTGGCGGCGGCGTTTTGCCTCGCCCAAGCCGCCCCGCGCACGTATACCTACCCGCAACTGGTGCAGCGCGTTTACGATCTCCAACAGCTCGTCCATGCGCCCAAGCCGGGCGAAAAAAGCGGCTGCGTGTCCAGCTTTGACCGCGCCTCGCGCTATAATGAACAAACGGGGCTTTATGAAAACTGGTTCGCCAACAGCGACGGCGGCGGGCATATCCGCAAAGAGGGCGAAGACACTGTCATGGCCGAGCTTGAGGGACCCGGCGTCATCTGGCGCATCTGGAGCGCGCGCGCGACGCAGGGGCATGTCCAGTTTTTCATCGACGGGGCGCAAACGCCCGTCATCGACATGCCCTTCGAGCGCCTGTTTGACAACACCAAGGAGCCATTTGCCTACAGCAACCTCAACCGCACAATGGCGCGCGGGCTTAATTTTTTCATCCCCATCCCCTACCAAAAATCCTGCAAGATCGTCCTGAAAAAGGGCTGGGGAAATTATTTCCAATGCACCTACACCCGCTTCCCGGAAGGCACGCGCGTGCCGAGTTTTGACGGGCGCTTTTCGCAGGCCGACCGCGCCGCGCTGGAAAAAGCACAGGCGATCATCGCGCAGCGCGGCGGCGCACCCGCCCAGGAAAAAAGTTTTCAAAAAACAATAAGCGTGCCCGCCGGAAAAACAACGGTGCTGGCGGATATCGCCGGGGCGGGGCTCATCACCCAAATCGAGCTAACCGCCCCCGCGCTGGAGCCCGAGCAATTGCAGCGGGCGCTGCGCGAATTGACGGTCGCCATTTATTGGGACGGGGAGGCGGCGCCCTCGGTCTGGGCGCCTTTGGGGGATTTTTTCGGCAGCGGCTTTGGCGCGAATGTCTACCAGTCGCTGGCCGCCGGGTTTGACGGCGGAAAATTTTACTGCCGCTGGCCGATGCCCTTCGCCAAAGGCGCGCGCGTGGTGATCGGCAACGACGCGGACAAAGCGCACGCGCTTTCATTTCGTATCAGCACCGGCGAGCCGCCGGAGAATCCCGCGAAACTGCTGCGCTTTCACGCCAAATGGCACCGCAACCATTTTGGGAAAGACCCGCAGCGCTATTTCGCAGACCGCTGGCCCGACTGGCCGCTGCTGCTGCTCGACGGCGCACAGGGGCGCTTTTGCGGCGTGAGCCTGCACATCTGGAACCCGTTTCATGTGTGGAACAAGGATCACAAAAACAAATACGAGGCGAAGCTACCGCCCGTTAACGTTGAACTGCCGGAGAAAATTCAAACCGAACTGCTCACCCGCTGGTGGTGGGGCGAAGGCGATGAAAAATTTTTCGTGGACGGCGAAAAATTTCCCTCCACTTTCGGCACGGGCAGCGAGGATTATTTCGGCTACGCGTGGGGCACCCCGGCCGTCTTTGACAGCCACAGCCAAAACCAGCCGCGCAATGCGGACAATATCGGCCATATCGTCGTGTCTCGCTGGCACATCGCGGACAATGTGCCCTTTCAAAAGTCCTTCGAGGCCGCGATAGAAAAATACCACGGCGACAACTGGCCGCTGCTGTACGCGGCGACCGCGTTTTGGTACCAAAAGGCAGGAACCGCTGACGACTACGACGCCCGCCCTCTTTCCGATCGGCTGGACTACCTCACGCAGCCCGTTGTCAAGCCGGACTACCGGCAGGAAACAGGCTCCGCCTTCGGCAACGATATCGCGGCGCGCGCACGCATTGAGTGCGAAAACCTAAAGCCGTTAAACGTGCAGGGCGACATTCGTTTTTCCACGCAGCGTATGGATCCCTGGGACGCGCAACGCTGGAGCGAGGGCGCGCAATTGCTGGGCAAAGGAAAACGCGCGGCCGCCTTCACCCTCGAAATTCCCGCGCCCGACGCCCAGCCCAAGCGCCTGCGCCTGTACGCCACAAAAGCCTCGGACTACGGCATGCTGAGCTTTGAAGTCAACGGCCAAAAAAGCGAGGCAGACTTCGACGGCTACGCGGGAAAAGTCATCCCTTCCGGCGCGTTCACACTGGGCGTCTTCACGCCCCAAAACGGAAAGTTCAGCATCCGCGTCACACTCGCAGGCGCCAATGAAAAAGTGACCGGCGACACCCTGCTGCTGGGCCTGGACATGATCTCGATTTCAGAGCCTTAAAACCCTCAGCGGCCCGCGCGCGCCCATTGCGCAAAGTCGCCGGCATACTGCGCGTATTGCCGCGGAGGGATGGCCAACTTTTTATCGGGTGCGGGATCATTCCAGTTTCCCTCGCTCAAATAAGGCGCGATCAGCGGCACCAGCCGCGCGCGCATTTCCTCAAGCGCCTGCGCCCCGATCTTCAAAACCTTCGCGCGGTCGAAGTAATAAACGATAAAAAATTCCTCAAGCACACCAGAGGCCTGCTTCCTTTTCTCATCAAGGGACAAAGAAGAATCCCGAAAAACCTTCGCGCTGGAATCCATCAGCGCCTTGCATCGCACCACATGCGCATTGAGTTTTTCATGCGTACGCAGCTCATTATACGCCAGCCCCCCAATAAGCAGACACAGCCCCAAAAAAACCAACAAAATTTTAGTCACCCGATTCATAAGCCAGGATGCGCAGCATCCGTCATAAAAGTTTTTTGGGAGGGGGCGCGGGGGAACCTTTTTTTTTCCAAAAAAAGGTTTCCCCGCATCCACAATCAAACACTTCACGCCGTGGGCGTGAGGATTTTGAATTCGACGGTTTGGGTGCCGTCTTTTTGTTTTTTGAGGACGGCGCGGATGTGGCCGCCTTGTTTTTGGAATTCGCCGCGCAGCAGGGCTTCTGCCAGCGGGTCTTCCAGGTAGCGTTCGACGGCGCGGCGCAGCGGGCGGGCGCCGTATTTTTCGTCCCAGCCGTTTTTGACGAGGAATTCGTTCACGGGCGCGTCGACTTCCAGCGTGGTGCCCTGCGCCTTGAGGCGCTCGACGACTTTTTCGACTTCCAGGGCGACGATCTTCAGCAGGCTCTTTTGGTCGAGCTGGCGGAAGATGACAATGTCGTTGATGCGGTTGAGGAACTCCGGCTTGAAGACGCGCTTGGTCTCCTCGAGGATGCGTGATTTGATTTTTTCGTAATCGCGCTCGGAATCCTGGCCGACGTCAAAGCCCATGGACGCGTTGCGCTGCAGCACGTCGGCGCCGACGTTGGATGTCATGATGATGATCGTGTTTCTAAAGTCCACGGTGCGGCCGAGCGAGTCGGTCAGGCGGCCGTCTTCGAGAACTTGCAGGAGAATCTGCGCGACGTCGGGGTGAGCCTTTTCGATCTCGTCAAAGAGCACGACGGAGTACGGCTTTCTGCGCACGGCCTCGGTGAGCTGGCCGCCCTCGTCGTAGCCGACGTAGCCGGGGGGCGAGCCGACCAGGCGCGAGACGGAGAATTTCTCCATGTACTCGGACATGTCGAACTGCAAGATGGCGTTCTGGTCGCTGAACATGCGCTCGGCAAGGAGTTTTGCGAGATAGGTTTTGCCCACGCCGGTGGGGCCCAGAAAGAGGAACGAACCGATCGGGCGCTTGGGGTCTTTCAAATCCGCGCGCGAGCGGCGCAGCGCCTTGGCGATGGCGTGCGCGGCCTCGTCCTGGCCGATGATTTTTTGTTGCAAATCTTTTTCAAGGCTCAGGAGTTTTTTGCCCTCCTCGCTTTCCATGCGCGCCAGCGGCACGCCCGTCCAGGCGGAGACGACTTTCAACATTTCCTCCTCGCCGACGACGAGCAGTTTTTCCTCGCGCTGTTTTTTCCAGTCGGCAAGCATCTGCTCCTTTTCCTCGCGCAGGCGTTTCTCGGTGTCGCGGTAGCGGGCGGCTTCTTCAAACTGCTGGTCGGCCACGGACTTTTCCTTGGCCTCTGCCGCCTTGGCGATGTCGGCGTCGAACTGCGCGGATTGCGGCGGGGGCGTGAACGACTCGATGCGCACGCGCGCGCCGGCCTCGTCCATGATGTCGATGGCCTTGTCGGGCAGGTAGCGCGAAGTGATGTAGCGGTCGGAGAGCTTGGCGGCGGCCTCCAGCGCCTCGTCGGTGAAGCGCACCTTGTGGTGATCCTCGTACTTCGGGCGCAGGCCCTTCAGGATTTGCACCGTCTCCTCGACGCTGGGCGCCTCGACCTTGACGGCCTGGAAACGGCGGTCCAGCGCGCTGTCCTTCTCGATGAACTTGCGGTATTCCGAAAGCGTCGTGGCGCCGACGCACTGCAGCTCGCCGCGGGAAAGCGCGGGCTTGAAAATGTTGGAGGCATCCATCGCGCCCTCGGCGGCGCCCGCGCCCACGATGGTGTGCAGCTCGTCGATGAAGACGATGACG
>JAKPNF010000057.1 GCA_029548565.1 Verrucomicrobiota bacterium
CCGCCCTGCTCGCCCAGCAGGCGCTCGATGTCGCCAAACTCGCTGCGCGAAAGCGTGTCGAACAAAACGACGCCCTCGCGCTTGAGCCGCCCTTGCTGCGAAAGAATCTGCGGGTTTTTAAACGGCTTTTCCAGCGGGTCAAACGCCATGATAAAGACGTCGCGGTCGCGGCCGGTCTCTGGGTTTTTGAAGGATAAATTCGTCACATAAATGCTCGCGCGCTCGACGACGCCAGGCACCTGCATCGCCTGGATGAGGCGGTTTTGGGGGAACGTGCGGCTGATGCCGAAATACTCAAACTGCGGGTTGACCAGCACCACGTCGCCGCGCATCTGCTCCAAGGGCGCCACGACCTGCGAGAACAGCGCGGAGTTCAGCCCCATCTGGAACATCATCATCGTCACCGCGAAGGTGATGCCCGCCAGCGCGGCGGCGAAACGCTTGCGTTCGGCCGTCAACTGCAGCCAGACCAGCGGGATGCCCAGCGGGGCAAACGCCTCCTTGAGCCACATCACCCAACGCTTGAGGCGCTGCTTCATGGCTCGATGCTGACCGTCACCTGCGCGTTGAGCACATGGGCGGCCTTTTCGGGATCGTCCAGCGCGATGCGCACCAACACGATGCGCTGGTCGGAAAACGCGGCCGGATCGAGTTGGAAGACCGTGTTGGGCACCACCTGGCGGGAGATCTCGACGACCTTGCCCGTGAGCTTGCCGTTGATGCCCGGGCCGGAAGCCTGCGCGGGCGCTTCCAGTTTCACGCGCGAGATGTCGTCGATATACACCTGCGCCTGAATTTCCAAATTCTTCGTGTCGGCCAATTCGCAAAGCCCCTGCGTGCCGATGCTCTCGCCCGGATAGGTATACAAAGCCAGAATCGTGCCGTCTTGCGGGGCGCGCACTGCCCCCAAAGCGGCCTGCGCCTGAGCTTGCGCCAGCGCGGCGTTGGCGGATTGCAAAGCGGCCTGCGCCTGCTTTTCGGAAAATTCCAGCACGGCCTCGAAAGCGGCCTTGACGCCCTGCTTGGCCTGCAACGCGCTTTGAGCCTTCGTCAATTCGAGATTGGCCTGCGTCACGGCATCCTTGCGCTTGGCCAGCTCGTAACGGTTTTGCAACTCGACGACGGCGTTCTTGGCGTTGTTGAGCTGCGACTGAAAATCCTGCCTGGCGCGCACGCTGGCGGCCGTGGCCTGATCCAGTTGCGCCTGCAAAATTTTTGTCTCCTTGGCGGCGCGGGTGGCCTCCAGACTCGCCTGCGCGACGGCCACGGCGGCGGTCTGTTCCTCTTCCAAAGTCTTTTGCTGCGCGGTCAACTCCTCGACTGTACGCTTGGCCTGTTCAATCTTTTGCTCCAGCAACGCGAGCTCGGAATCGGCGGCAGCCTGCGCGGCCTCCAGATTGCCCTTGGCGGCGCTCACGGTGTATTCGAGCACCTGCGTCTGAGCCTCGAACTCCGCGCGGGCGCGGGCGCTCTCGGCACGGGATTGTTCCAGCACAGCCTGCGCCTGATCGGCCTCTGCCTGCGCGAGCTGGGCCTGCGCGTCCCACAGCGCCTTGGTCTGCAAGGTGGCCAGCAAGTCGCCCTTGCGCACGCTTTGGTTGACCTGCACATGCAGCGCGTGCACGACGGCCGGCCCGCTGTCGGGCGAAGTCACGCGGACGATCTTGCCCTTGGGCAAAACACGCCCCTCGGCCACCACGGCGTAATTGAAGGGGTTTTGCGGATTGGGTTTAAACTGGGTGATGCCCGTTTGGCCGGCATGCAGCCACGCGGCGCAAGCGCCCAAAAAAATCCCAAGTCCCGATGCGATGGCTTTGTGTCTCATTTGTTAAGAGGCAAAGGTAATCACTATAAAATCTGCCGCCAAAGTTTTCAACACGGAAGTTGACCCGCGCGCGCGCTTTGCTTTTGATGGAAGATAATGCCGCAGATTTCCTTAGAACAAGCCTACGCGCGCTGCGAGGAGCTTAGCCGCACCCACTACGAGAATTTCCCCGTGGCGCGGCTGGTGCCCAAAAAAATCCGCCCGCACGTCAGCGCCGTGTACGCCTTCGCCCGCAGCGCCGACGACATCGCCGACGAGTCTCCCGACGACCCCGCCCTGACCAACGAGATTCGTCTGCAAGGCCTTGCCCGCATGAACGCCCAGCTCGACGCCGTGGAAAGCGGCGCGCCTTTGGACGAGGACAGCGCGTGGATTTTTCTGCCGCTCAAGGACACGGTTGAAAAATTCAAGATCCCCGTGCAATTGTTCCGCGATCTTCTGAGCGCCTTCGCGCAGGATGTGACGGTCAAGCGCTACGAAACCTTCGCCGACGTGCGCGACTATTGCCGACGCAGCGCCGACCCCGTCGGCCGCCTCGTGCTCTTGTTGCACGGTTTTAACGACGAAAGGCGTTTCGCGATGTCCGACAGCATCTGCACGGCCTTGCAACTGGCGAATTTCTGGCAGGACGTGGCGGTCGACTGGAAAAAGAACCGCATTTATATTCCGCAAGAAGACTTGAGGCGCGAAGGATTGACCGAGGCCGATTTTGAAAACCCGCAGGCAAGCGACGCCTTCAAGCGCTGCATGAAATTCCAGGTCGACCGCACGCAGGCGCTCTTTGACGAGGGCCGCGCGCTGCCGGGCATGCTGCCCTTCCCCTTGAGCATAGAGATCCGCGCCACCTGGTTTGGCGGCGCCACTATTTTAAGGAAAATCGAGGCGCAAAACTACGACACGCTCAAGGGCCGCCCCGCGATCACGACCTTCGACAAAATCCGTTTGCTCATAAAAGCGATCGTGGCAAAATAAAAAAATGCCCCCGACGCAACAACAGGCGGCCGCCCGCAGCCAATCGAACCTCGCCTTTGCGCTCGTCTCGTTGGAACCCCACCGCAAGGAGGCGATGGGCGTCTTTTATGATTACTGCCGTCTGGTGGACGACATCGCGGACGAGCCGGTGCGCACGATCCCCCAAAAATACGGCGAGCTGCTCGGCTGGCAGAAAGAAATTTTATCGTGGAAAGATTGTTGGGAAAACCAAAGCGCCCCCGTAACCCTTCCCGCACCCGAGAATATTTCACCCATCTCTCCTGAAACCGCGCTGGCGCAGACCATGCGCGCGATCACGGCGCGCTACCGCGTCAACCCGCAGCACTTGATCGACATTCTGTGCGGCGTGTGGAAAGACGTGGAGCCGACCGAATTTGCAAATTTTGAAGAATTGCGCGACTACTGCTACGGCGTGGCCTGCGCCGTGGGGCATGTCTCCATCAAAATTTTCGGCTGCACGCACCCTAACTCCGAAAAAATCGCCGACGCGCTGGGCTACGCGCTGCAATTCACCAACATCCTGCGCGACATCCGCGAGGACTTTGAGGAAAAGGGCCGCGTCTACCTGCCGCAAGACGAACTGACTTTCTTCGGCGTGACGCCCGAGATTCTTTTGTCCGACACGCCGCACACCGGGCGCGACCGGCTGCTGCGTCTGCAGTATTTTCGCGCGAAACATTTTTTCAACCGCGCCCGCCGCCTTGTCACCGAACAGGACAAACAGGCGCTCGTGGCCGCCACGGGAATGGGCGCGATCTACGAGGAAATTTTGGAGACCATCCGCCGCCGCGATTTCTCGCTGAAAAACCGCGTTTCGCTTTCCAAAATAAAAAAACTGCAGCTACTCACAAAGGCTGCCCGCACAGCGAAAAAGCCCATTAAAAAGCCATTGCGCGAACCCGGCACGGCGGTCGTCTTCGGCGCAGGCGTGGCAGGCATTTCCTCCGCGCTGCTGTTGGCCAAAGAGGGTTTTGACGTGGAGCTGTACGAGGCCAAGCGCGTCCCCGGGGGCCGCGCCTGTTCGCTCAACGATGCCAAAAGCGGCCTCGTGCTGGACAACGGCCAGCACATAGCGATGGGTTGCTACGAATCTTTTTTGGGTATCGCAGAGCTTCTGGGCGTCACCTCCAAACTTCGAAAAAACGCCACGCTCGACGTGACCTACGTCGACAAAGGCGGCGCGCGCTTTTCCCTGAAAGCGCCCAACTTGCCGCTGGGGCTGGGCATGCTTTGGGGGCTGCTGAAATTCAAAAAACTTTCCGCCAAGGACAAATGGGCGATCATCCGTTTCGCGATCGCCCTGCGTATGGGCGCAAAACCCAAACCAAACGAGACAGCAGCCCAATGGCTTGCACGCCACGGGCAGACGAAAAACTCCATCCACGCGCTGTGGCGCCCTTTCTGCGTGGCCGCGCTCAATCAGGAATTGGACACCGGCGACGCCGCGCTGCTGTATGAAACACTCGTGCGTTCGCTTTTCGGAAATGCGGACGCGGCGGCAATCTATTTTTCAAAGGTACCCTTGGGCGAACTCTTTTATCCCGAGGCCGAGCGCTTTTTAAAAAGCATAGGCAGCCGCGCGCAGTTGGGCGCGCAGGTGACAGCACTGGAATTTGAGAACGGAAAAATTACAGGCTTTAAAGTGGGCGACGCCCCGCAAGTTCGCACGGCCGACCTATATATAAGCGCGATGAACTGGCAGGCGCTCGGCGCACTGCTGGAGGGAAAATCACCGCTGGCACAAACTCTGAAAAAAATCCCCTCGGCGGGCATTTTGAACGCGCATATTCTTTCGGACAAAAAATGGTTCGCCGAGCCCTTCGTCGGTTTTCTGGATTCCCCCATTCAGTGGGTGTTCGACCGTAGCGACCTGCTGCCCAAAGAAAAACAAGGCACTCACTTTTTGTACGCGCTGACCTTGAGCGCCCCCGGCCCATGGGAAACACGCGGCACCAAAGAAATTTCCGAAATGCTGCGCGCGGAATTATCTTCCCATTTCCCGCAGGCGGCACAGTCGGAATTTTTGCGCGAGATCGTCGTGAAAACCCTCGACGCCACCTTCGCCGCGACTCCCGAAACCGAGCAGTTGCGCCCCAACGCGCAAAATGAAAACGGCCTCATGCTCGCGGGCGACTACACGGCCACCGCCCTGCCCGCGACTTTGGAGTCGGCCGCGCTGTCGGCACGCAAGCTCGTTGACAAAATCGACCACCCGCCTTTGCCATGATACTCCTACTCATTCCCAGCCACTTCGAGGCCGCGCCCTTCAAACAAAAACTAGGCGCCGTAAAAACAAAAAAATACCCCAGCGGCCTGCTCATCCACACAGGCAAGCTGCTCGACAAAGACGTGACCCTCGCCATCATCGGCATGGGCATGCCGCACGCCGAAATCCGCACCGCCGAAACCCTGCAACTCATACAAAACCCCACCCTCGTGATCCTGGCAGGCACCTGCGGCGCGCTTAGCGACACGCTCGCAAAGAACGACCTCTTCGCCACCGCCGTCCCCAATGGCCTGCAAGTGCCTTGGGAACAAACCGGTCTGTACACCAGCCGCGAGCTGATCGCCGGATTGGAACACCGCCGCCGCCTGC
>JAKPNF010000072.1 GCA_029548565.1 Verrucomicrobiota bacterium
GCCGGAAAACAAGCTCTCACCCGCGGGCACGCGAATGTGTTCGGGCGGCTGGGGGGACTCGTCAAAGGTGACTTGCGGCGTTGGCTGCACGGGTTGGGCTACTTGCGGGTTTTGCACAGGCGGCAAATCTTCCTCGGCCACACGCACGATGCGCCCGTCGGGCAATTTGCGGAACACCGGCGGGCGCTGACCGGGCGCGCCGATAGAGTACTGCATCTGCCCGTCCACCTGCCGCACCTGTATCGTTCGCGGCGAGGTCGTTTGTCCAAAAACAAACAACGGCAGCGCAAGAGCCGCAAAAATCCCCGGCGCCAAAAAGTTAAGCGAGCTGCTTTTCTTCTTCATAAAACAAGACGTATTAAAATATCATCTTCACCTTACTCTCCTGATGGCCGTTTGCAAGAAAAGAACATGGCATATTGGCTACCAACCGCGGCAATGCGCGAAGGTTGCCGATAGGCGCGATTTATGCGGGAACCTTTCCGCAGCTCTCGCCACCCCGAAAAACAATTTGAACAGCAGAGCACCCCCTGTCGCACGCGGCGTCCAAACTTCTTAATGAGCCGATGACTCGAACAACGCCGTCAATGCCTGCTCCAGGCGCTGGGTGGCCTCGTCGGGGATGCTGTCTTGCATGGTGGGCGAGGCGCTTGTCTGCGCGGGCACTCCGGCGTGCGCGGAAGTAATATCCGTCAGCGCCGTTGGGATCAGAAAATTCGAGCCTTGTTGTGTGGTCTGTTGGGCGGCCAAAGCCTGCGACTGGGTGTCCGTGCCGGGTGGCGGCAGGTCAAAGGGGCTGCGCGCGGACACGCGGGCGATCTCGTTGTCGTCCGGCTGCGCCGCGTCTGTCGTTTGCGGGGCCGTGTCCGCGGGCGCGACGGTCATCGGCGTGTTTGTGGTGGGGATGGCCAGCGCGGGCTGCGCCACCGTGGTGGAGCTGGTGCTCGTGGAGGCGAACATCTGGGCGGCCTTCACGATTTTTGCGTCCTCCAGCGGCGAGGCCTCGTCCGTCTTTTCCTGCCAGGCGGCCAAAGAGACAATGACGACCGCGCAGGTGAACAGCGTCCACGCAGGGAAAAAGAAATAGAACTTGCGGCTGCCGCCCACGGGCGTCGAGTCCATGCTGGAGCGCGACACACGGTCGGAGCCGGACGAGCGCCGGCGCGGCGGCTTCCAGGTCTCCAGTTGTTTCAGCGGGATGTAATTTTCCGTCTTCGGCTCGGGCGCGGCAGCCTTTTTGCGCGAGGAGGAAGACGAGGACACGCGCGAGGCCATGCCCGGGGCGTTGGACTTGTGCTGCTGGCGCTGCGTCATCGCGCGGCGCTCGGCCAAGTGCAGTTTGCAAGCTTGGTTGAAGCGCGTGCGCAGCAAATTGCTCTCGGCGATCGCCACTTTTAAGCGGCTCAAATCCTCCGGAGCTATTTCGTTGTCCAGGTACTGGTTGACTAAATCCTCAAATTCTCGTGTGGTCATCAATAATGCTAAGCGATCGCCCTATGTTCTATAATTTATGTTACAATCCCTTTTTTGTCAGGTCGAGTTTTTGTTACAAGAATTCGGGCGTCACCTAATATATAGAACAAAAAAAAGCCGCAAAGTTCCATGCTTTGCGGCTTTCTTTGAAAAAAATTTGTTATTGAAAATCCGCGCCCATGGCCTCGCGCAGACTTTCGCGCGCGCGGGCGATGCGGCTTTTCACCGTGCCAACGCTGATGCCCAGCACCTCGCCGATTTCCTCGTACGATAAATTTTTGACGTTGCGCAGCGTGAGAATCTCGCGGTGCGAGGCGTTGATGCGCTTCATCGCGCCCTCCACTTCGTTGACCAGTTCCTGCGTGGCGTGCACCTGTCCGGGATCTTCTTCGGCCGAGGGCAGGATGTCGTGCAGCGAGGTGGCCTCGTCGTCCGTCAAACTCTGGTCGAGCGACATCGAGGCGTGGCGCTTGCGCCGCCACCAGAACCAGTAACGGTTCAGCGACAGGTTTGTCGCGATCTGGTAAAGCCAGGTGGAAAAAGAAGCGTCCCCGCGGAACGTTTCCAGCCCGCGCTGCGCCCTGATAAAAGTATCCTGCGTGACCTCCTCGGCGTCTTCCCTGTTTTTCAGCAGGCTGTACGCGCGCGCGCGAAGATGCGGTCCCAATAAGTCCTCACCATCTCATCGAGGGCGGACTTATCGCCTTGCCTGCATCTTTCCAGCAATAACTGGTCGGCAGTGAGTTGTTTAGGTGTGGTGTTCATTGTGGTTTTATTTGGACAGCTTTCTGGCTCAAAAGTTCCCGGTTTTTCGTTTATTTTTCGTACTGCAAACCGGAAAAGTGCTTCAAGTCATAGGCATTCATTTATAGTTTAGATTTTTTTACACGGAAAAACAACAAAAATTTTACTCTTTTTTCACATGCTCCCGTCCTTTTCCTTGCATTAGAGGGGCTTGTGCTATAATAATTTGCTGCAAGATTTATGGATCTACTTGATGCTTCTAGCCGCACCTTTACCTGCCCCGCCTGCTGGAGCGAGTTTGACGCCGGAGACGTTTACAGCGTCGCCCGTCACGAAAGCCTGCGCGGCGACCCGATTTTAGGGGAAGACGCCCACCTGCGCTTCCTGCCCGTGCGCTTCGACGACCTGAGTCACGCGATCGACCCTATGGGCTTGCCCACCAGCGAGATGGCCTGCCCGCAGTGCCGCCGCACCCTGCCGCCGTCCTTTTTGCAGGTGCGCCACCATATTTTGTCGCTGGTGGGCGCGCCGAGCTCCGGGAAGTCTTATTACCTGAGCATTCTGATCAAAAAACTCGGCGACGCGCTCTCGCGGTATTTCGAGCTTTCGCTCAGCGACGCCGACCCGACGGGCAACGTCCTGCTCAACCAGATGAAAAACCGCCTGTTCTCGGCGGAAAGCCCCTTGGACGCCGTGCTGGCCAAGACCGCCCTGGAAGGCAGCATGTACGAGCGTTTCCCGCGCAACGGCAAATGGGTCTCGCTGCCACGGCCCTTTGTGTACCGCGTGGGGCAAAAGGATAAGCCGCAGGATTCGCAGGCGCTGGTGTTCTACGACAACGCGGGCGAGCACTTCGAGCCCGGCATCGACACGGACGACTCTCCCGGCGCCATGCACGTGGCCAATTCCTCCGCGCTATTTTTTCTCTTTGACCCGACGGCCAACACCCATTTTCGCCACCGCCTAAGCCAGTCCGACGATCCGCAAATCACCCAAAAAGCCCGCCTCGACCAGCAGGACAGCATTCTGGCGGAGATGGAATTGCGGGTGAAAAAAATCCTGGGCATCCCGATCGTCGACAAAATAAAAAAGCCGTTGTTTTTCATCGTGGGCAAAGCGGACGTTTTAAAACCGCTGCTGCCCTTCGAAAGTTTTGAAGCCCCCTACGCCAACGGCAAACTCGACGCGACCGCGATCCGTTCCAACTCGGAAAAAATGCGCGAATTTTTACTTTCGATAGACCCCGCGCTGGTGCGGCAGGTCGAGCAGTTCGCCGACGAGGTGTATTATTTTCCCGTGAGCGCCTTCGGGCACGCGCCCGTGCGCCTGATGGCCGCCGGGCGCGGGGAGATGCTCGCCCCCGACCCCAAACGCCTCGACCCCTGGATGGTGGAAATCCCGGCCTTGTGGTTCTTGCAGCGCGTCTTGCCGGACGCCATAAAAACCGAATAACCCCACACTAACCCATGCCCTGGCAACTCGTATTTACCAGCGCCCCCGCGGGTCTGACCCCCGGGCGCAGCGGCTTTTGCACCGTGGCGCGCGACGAGGACATGCGCGAGCGCCTGGCCGTGGAGCTGGAGCGGCTCAGCGCCTTTGACAATGCGCAGTTGCCGGAGATCGGCGCGGTCTTTTTTTACCGGCGGCTGCTGCTGGGCTCGGACAGTTTTTACGTGCTTAGTCGCGTGTGCCGCGCGGGGATGGACTACACGCAGCGCGCCAATATCCTGGCGCACCACCTGGTCTTCTCCAATTCCGAAACCGCCCTGCTGGCCAACAAAGTCACGCCCGCCGAGGTCGCGCTGAACTGGCCCAAATGGGTCTCGCAATGGCCGGGGTCGCCACGCTATTTCGAGCTGCGCGAAAAAATCCAATTGCCGGAATTGTACGCGCTGCGCAAAACGCCCATCCTGCCCGCGCGCACTTGGGACAAGCTCACCGGCAACGCGCGCAACGCCGCGATCCTCACGCAGGCGCGCAGCCTCTATCTGGAAGGCGCGCGGCTGAGCGTGGAAAATATCCTGCGCCTGTACGCCGAGAGCGCCGCGCTGCTGCCGACCTTCCAGACCTGGCGCACCTACTGGTGCACGCATTTGTACGACACGCGCACGCCCGTGCGCTGGAGCGCGCATTCTCACTCGGGCGCGCTGCCGCCGGAAGCGCAGCGGCTAAACCTCGACCGCGCGCTGATTATTCCGAGCGAAATCCCCAACGCCACGCTCGTGCGCGCGTTTTCGGGGAAAGTGCTGGAAGACGCCGAGGCGAAAAAGCCCGCCAAGCCGGACGACCTTTCGGTGGATCTTTCAAAAATAACCGCGCCGGTGGCCGATTTTATCAAGGCGCAGGGTTCGCCCGAAAAGAACAACACGAAAAAGTGGATCGCCGCCGGCATCGTGCTGGCGCTGCTGTGCGCGCTTTTCGTCGTGTGGGCGTTGGAGGAAACAATGTCCGCGCCCAAGCGCACGGCGCTGCCCGCGCCCGCCTACCCCGACTTGCCGCCAATGCGCATGGACGAGCCGCTGCCACCCATCGAGCAGCAGCTCAAAAAAATCACCCCGCCCAAAACAGACTATCCAGCCCCCTCAAGCGTGAACGTGCCCACGCAAACAAGCGACCCGCGTGAAAAAATTCAAGAGCACGCGCTGGAATATTTTTCCGACCCGCTCATGCATCATTTCGACGAGCCGCCACGGCTGCACGCACAGATGATCGAGACGCGCCAGCAGGCGATCAAGGCGCAGTTGCCCAAAGAAAGCGCCAGCTTCGCCGCTTTGCTGGAGTTGGCCGACCTGGCGTCTTACTTGCCGCAGGCGCCCGCGCTGATTATTTCCCAACCCTGGAAGCAGACGGCTTCCACCGAGGCTTACCGCCAATACGTCATTGAATTTGAAACGCCGGATTTTTTGCGCGCGTGTTTTAACGAGCTGCCCCCGCGCGTGACGGTGCTCAGCGCCGGGGAAACCTTCGGGCGGGCGCGGCGCGTTTTGGAATTTGAGATCGACCCGCACAGCGATTACGCGCACGGGGTCTCGCTGCTGCTGCGCGAGCCGCAGCGCGCGCCGGAGAACGGCTTTGTGTACCAGTTGGACTTTTTGGAAAACGGAAACGTGCGGCTGCTGCGCCGCCAATTCTTCGACAACGCCGCGTTGTGGCAGCAAATCGGCAACGCCCCGCTCAGGCAACTGGATGAAAATTTCGTGCTGCGTTTTGAAAACGGCAAAAACACCGCCGAGCTGCATATCATCGCCAACCCCAAAAACGCCCAGCCGTTGACGTGGCCGCTGCGCACAAAACGCTACAGCCCCTTCGCGGTGGACAATCAGCGGGCGGTCTGGGAAACGCTGGCGCAAAAAACACTCGCGCACATGACGGCGCCGCAAGAGTGGGTCTTTGAACTGTACAGCCGCGGCGACACCTTTAACGTGCGCAGCGCCAAAATCGAGAATATTGAATTTTTACGCGCGCGGCACTTGGAAACGTTGAGCGAACAGATCGAGACGCTCACCGCCTCGCTCAAGGAGCTTGACCAGTCCGGCGTGCCGCAGCCCTCCAAGCGCGCCGAGCTGGCCAACCGCATCGAAACGCTGCGCCAGCGCGAGCGCGCGCTGGACTCCAAAGAATGGTTTTCCTACTTCGCCCCCTGGACGCTCGCGCTGGTACGGCGCGACAACAGCGTCGACACCCTGCCACTTTTGAAATTTAATTAGTTTATCTCTCCCCCATGAATTTGGATCTTTTGATTGCGCGCATGCGCGCCGCGCTGGTGGAAAACCCCGGCGCGGTGACCTTGCGCGCGCTGGCCGAGGAATACGCCGAGCTGTGCGTGGAGGCCAACCGCCGCCTGGAAAGCTGCCTGCCGCTGCTGCGCGCCGGGCAAAAATACGCGGCCTTGCAGATCGCGGAGACGGCTCCCGTTTTGCTCGACCAGATCGCGCGGCTGGCCTTCGACGGCATGGACGCCTGGAGACAGTTGTGCCGCGAGCACGACTTGCCGCTGCCGCCGAACTTCGACCCGCAACTGATCAGCGAGGTCAACACGCTGTACGACGAAAAGATCGACGCCTCGCACCCGCTTTACCGCGACTACCGCGCCGCCATGCGCCTGCGCGACGAGATGACGGCCGTGGGCGTCTTGGACGCGATTTTGCGCATCAACCCCGAGGACGACAACGCGCAGTCCGAGCGCCTGCGCCTGCTGCCGCGCGTGCGCGCGCGCATCCACGAGGAATTGGGAACAGCCCTTGCGCGCAAGGACATCAAGGCGCTCACGCGCCTGCTGGCGATGCGCAAACATTCCGACGTCGTGCTGCAGGAAGACGTCGCCACCTGGGACAAGGCCGCCGAGACGGTGTTGCAGGAACAAACCCAACGCGCCGAGACAAAGGCGCGCGCGCTACTCGAGGCGCTGCCGGGGGCTTACGAACGTGAGGACTGGCCGGAGGCGATGAAGCTGCTGGCCGACTGGCACACGCTGTCTTCCGATTTTTCCGATTCCTTCGCGCAGGCGCACGAGGCGCAGGTGCGCCCCATCATCCAATGGGCGGACGGCATCGCGCAACAGCGCATGCGCGAACAGGTGCGCAAGCGCCTGTTCGCGCAAACGGAAGAACTTTTGGCGCAAGGCGACGGCGCCGCCCAAAATTACAAGCAGTGGGAAGGCCAGCTTGCGCAGTGGGAAAAAATCCTCGAGCAGCGCAAGGCCGCCCGCATCGACGAATGGCCGCCGGAGCTTGAAACGCAGATGCACGCGCGCATCCAGCGCCTCAAGCAACAGCGCGCTCGCAGGCGTTTTCAACTGCTGGCCTTCTCGGTCGCCTGCTTTGCGGCGATGCTGATATGGGGCGTGATAGGCGTGCGCTCCTTTGTGCAGCACAAAGACACCCAGGCGCTGTTTGCGCAGGCCCAGCAATTGCGCGACGAGGGCGACGCGCTGGCGCTCAAGCAACTGCTCGGGCTAAACGCGCCGCTTGTGCAAACCTCGCAAGACTGGCAAGATTTGCAACGCTGGGGCACGGAAAACGCAGCCGCCGTCGAGACGCTGCAAGCGGAGATCAACGAGCTGGCCGGCAGCGACCTTTCCAAACTGGCGGACGACTCCAAACAGCTTGAGCTGGCCCTGCAGCAGTGCGACACGCTCACCCGTGCGCTGGAAAAATTGCCGCGCAAATCCCGCGAGCAGCTCGCCCAAAAACTCGAACACTCCCGCCGCGCTTTTTCGCGCGCGCTGGACGCGCTCAGCGCGCGCACGCACACGGAAACCCTCGCGCTGATCACGCAGGCCGAAGAACTCGGCGCGCGCGCGCAGACGCTCGACACGCAGCAATGGGCGCGCTACGCCGAGCTGGTCAAGCGCCTGCAGCCGTTGCAACTGGACGCCGAGCTGGCGGGGCGTTTTGAAAAGGCGAAGGTCGCCTTTGAGCGCGACTACGCGCTGTATTTAAAACGCGAGGAAGATTTGCGAAAGCTCGAGCAATCCGCCGACTTCGACAGCTATTTCGACACCCTGCTCTCGCTCAAGGAAAACGCGCTGACAACGCAGGAGCTTTCAACGCCCATGCAGGACGCCCTCTTGGGGAAAAATTATTACGCGCGGCTCTTGCAACTGGCCATCGCCCCCGAGGACTCCGTGCTGTGGGATGCCGTGCAGTCCAGCGATGTGAATTTGCAGTTCGTGCCCGCCAGCCCCAACGCCTCGGAAAACCTGCCCATCTCGCGCCTGTTTGGCGACAAATATTTGCAGAACATCATGCGCCGCACATTGTCCACAATTGAAAAGGACGGCAGCGTTTCCGATCGCGAAACCATCTACACCACCGAGCTTTTCGAGGAGGAAAAAAACAACTGGAGCGGCGGGCGCGAGGTGCGCCAGCGCTTCGAGGTGCTCGACGAAAAGGGCGAGCCGCACCCGCGCGCCACCCGTCTGGCGCAAATCAAAAACGAAAAGCTGCTCTCCGGCACCGGCGTGACGCAAAGCGAGTTGTCCGCCGAGTCGCTGCTGATGGAAAAACTGCGCCGCTATTTCGACGCGCGCACCAACCTTGTGCGCGGCCCTTTACTCGAGGGGCTGGACGTCATCCGCGCCGACAAGGACGCCTCGCCGCTGTTCAAGGCCGCGCTGCACCTGCAATGGATGCGCGCGATGAAGGCCCGCCCGAGCCTGTGGGGCCTTTCCTTCTGCCCGCGCGCGGAAAAAGACGCGCTGGAGCTTTCCATGATCTGCGGCGAAAATTTAGGCCTGTACTTCTTCACCTCGCAGGCCCGCCGCGACCGTTACGAAAAGCGCCTCGCGGAATTTTACGCGCGCACCCAAGGCTCGTACTACGCGCAGGCGCGCGCGCAGCTCACGGAAAAACTTTCCATCGCCCGCGAGCCCGCGCGCTTTGCCGGTTACACCCGCGCCAACGGCACGCTCAATTTGCTGCCGCAGGCCGCCGGGCACATCCTGTGGTACCGCCAAGGCAACCAGCCCACCCCGCGCGTTTACGACCGCGCCCACCCGCCCGCGCTGCCGCCGTACACCCCCGTGTTCATGCTGCCCAAGGCCATGCAGGACATCATCCTCAAACGCAAGGAGGCCGATTGATATGGACCGCTCGCAAGAATACTGGGTGCGCCACAAGGGAACCACGCAAGGCCCCTACACACAGCGCGGCATCCTCAAAGAGTTGCGCCAGGGAAAAATCGGCCTGTACCACGATGTTTTTCAGGAAGGCGGCCAGGCCCGCGCGCTGCGCCAATGGCTCGAGCACTGGAAAATTTCCCCCGCCGATTACACGCCGGATATTTCCTCTATCGAAGAACGCCCCCGCGCCCACGCCGCCCAAGCCTGCCTGTGGAGCGGCCTGAGCTTTTTGCTGCCCCCCCTGCTCCCACTGGCCCTGTTAAGCGCGCGCGATTCCATGACCGGCCAGTTCCGCCCGCAGCCCACCGCCATCGCCATCGCGCTGACTTTGCTGGGCACCTGTTTTTGGATTTTGCTGGCGGCCACGTGGTGAGTTTTTATAAACTGGATCCTTGCGATCGCTTGACGCCCTTCCAAACGATCGGTTTTACAACCGAAGTTTAATTGATGATGAAAACCCTGTCCCTTTTGTTAAGCACGGCGATGTGTGCGCTGGCGTGTGCCGGCGCCGAGCGCAAGCCGAATTTCGTTCTGTTTGTGACAGACGACCACGACGTCGGCGACTTGCCGATCCTGTCCGCCGACCAAGCCGCGGACGCCCCCGCGATCGGGCGGCTGGCGAAAAACGGGATCGTTTTCGAGCGCGCCTACGTCACCAGCGCCGTGTGCACGCCTTCGCGCTACACGCTTTACACGGGGCGCTACCCCGGGCGCTCGCAAGGCGACACGTACCGCAACCGTTATCCCGAAACGGTGCAAAGCAATCCCGGCTTTATTCTCGACTTGGAAAAAGACGGTACCAACCTGGGAGCCGTGCTTTCAAAACACGGCTATGTCACCGGGCATGTCGGCAAATTCCATGTCGGCGACGACGACAAGATGGAAGAATTTATCCCCGGCTTTAAAAACAGGTTTGCCGGGAAGGACAAGAGCGATATCGCGGAAGCGGACGAATTTTTCAAATTGCGCCAAAAAGCCTACGAAAAATACATGACGCAAGTCATCGGCTACGACTGGGCCAAAAATATTTACTGGCACAACATGGAGGAGCCGTTTCGTTACCACAACCCCTCGTGGACGCTCGAGGCGGCCTTTGAGTTCTTGGAATCGAACAAGGAGCGCCCCTTTTTCCTGCACTACAACACGACGCTCGTGCACGGCCCTTATAATTGGGAGGAGTCGATCGACCACCCCATGTACAGCGACGCCGGGCGCCTCGACAATATCCCCGACTTGCCGCACGTGCAAAACAAGGCCGACATGCTCGAAAAAAGCAAGCGCTCCAAACTGCAGGCCCAGCGCACGGCGGGCCTGGTGTGGCTCGACAACTCGGTCGACACGCTCGTCAAAAAACTCGACGCGCTTGGGCTATTGCAGGACACCGTCTTTATCTACATAGCCGACCACGGCATCACCGGAAAATCGTCCATGTACGAAGGCGGCATCCGCGCCAGCATGCTGATGCACTGCCCCTCGCGCATACCGGCGCACACGCGGGCAAAGCACCTCGTTTCCAGCGCCGACATCGCCGCAACGATCTATGATTTGGCGGGCGTCACGCTGCCGGAAAACTACCACATCGACGGCAAGAGCCTCGCCCCGCTGTTTAAAAACCCCGACCAACAATTGCACGAAAGCGTGTATGCCGAAGAAGGCGCGGCACGCGCGGTTGTCATGGGGGATTACAAATACATCACCGTGCGCTACAACAAGGAGATGCTCGCGCGCATGCGCTTCGACGACCCGGAAAAACTTGTCTATGACATCACCTACGTGGACAGCAACTTCACACTCGGTATGCTGCAGCTCGACCCGCGCGCCGGCCAGCTCACCGTCGCCGACCAGCTTTATAATTTGAAGGACGACCCGCAGGAAAAGCACAACCTCGCCAACGACCCGGCCCATGCCGAAACACTCGCCCGCATGAAGGCCGAGCTTATGAAATACCTTGTCAGCTTCAAGCGCCCCTACGGCGAATTCATCCCCGGCGAAAACACCGTGCACCCGGACCAATGGAACGAGCGCCTGCTAAAACAGCTCGACAAAGTGCAGGTGCGCGACATCAGCACCTCCCCGCCGATCTACACGGTCAAACTAAAAGAACCCGAAAAAATAAAATAACAGCGCCCGCCATTTCCGCAGCCGCACCTTGCAAGCGGATTTTGCTTGCAGCCGCAAGCCGCTTTTGGTTTCATAAATTTTTGCGTTTAACGACGCACACCTGGCTCAGGTGGTGGAATTGGTAGACACGTACGCCTCAGGAGCGTATGCCTAACAGCTTAAGGGTTCGAGTCCCTTCCTGAGCACCAGTTTAAAAGTTAACACGAAGGCGTGTTAACTTTTTTTGTTTCCAATAGGAAGTCGGATAGCATACATATGAATCTATGCAAGACATCATAAATGGGCGCTGTGGCTGGTGTGGGACGGACGAGCTGTATGTGCGCTACCACGACGAGGAATGGGGGCGGCTTGTCACTGATGACAGGGTGCTGTTTGAATTTTTAATATTGGAGGGTGCGCAGGCGGGGTTGAGCTGGATTACGGTGCTTAGAAAACGCGAGGGGTATCGCAAGGCGTTTCATAATTTCGACGTGAAGAAAGTCGCGCGGATGAGCGACGCGGATGTCGAGCGGCTCAGGACGTTTGACGGCATCGTGAAAAACCGCCTGAAAATAAAATCCGCCATCACCAACGCGCGGCTGTTTATTGACGTTCAAAAGGAGTTTGGCAGCTTTTATAAATACACGCTTTCGTTTTTTCCGAACAACAAGCCGATTGTGAACCGCTTTAAGAAACTCAGTGAAATCCCTCCCTGCTCTGCCCAGTCCGACGCGATGAGTAAGGACATGAAAAAGCGCGGCTTTAAATTTTTCGGCTCCACCATTTGCTACGCCTACTTACAAGCGGCGGGCTTTGTGAACGATCACTTAGCCGCTTGTGTTTGCCGCAAAGCAAAAGCTAAAAATCACTAATTTAAAGACACTACCCTCACGCCACAAACGGGTCGGCGCCGAGGGTGCCACCGAGGGATTTTAGGTAGTTGATGCTTTTGATTTGCTTCAATTGGGTGCGCAGGGTTTGGATGCGCTCGGCCAGCGTTTCGTCCTTGGCGTCCGCGTATTGGGCTTCGAGGTTTTTCAGCACGCCGGTGAGCGAGTTGACTTCGATTTGCTGGCGGGTGATCAGGCGCTCGGCGTACCACTCGGAGCGTAAAATATTTTCACGCTCAAACAGCGCGCGTATCGTCGGGTCGTTGACGTCTTTGCCCTCGAAGTGGCCGTCTTTCATGATGTGCAACAGCGCCTTGAGCGGCGGGCAGGCGCCCTCGATGGAGCCGTCGTCGAAATAGGCCTGCGCCGCGCGGCGGTGCGCGCCGACCATGTTGTCCATGCCGTCGGCAAAGGTGCCCGTGTCTTGCAATTCGGGGCGCAGCATCTCGTCGGTAAAAATGCTGCCGGGGTTGGAGAAAACGCGCCCGAAAAAGCGGATGACAAACTCCTGGGTGATGCGCCAGCCCAGGCGCGAGGCCTGCACTTTTTGGCCGTTGTGCTCAAAATCCTTGCAGCGCTCGAGCATGCCGTTTTCGATGAGCCATTGGCTGTTGAGTTCCTCGCGGCGCATGCGGCACCAGATTTCGGGGATGAGCAAACTGATGTCGTGGTCGACGCGGTACTTGGGGCCGAGCGTGCCCGCGCTGGAGAGCCAGCCGTCGTAGCCGGTCAGCGCGAAGGAGACGATGGCGTTGTTCAAATCGGTGACGGCGCACAGCGCGTTGAAAGGCCCCTTGGTCATCGCGCCTTCCAGCCCCGCCCCGACGGTCGAGGGCGATTTGCCCGTCATCGAGGCGATGTACTCCATGAACAGTTCCGGCAGTTCAAGATAGTGCAGCGGCCCGTGCACGCACAGCGGGCGTATGCCCTCGTCGGCCGGGTTGTTGCGCCGCCCGGAGATGACGGCGGAGACGGGGTGCGGCACCGTTTTTCCAACCGGAATGCCGCGCGCCAGCCGCGCGCCCATGTCCGCGATATAGTACTTGCGCGGGGAAACGATGTCGTCGCGGTTTTGCAGGTAGCGCACGTTCTTGCTGGGCTTGCCGTCGATCAGGCGCGGGTTGGCGCTGCTGACGACGAACTCGGGATATTTTTCTGTTAAAAAATCCTCCAGGTTTTCGCGCATGGGCTGCGTGAATTTGTCAAAGCGCAGCACGTCCTCGCTCATCTCTTGCACCTGCTCGCGTGTCAGCGGCTCGTAGTTGGAGAAGAAGACTTCCTTTTTGGACATGTCGGCCTCCGCGCGCTTGTCGTAACCGCGCACGATCGCCTCGTCGGGGCGCTGGAACAAACGGTGCTCGCAGTTTTCCGTGAACTTGACGGACATGCCGCGGTCTTTGAGACGCCCCGGCAGGTAATCGACGGCGCTGTCGGGCACGACGACGGAGCTGGTGATGTCGTCTTCCATCTGCAATTTCACGCTCGGCGAATAATCCTTGCGCACGCTGAAGGTGCGCCACGAGCCGTTTTCGGTGAAGCCCACGCGCAGGTAGGACGTCAGCACCATCGAGTCCTTGTACTTGAGGATGTTTCCATCCTTGCCGTTGATGGAGTCGACGGAAAATTTATCCTGCCAACTGTCGCCCCACTCCGGACGGTAGTGGCGCTTGACCGTCAGCGCGAACTCACGGATGTAAAAGGGAATCGAGCGCAGCCAGGCGTTGTAGTCGTCCGTGAATTCCTCGGAGGGCGTCAGCAGCTTGACGACCGAACCCATCGTGCGGCGCATATCGAGCAAGGGGCGGCTTTGCGCGCCCTTGTTGGCGGCGGGGTCTTTGAAGCGCTCGCCGTAATTGCGGTGGATGATCTCGGCGACTTTCTGGATGTCGCTTTTAAAATCGGCAACAATGGAAGGCCCGTGGATGAGCGCGTCGGTGATGTCCTTGGAAATCTCGCTTTTTCCGCCGCCGGAGACCGTCGCGGGCTTGTGGCAATACGCGCCTTCCTCCGTGGTTCCGGCCAGGCGCCAGCGACGCGCCTCGTGCGGGCGGTACATGCGCACCTTGTAACCCGAAGGGCAAACATAAACGCAGCCCGGGTGCAGCTTGATCCATTTTTGCGCCCCGTCTTTTTCCCAGGAAACCTGTTGGGTTTTCAAGGAAAAATAAGCGTTTTGCGGCACGTAAAAAACATCGGCCCAGCGCTTGTCGCGCGCCCAGCCCTCGTCAAACACCTCGACGCTCTCGCCCAGCAGTTTCATCGCGGCGGAAAAATCGGCGCGGGTGTTCGGCTCGTAGGAAGACGCGTAAAAATCCTCGCCCAGATCGCGGCTGGAATACGCCAGCGCCCCGCCGCTGTGCTCCTCCTCGCACTGGCCGTGGAGATTGGCCGAGTAGCTGATCTGTGTCTTGACCTCTTTTTTGGAATAGCCGTAGTAGTTGTCGGCGATGAGGGTGACGATCACGCCGGTGGAATCGCGCGCGGTGACCTTGAAGGGCTGGCCGTCGTTATACAACTCGCTCTCGTCTTGCCAGCACATGCCGTCGCGTTTTTGGCGCTCGGTGGCGTCGTTGACGTGCGGCAAACCCAATTCTTTCTTTGTGCACTTGGTCAAGTGCGGCGCCATCACGATGCAGCCCGTGTGGCCTGTCCAGGAGGCGGGGTGAAAGGCCGGGTCGTTCTTTTCAAGATAGGGGTTGCCCGCGTTACCGAAAATGCTCTCGACAAAATCGAGGTTGGACACCAGCCCGCCCGGGGCGAACATGCGGATTTCCATCGAGCGCGCGCCCTGCGCGTTGGGCACGGCGGGGCACACGATCGGCCGCAAATAAAGCGACACCCAGAGCTTGGACTTTTCCTTCTGCGTGGAAGTGAACGGCAGCTCCATCATGCCCTCGGGCGCCTTGAACGCGCGCGTCCACATGTGTTTGAAAACGCGCTTGGGCACGGATTTTTTGTCGTCGGGCACGGGCAGCCCGCCCTCGGCCACGTGGAAGACGCCCGCGGTCGTGCGCCGGTCGCTGCGCGGGTTGTCCAAAATCCCCTGGCGCACGCGGTAGGAATGCACCAGCTCGTTGGAGTACGCGTCCTTGTCCGGCGGCAGCGAGAGCACGCGCGCGGTGCCGAAGGTGTCCAGCACAAAGGTCTGGTGCGGCAAGGCCGCGACGCTTTCGCGCGGCTCGAGCAGGTCTTCAAAATAAGCTTCCAAAAAACCCATGATGCGCGCGTCCGCCGGGCAGTACATATACTTGGAAAAGCGCCGCGTGAACTCGCGGTAATTATCCAGCAGCGGCTTGGCCAGCCCCACGATCTCGTAGTCGCCCTCCTTGCCGAAAACCGGCTCGCCCGCGGCTGCCAGGCGCATGTTGACGTACTCAAAAAGCGCGTCGGTGCACGCCTCGTTCTCTCCGGTCACGGGATTGATCCCCAGGGCTGATTTTGTGTCCATGGTGTTTATCTTTTATATATAACACCGCGGCTGGAAAAACGCCAATGATAAGAAAGAAACAATAAGCTCAGCCTTGCCTTGCGACATTCGACTACAGATAATAAATTCCTTATGAACAACACCGGAAAATGTCCCTACTGCGGGCTTGTGATCACCGAACTTGAGGCCGAGGCGATTGTCCTGAAACGCGCGGACGGCAGCACCCAACAGGCGCTCACCTGCGTGTGCCCCAAGTGCAAAAAAGTCCTCGGCGTGACCGGCGCTGAAAAATAATCCCGCCGATGAGAGAGTTTTCCGCCTCCCCCCGCCGGCCCTTTTCACCCGACCGCGGGGACTTCGGTGCGCGCGCCGAAAAAACGCCGCCGGGCAGCGAGCAGTGGCGCCAGCCGTGGGTGCAGATAAAATATTTTTCGTACCACCCCTGTCTGTACCGCTCGATGATCAAGGCGGCCTCGCCCTGCGCCAAGGCGGGCGCGCTGGTGCACGTGTACGACAAGTCCGGCAACCCCTTTGGCGTGGCGCTGTACAACCGCCCCGCCCGCGTGCCGTTGCGCGTGCTTGCCCACGGCGATCTTGAGGCCGACGAGCAAGTGCTGGATAAACTACTGGAAAACGCCTGCGCGCTGCGCGAGGATTTTTTACGCCTGAAAGAAACGACCGACGCCTACCGCGTCGTGCATTCCGACGCCGATTCCCTAAGCGGCCTGATCGTCGACCGCTACGGCGACACCTTGAGCATAGAGGTGCACAGCCTTGGCATCTACCAGCGCCTGCCGCGCATCATCGAAAAACTGCACGCGCGCCTGGGCACCCACCGCCAGCTCGTGCACGTCGAGCCGCGCATCGCCCGCATGGAGGACATCGTGCCGCGCGAAAATTTGAACAGCGAAAATGTGCGCGAGGTAAAAATTTCCGAAAACGGCGTGCGCTACGCGGTCAATTTTGAGAGCGGCCACAAGACCGGATTTTTCTGCGACCAACGCCCCAACCGCCTGAAACTTTCCCAATGGGTCAAAGGCGCGCGCGTGCTGGATTTGTGCTGCTACACGGGCGGTTTTTCGCTCAACGCCAAGGTGCTCGGCGGCGCCGAAGACGTGACGGCCGTTGACCTTGATGAAAAGGCCATCGCGCAAGCCCGCCGCAACGCGAACCTCAATCAGGTG
Source organism: Verrucomicrobiota bacterium (assembly GCA_029548565.1). Taxonomy (GTDB): domain Bacteria; phylum Verrucomicrobiota; class Verrucomicrobiia; order Opitutales; family JAKPNF01; genus JAKPNF01. The sequence continues at coordinate 16,441 of JAKPNF010000072.1, forward strand.
CGCCTCAACCTCGTGCACGCCGACGCCTTTTCCTACGCGCGCCAGATGCAAAAAAACGCCGAGCAATGGGACGTCGTCGTGCTCGATCCGCCCAAATTCATCGACGAGCGCGACCGCTTCGCCGAAGACATCCGCCGTTACGAAGATCTAAACACCCTCGGCCTCTCGCTGCTCAAACCCGGCGGCCTGTTTGTCTCCTGCTCGTGCTCCGGCCTGCTCGATGGCGTGGAATTCGAGCGCACGCTCGTGCGCGCCGCCCACCGCCAAAACCGCCGCCTGCAATTCCTCGACATGACAGGCGCCGGCCCCGACCACCCTGTCATGTCCAACTGCCCCGAAAGCCGCTACCTAAAAGTCGCCTGGGCGCGGCTGGTGTGATTTTCAAGCCCGTTTGACTTCACCAACAGGCCGCGCGTTTTTCAACAGCGCGCGCAGCTCGACGGCTTTTAAATCGGGGGAATGCAGCAATTCCAAAAGGGGTGTGATGACAAACGCGCGTTCGAGCATGCGGGGGTGTGGCAGTGTGAGCGCGGGGGTGTTTCGTTGTTCGTTCTCGAACCACAGCAAATCTATGTCCAGCGTGCGCGGGGCGTTTTTGAAGGTGCGGGTGCGGCCGTGATTTTTTTCTATTTGTTGGCAGATTGCCAAGAGTGCTTCGGGCGTCAGCGTTGTCTGTATTGCGACAAGCATGTTTAAAAAGTCAGGCTGGCTTGCGAAACCCAGCGGCTCTGTTTCGTAAATCGAGGAAATACGAAGCATTTTTATTTCCGGTGTTTTGGATAGTTCCAAAATCCCCAAGGCCAACGAACGCTCGCGCTCGCCCAAGTTGGAGCCTAAGCCCAGGAAAACAAGGCGGCCTTTTTCGGGCGCGCTCATGGGCGCGTGCGTGTGATTTCCACGACGACGCCGTCGAAATTATAGGGCACGGGCGGGTTGGGTTTGACCACGCACGCGGTCACTTCCTTGACGAGCGGGAAATTCTCCAGCACCTCCTGCGCGATCGCCTCGGCCACGCTTTCGATGAGCTTGTAGGTGCGCCCTTCGACGATGTTGACGACGCGCTCGATCACGTGCGCGTAGTTAACGGCTTTCATGATGTCGTCGCTTTGTCCGGCCGGCTGGCAGTCCACGCCCAGGCGCAGCGAGACTTCGAAACGCTGGCCCAACTGGTTTTCCTCGCTGGCCACGCCGTGGCGGCCATAGCAGCGGATGTCTCGAATGTGAATTTTGTCCATGGGGCGGTTTTAAAAAGTCTAAATTTCCGGCGGGGCGCTGGCAAGCTCCTCGGCGATTTTCACGAACTTGCGCATGGCGGCCACATCGTGCACGCGCACAATGTCGCAGGCGTCTTTGGCCAGCGACCAGACAATCGCGGCGGCGGTCGCCTCTTCGCGCAGCTCCGTGCCGACGGTTTTTGAAAGCGCGCTTTTGCGCGAGGGGCCGAGCAAAACGGGCAGATTCCAGCGGCGCATGCGCTGGCCGTTTCTCAGACATTCGAGTTGCTGTGCGACGGTTTTGCCAAAGCCGATGCCCACATCGAGCACGCACTGGTTCCGTTTGATCCCCGCCGCCTGCGCGAGCGCGAGGCTTGCGTCCAGATCGTCGAAAACCGCCTGCCACAGATCGCCCGTGGGCGGTGCGGCGCGGTTGTGCATGAGGATGACGGGACAGTTTAAATCGGCAATCGTCGCGGCCATGTCGGCGGATTTTTTCAGCCCCCAGATGTCGTTGACAATATCCGCGCCCGCCTCGATCGCGCGGCGGGCGGTTTGCGCTTTGTAGGTGTCGATGGAAATCGCGATCTGCGGAAAAGCCGCCCGCACGGTTTTTAAAACGGGGGCGAGACGCGCCCATTCTTCGTCGGCGGAAATTTCTTCAAAGCCCGGGCGCGTTGACTCCGCGCCGATGTCCAGAATTTGCGCGCCGTCGTTGATCAGCTTTTCGGCCTGCGCGCGCGCGGCTTGCGGTTCCAAAAAACGCCCGCCGTCCGAAAAGGAATCGGGCGTCGCGTTCAAAATGCCCATCCACACGAGCTTTTCGCCCAACACAGGCAGCGCGCGGCCGTGCGGGCTTGTCCATTGTTCGGGAAACGGCGCGCTCATTTTGCCTGCAGGAGCCGCTCCATGTATTTGGAGAGGATATCGAACTCCAGGTTCACTCGGTCGCCCGCCTTGCGCTCGCAAAAATTCGTGACCTGCACGGTGTGCGGGATCAGCCACACGGCGAAGCCGTCCTCGTGCACCTCGGCGACGGTCAGCGACACGCCGTCGATGGCGACCGAACCTTTGTACGCGAGATATTTCAAAAATTCCGCGGGCGCTTTTACGCGCATATAAAAATCCTTGCCGCGCGGCTCGAAGACGAGCAGCTCGCCCGTGGCATCGATATGCCCCGATACAAAATGCCCGCCGAGGCGCCCGTCGGCTTTCAGGCTGCGCTCCAAGTTCACGCGCGCGCCGGGTTTTGTCTGCGAAAAACCCGTCAGGCGCACCGTCTCGCCCAGCAGGTCAAAGACGAGCGCCCGGTCGGTTTTTCCCACCAGCGTCAGGCAGCAGCCGCTGACGGCCAGCGAGTCGCCGATTTGCATATCACCACGCACCGTGTCGGCCGCGATGGACAATCTCCATGACTGCGCGCCTTCCTCAAACGAAAGCACCCTGCCCGCCTCCTCAACGATTCCGGTAAACATGGTTTTATTAAACGCCAAAACACCGGCTAATTCAATTGCAGATGCAGCACTTTCGTGTCGGTGCCGCGGTGGATCATGAGGACGGCTTCGCGTTTTTGGAGGTCTTTGTCTATTTTTTCAAGGAGTTCGAGGGCTTGGGCGTAGTCGGTCACTTCGGTGCCGTCGATTTCCATGATGCGGTCCAGCGTTTTCATTTCGGCGTTGGAGGCCGGGGCGTTGGGTTTTACAAAACTGGCGACCACGCCTTTTATCTTGGCGTCGAACAGGCGGTGGACGATGCCGTCGTGCACCGTCATCTCGCGCAGCGTGAAGCCCAGGCGCGGCAGGTATTGGCGCGGGGCGTTGCGCTCCAGCAGGGGGTATTTTCCCAATGTGATCGAGAGGACTTGCGGCTGCTCCTCGCGCAGGACGGACAGCGTGAGCGTGTCTTTGGGCTTTTTGTCCGCCATGTAGATGTTGAACCACAGCGGCAGCAGCGCCGAGGGAACCACTTTTTTGAGCGGCTGGCCGTTGACGGCGGTGATGATGTCTTTGGAACGCAGCTCGGCCTTGTCGGCGGGGGAATTTTTCACCACCTCGCTGATGACGAGCGCGCCTTGTTTTTCCAGACCGAAATAAAGCGAGACCTGGCGGCTGAGCGGCTGCAGGTCTGTGATGCCCATCCAGCCGCCGGTGACGCCCTCGGGCTTGTCGACCACCGGCAGGACGTTTTTCAAAAAGTCGCCCGCGTCCAGAAAGGAATCCGTCTCGCCCATTTTGGCGAGTTTGACGACGTGCGAGCGGTTTTGCAGCATCATCAAATAGGCGCTGCCGCCCGAGGGCACGCCCAGGCCCACCCACTGCCCCTTGGCGTTAAAAATCGGCGCGCCCACGACGGCGGCCGGCTCGAGGGTGAAGCCGTAATCCAGATGGTATTTTCCCAAAACGCTCAGCACAGAAGCCATGAGCCTGGGGTTAAACAGCGTGTCCTCGCTGCCCAGCCCCAGCCCCCAGAGCGTCTCGCCCACGCGCGCCTTGGCGTGCTCGAAACTGGTGATCGGCTTTAATTTTTCCAGCACCGCCTTGTCCGCGCGCAGGTAATGCACGTCGGTCGAAATATTGGCGCCAATATAGGTGGCGGGATAACCGTCGTTGTCCTCGTCGGGAATGTACAGGCGGATGTCGCGCAGCCAATCCGGCGGAAACTGCATGGACAGCGCGTCGCCCGAAATCGCGATCGTGCCCTCGTCGTCCAACACAAGGCCGGTAGCCAGATAACGCGCCCGTTCGGTTTCGCTCTGCACAAAAATTTCCAGCATGACAATAGTCTTCATGCGCTCGGCAAACAGCCCGGGCAAATCGGCGGGCAAGGACGTCGTCAGCGGCTCAGTCGAAAGCACTTCATCCTCCTCTTGCGGCGCGGGCGCGCTTTCTTCAACGGGGGCGACTTGCTCGACAAGCGGCTGTTCTTCGATGGTAAATTGCATATCGAGCGACACCTCCTCAAGAGGCGGCGCTGATGACTCGGAAGGTTCAGCCTCTGTCGCCGTGGCTTCGGGCATTTGCAGCGCGGGCGCTTCTTCAGCGCAGAGAGAAAAAGGCAGTAACCCGAGCGCGAGCCAGGCTGTGAAGCGCGGTGGTTTCATATGTCTTTTATAAAAATGAAATTCGCCCCTGCTGTAAACGCCGAAACGGGACGAAACGCGCTTTTAATGCACGTTCTATTAAGATTTCTTCATTTTAAACTTGTGCAAAGCGCGATTGGGGTTGAAGATTTGCGCAGCATGAAGACGGTTTTTGTTGCGAAGGAAACCCATGCGGGCGAGACGCGCGTGGCGCTGGTTCCGGGCGATGTCAAGCGTTTGAAGGAAATGGGGTTGGAGGTGACGGTGCAATCGGGCGCCGGGCGGCAGGCTCTCTTTTCGGACGAGCAGTATACTGCGGCGGGCGCGCAAATCGCGGCGGATGCGGCGGCGCTTGCGCAAGCGGATATTGTGCTGCGCGTGCGCAAGCCTGCGCTTGAGGATGTGGCGCATTATAAAAAAGGCGCGCTGTCTTTGAGCTACCTCGACCCCTTTAATGAAAAGCCGCTGGTGGATGCGCTGGCGCTCGCGCAGGTGTGCGCGGTGAGTTTGGAGATGATCCCGCGCACTACCCTTGCGCAGTCGATGGACGTGCTGTCCTCGCAGTCGAATCTGGCGGGGTACCGCAGTGTGATTTTGGCGGCCAACCGGCTCACGGGGATTTTGCCGATGATGATGACGCCCGCCGGCACGATCAATCCCGCGCGCTTTTTTATTATAGGGGCGGGCGTGGCGGGCTTGCAGGCGATCGCCACGGCCAAGCGCCTAGGCGCGCGGGTGGAAGCGTACGACACACGCCCCGTGGTGGAGGAACAGGTGCGTTCGCTGGGCGCGAAATTTGTGACGATCGATGTCGGGGAAACGGGACAAACACAGCAGGGTTACGCCAAGGAACTCACACCCGAGCAGCTTGAAAAGCAGCGGCAAGGCATGGTCAAAGCCTGCGCGGCGGCCAATGTCGTCATCACCACGGCCAAGGTCTTTGGGCGCAAGTCACCCGTGCTGTTGACCAAGGAGATGCTAAAGGGTCTCAAGCCCGGCACGCTGGTGCTGGACATGGCGGTCGAAACCGGAGGCAACGTCGAGGGTTCCAAACCGGATGAAGAACTCACCACCGAAAACGGCGTGCACGTGATCGGCTGCGCGGCGCTGGAATGCGACGTGCCGACCAACGCCTCTCAGATGTTCTCGGCTAACCTCGCGAATTTTCTGGAGCATTTTTATGACGCCGGGCAAAAGGCCGTCGTCTTGAATCGAGACGATGAAATCCTCAAGGGCTGCCTGCTGACCGACGGCGGAAAAATCGTCCACCCGCGTTTTCAATAATTTTTTTATTTTAATCATCCTTTGAAAAAACCATGAGCGCCGTCACCTTACTGCTTTTGTTTTTCATTTTTGTGCTCTCGGCCTTTTTGGGCTTTGAGCTGATCAACAAGGTGCCCTCGCAGTTGCACACTCCGCTGATGTCGGGCACCAACGCGATCTCCGGCATCGCGATCGTGGGGGCGATTGTGTGTGTGGTTTTGCCGCCGGGTTCGCTTTCGATGATTTTGGGCTTCCTCGCCGTCGTGCTGGCCACGATCAACGTCGTGGGCGGATACATGGTCACTAACCGCATGCTGTGCATGTTCAAGGACAAGAAGGGGGGCAAATAAGATGAGCGTGTTTTTGGCATCGACGCAGATTTTTCCCCTTCCGGCCGAATGGGTTTCGTTTTTTTACATCATTTGCTCCGCCTTGTTTATCTTCGGCATCAAGATGCTGGGCAAGGTGCAGACGGCCGCGCGCGGCAACACGGTTTCGGCGGTCGGCATGGCGCTGGCGGTGATCGTGACGATCCTTGACCGGCAGGTTTTCGGCGCGGGCAAGGAGGCGTTTTTGTGGCTGGGGGTCGCCCTGGCGATCGGCGCGGCGATCGGGATGTTGATCGCCAAGAAGGTGAAGATGACGGCCATGCCCGAGATGGTCGCGCTGCTCAACGGGTTCGGCGGGCTGGCGAGTTTTTTGGTGGCCTGGGCGGAATACGCGCGGGCACTGGGTTATCCGTCGATCGCGCAGTACCTGGCCGACAACGCGGCGTTTAACGCGGGGTTTTTCGCGGTGTCGACGTCGTTGGCGGTCTTCATCGGCGGCATCACCTTTACCGGCAGCGTGCTGGCTTTTTTGAAGCTCGGGGAGTTTGTCAGCGGGCGGCCGTTTTTGTTTCCGGCGCAAAAGCTCATTAACCTGCTGCTGTTTGTGGCCTGCGTGGCGGGCACGGTTATTTTTGCGCTGAACCCCGAGGGGGCCTATGCCAGGGAAATTTTTTACGCGCTGATGGCCATTTCCCTGCTGCTGGGCTTCACCATCGTGCTGCCGATCGGCGGGGGCGACATGCCGGTGGTGATCTCGCTTTTGAACAGCCTCTCGGGCATGGCGGCGTGCGCTGCGGGTTTTATTTTGATGAACAACGTGCTGATCGTGGCGGGCACCTTGGTGGGCGCCAGCGGCATTGTGCTGACGGTCATCATGGCCAAGGCCATGAACCGCAGCATCGGCAATATTTTGTTCAGCGGTTTTGGGGCACAGGGCGGCGCGGCCTCGAAACAATCCGGCGGGGAGTTGAAACCGATTTCGCTGGAAGACGCCTACTATATTTTGGAATCGGCCAATAACGTCGTGTTCATCCCGGGCTACGGCATGGCGGTGGCGCAGGCGCAACACGCGGTGAAGGAGTTGGCGGGCATCTTGGAGGACAACGGCGCGCAGGTGCGTTTTGCGATCCACCCGGTTGCCGGGCGCATGCCCGGGCACATGAACGTGCTGCTGGCCGAGGCCGACGTGCCGTACGAGCAGCTTTGGGAAATGGCCAAGATCAACCCCACGATGCCGCAGGTGGACGTGGCGATCGTGATCGGGGCCAACGACGTGGTCAACCCCGCGGCGGCCGACGACCCGGCCTCCCCGATCTACGGCATGCCGATCATCAAGGCCAACGAGGCCAAGACGGTCATCGTTTTGAAACGCGGCAAAGGCACGGGCTTTTCGGGGCTGGAGAACCAACTCTTTGTGCTGGCGCACACCCGCATGCTGTACGGCGACGCCAAAAACACCCTGACCCAGCTGGTGGCTCAATTTAAAGAATAAGTTCCTTCTTCCTGTTGCAGGGTGTGTCTTCAAATTAGGGATTTTGAATGTGCGGTCTGGTTTTGAGGCATTTTTTGGGGCTCCGAGCCGAGGCGATGAAAAGCATCGTCGAGGCGAGGACACCGAAAAAGGACCATAAAGCGAGCTATTTATAAGCGAGTGGCATGGGCGGGTGCGCAGCACCCGATGCGAAGCATTGTTGGCGTTCAGCCAACACCCAAATCCAGACTGTGCAGGCGAAATTCATAATTTGAAGACACACCCTAGGCCGCGCCCGCTTCCCCTGCGGGCGCGGCCTTTGTTTTGATTTATTTCGCTATTGACGCAGTACGACAAACTTGCGATTTTTTTAATACTTTACCACTTATCTAAACCCCGCCCAAAAAAATCCCCGAATCTGTTGTCGTTTTCAAGCGGCGCGTGATTTTCCTTTTAGCCATAACCTCGTTTGCAACCCACCATGAAGACCCACAAACGCATCCGTACTTTCCTGGCTCTGGGCGCCTGCGCCCTTGCCGCCGTTTTGCCCGCCTTGGGCGAGACGATCACCTAGCCGGATGACGCGGCCACCCACCCGTTGCGGGGAAGCCCGCTCGGCGGCATAGCGGACTGCCTTTTCAGCGACGAGCTGACGGGCAATATCATCACCGTTCAAAGCGGCACCATTGGCGGGTATGTTTACGGCGGCGTGCACGCCACAAGCAGCATCACCAGCAATTCCGTGGCCATCAGCGGCGGTTCGGTCGGCAGGGATGTTTACGGCGGCTACACCTGGGGCGGCAACGCGCTGGACAACACCGTGACGATCGGCGGCGGCATGATCACCGGCATGGTCTACGGCGGCCAGAGCCTCACCGGCTCCGCGCAGGCCAACAAGGTGGCCATTGGCGGCGGCACGATGTCCTTCGTTTACGGCGGCTACAGCCACACCAGCACAGCCAGTTCCAATAACGTGACGGTCAGCGGCGGCTCGATGTCCAGCGTTTACGGCGGCATCAGCGGCAACGGCACAGTCAGTTCCAATTCCGTGACCGTCAGCGGCGGCTCGATGACCAACGTCTATGGCGGCCAGAGCGGCGACGGCGCCGCGCAGCAAAATAATGTGACGATCTCCGGCGGCAGGATCACCGGCATGGGCAACGGCGGCTACAGCGACAACGGCAGCGCCCTGTCCAATTCCCTGGCCATCAACGGCGGCACGATCACCAACTCTGTCTACGGCGGCTACAGCAACAGGGACGACGCGCTGGGCAACACCGTGACGGTCAGCGCCGGCACGATTAGCAATTCTGTCCACGGCGGATACAGCAACGACGGCAGCGCGCGGGACAATAAGGTGGTCGTTGACGGCGGCTCAATGACCCACGTCTATGGCGGCTACAACACCACCGGCACAGTCAGTTCCAACTCTGTGACGATCATCGCCGGCACGATCAGCGGCACTGTCTATGGCGGTTACAGCACCACAGGCTCCGCGCAATCCAACATCGTAGAGGTCACCGGCGGCACCATCGCCGGCACGGTTTACGGCGCCCGCAGTTCCGCCGGCCTGGTTCAGTCCAATTCCGCGTTTATCCTGGACGGCAATACGCGCACGGTCAGCGGCGCGAGCAGCAGCGACGGCGACGCCCTGAACAACGCCGTCCTTATCGACAGCTCGGCCTCTGTCTCCGGAAATGTCTCCGGCGGCATCAGCACTCTCAAACAGGCCAACGCAAACAGCGTCTTGCTCAACCAAGGAAGGATCGACGGTTCACTCTACGGCGGCAATGGCGGCAGCGGCGCCAGTTCCAATTCCGCCGTCGCCTTGGGCGGCACGATCAGCGGCTCTGTCTACGGCGGGTTGGCCGACACAGGTACGGTTAGCTCCAACGTCGCGGTGATCGACGGCACGGCATCGATCGGCGGCAATGTCATAGGCGGCAGAAGCTCCTTGGGTCAGGTCATCAACAACAGGGCGGAAATCTACGGCGGCACCATCGGCGGTACTGTCTATGGCGGCATGAGCACCGGCAGCCAGGTCAGCTCCAATTCCGTGTTCGTCATGGGCGGCACGATGTCCGGCGTCTACGGCGCCTACAGCGCCGCCGGCAGCGCGACGGGCAACAGCGTGTATATCTCCGACGGCACGGTTGCCGATTTGGTCGTCGGCGGCGCCGGTGTGGACGCCACTGAAAACACCGTCGACATTTACGACACGGCCAACCTCGCCACAGCCGGCATATTCGGCGGCTACGGCATTGGCGGCGACAAATTCACCGGCAACACGCTCAATGTCCACGGGGTCATGTCGGTCAAGCAGGTCGGCAATTTTGAAAACTACAACTTCTACTTGCCGCAGACCATGGTCGCGGGCGACACGGCCCTAAGCGTCACCGGCAACACGGCCGTCGACCTCTCCGGCACCACCGTCAACGTGGGCATTGAGGGCGGCTCAACCGCCTTGGCCGAGGGCGACCGGGTTGTCCTGATCGACGCCACTTCCGGCATCAACGGCGCGCCCGTCAACACCCGGGCCGACGGCAAGGGCATGCAGGGCGTGACGATCGAGTACACCTTTGCCCTGAGCGTGAGCGCCGACCAGCTTATGGCCACCGTCAGAAGCGCCGCTGCCAGCGAGGGCGCACAGGCACTCTCCGAAGGGTTCCTGGCGGGCGCCGCGCTCGTGACGCAGGGAGCCGACCGCGTGGCAGGCTCGGCGATTTACAGCGCCGTGAGCAGCGTGGACAGCGCCGCGGCAAGCAGCACGTCTTCCGGCACCCAAAGCGCTGCCGCCGCGTCCATGGATTGGCAGTTCTTCACCGACTTTGGCGGCGGCCAGATGCGTTTGAACAGCGGCTCGCACGTGGACTTGAACAGCTTCACGTTGCTCGCGGGCATGGCGCAGGGCAACAACACGCAGTACGGCCGTTTGGTCAACGCCGCGTTCTTCGAATACGGCCACGGCTCTTACGACACCTTTAATTCTTTCGCTACTTCCCCCGACGTGGTCGGCAGCGGCTCGAGCGATTACTACGGAGGGGGCGTGCTGTTGCGCATGGACTTCAACCCCACCGGCCCCGGCCACTTCTACGCCGACGCCTCTGTGCGCGCCGGCAGGCTCGACAACGATTACGGCAGCCCCGATCTGGGCAGCGGCGTGGCGGCATCCTACGATTCCAACGCCACTTACTACGGCATCCACCTGGGCGCCGGTTACCAGTGGCAGGTGCACGAAAAGTGGAACCTGGATTTCTACGCAAAATTCCTCTGGACGCACCAGGACGGCGACGCCGTGAGCTTCAAGGGCATCGATTCGCTGCGCTCGCTGTTTGGCCTGCGCGCCGTCTATATGCTCAACCAGCGCGCCAGCGTTTACGCGGGGGCTGCCTTTGAATACGAGTATTGCATGGACGCCGACGGCTTCACCAGCGGCTTCGCCATCACCGCCCCTTCCCTGCGCGGTGGCACCGGCATCGGCGAGATCGGCCTGCGCCTGCAACCCTCGTCAAAGGCGCCCTCGCAAAAATCCGCGTGAACTTAGGCGTGCAAGGCACCGTCGGAAAACGCGAAGGTTTCTTGGGTAATTTCCGGATTGAATATCCCTTCTAACACGGGGCGCGTGCCCTTAAAAAACGCGCCGGTTTACTCCCAAAGGCGGGTCTTGCGACCCGCCTTTGCCGTTTATAACACACGGACAGCGCGCGGGTTGAGATTTTTTATTTTCCTCCGCCGCTTTTTTACGATAGGCTAAGGGGGTTATGTTTTCATTACAACGCATTCTTTCGGGAAGCGACAAGTTCTACGACCTGCTGGACGCCAGCGCCAAGGAAGTTCAGGAAAGCGCGGCCATCATCGCCGAGATGCTCAAAACCAGCGAATACCCCAACCACCTCGAGCAACTGGCCGAATTGCGCCGCCGACACAAGCAGATCAAATGGAAGATCACCGAGGAATTGTGCGGCACCTTCGCCACCCCCATCGAGCGCGAGGACATCGAAAACATCGCCGCCTCGCTTTATAAAATCCCCAAGGCGCTCGTCAAGTTCGCCGAGGGTGCCTGCCTCGGCAAGCGCGGCGCGCTCAACGACGAATTTTTGCAGCAAACAGAATTGCTGGAGCGCGCCATCAAGATCGTCTGCCAGATGGTCCACGGCCTGCGCAAAAGCCCCAACCCCCAAAAGGTGCGCGAAATGAACGACGAGATCCAAATCCTCGAGGGCGAGGCCGACAAGCGCATGACCGACATCACCCGCCAGCTCTACAGCGGCCAGTACGACCCCATCACCGTCATCCTGCTCAAGGACATCAACGCCCTGCTCGAGAAGGCCGTCGACCGCTGCCGCGACACCGGCAACGTCATCTTCCAGGTAACCCTCAAATACTCCTGATTTTTTCGGGGCTTGAAAAAAGCCCGTCCCCATGACATTGCTGATTCTCGTTCTGTTCGCGGCGCTGGCCTTTGAGTTTA
>JAKPNF010000025.1 GCA_029548565.1 Verrucomicrobiota bacterium
CCGTAGCGGCGTTCGAGATACTCCATCGGCGTCGTCACACGAATGCGCCGCCAGCGTGGAGCAAAGATCCACGTCCCCGCCAAAATTGCGAACGCACAGCTCCAGAACACGACAATCGCCACGAGTCCCTCTTCATAGGCGATGCCGCCGTGGGCGATGAACACAAAGGCACTGATCATCGCCATGTAACTTGAAATCGCGCCCATCCACCACGGTACGCGGTTGCCGCCCGAAAAGAAATCCTTGCCGCTCTTGACGAACCGCCCCATGAAAAGGCCCGCCCCCAACGTCACCGCGAAATACATGGCGATGACGGCAAGGTCTAATTTCGAGAGCGTAACGGCGAATGTCATACATATAACATAGCAGACCGCCCGCCATTCATAATCCCGTTTGAGCAAAAAAAAGAATCCCGTTTGAGAAAGGACAAAGGGACGATATTTCGACGACTCACACGAAGGCACAAAGAGCACGAAGGGTTTTGGGGGCAGGGATCGGGATTTTTTAACGCAGAGGCGCAGAGACGCAGAGGTTTTTTTGGGGGCATGGCTGACCACAGGTCGCAGGTCGCGAGTCAACCCCTCCTATTGCGACCACGCAGTGGTCGCAGTGCTGAGTGTAAAAGGCAAGTGCGGTGACATTCTCAGGGCGTGACCCAGACAGGAGCACGGGTTTTCCAACCCGTGCCACGGACAGGAATGTCCGTGCCCCTGTAGCTTGGTGCATCCGGCCCTTTGGGCCGGTGGACGCCTAAGGGACAGGTAATTTGAAGGCGAAACGGCTAAGTGGAGCGAAAATTTAAAATTTTGGTCTTCCATCTCCGTTCCGTTTATTGTACCCTATTCTCCGCTGTTCTCCTTGTATTTGCACCGCAAGTGCGAGTGCGCTTTTACCGTCTTACGGTAATAGGCCATTATGAGCCTTAGATTTGTCCACAAGGAGAACAGCTTTTTTTGTTTGCATGGAGAGAGGCACTAAGGGACAGGTAATTTGAAGGCCATTTGTCATTTCTGTGCCGCCGCCTTTTCAGCCAGCTTCGCGACATCCCGTGTTCTTTTCAGTGTCGCAGTAATATTCAGCTTTTTACAACCCCGATACCAGTCGGCCCACTTTCCCGCGCAGTACCCTTTGGCCAGATGCGGGATCTCCGTGAACGCCTCGTCGGCCTCTTTCAACGACCGCGCGCACGTCGGCAGGTCGCCGAGATCAAGCGCTTCGTGGGCGATGAAAACCCGCTCCAGCCACGCGCTGGTCTGCTGCATGATTCCGCACGGATAAATCAGGTTGTCGTAAAGGAACGCGGCCTCCCCTTCCGGCAGCGCACCTCCGGCGGTACGCGCATGCAGCAGAGCCAGTTCAAAGCCCGCCTTTTCGGCGACAACACGCTTGAACGATTCGCGTCGGGGCAGCGGCTTCGGTATCGCGTCGCTCAGCCCGTCCCAGAAAGCGTCGTCCTCCGCTTTCTTATCGTCGCCCCCGCCGGACGCCAGCATCTTCTCGGCCGATGCCCCAGCCCCGATCTTTTTGCCCCTGATCTTCTCGGCCATCGTGGACAAGGCC
>JAKPNF010000026.1 GCA_029548565.1 Verrucomicrobiota bacterium
GCGAAGCAAAACCACATCCTTATAGAGAATTCGACATTCACCGACAACGCCGTGAGGATCACGCGCGAAACACCGGCCAACAGCTGGTATCTGGATATGCGCGGCGGCGGGGCGCTCATTTTGAGCGACGCGGTGGCGACCTTTTCGGCCACCGGCGGCAAGCATATCGTCAACAGCGGCAACACGGCTTACGTGGAGGGCGTGGCCTCTGACCGCCATGGCGGCTTCCTCATGCTTTTGGATTACGGCAACGGCGGCAATATCGTCAATTTTGAAATTGACGGCGCCTCGTCCATGACGATCGGCCAAAGGGGCGTCAAGGGCAAGGACTCGATCGCCACCTATAAGGAAGACAAGTCGCTGGCCGATTACACCCACGGCTACGACACCGCCGTGATCAACAAGATTGGCAAGGGCCTGCTGGTGGTCAACGGGTCGATGGAGTATTACTACGGCTCGGTCAACGTGCAGCAAGGCCGCATGGAAATCAACGGCGGGCTCACGGCCAAAAATGTTCAGATAGCATCCGGCGCCGAATTGTCCTTTGGGGAATCAGTGCTGGTCAATGAACAATTCGCCATCGATGCCAGCAGCACGACCGAGATGTATTTGGAAAGCAAATCCGCACACACACAGGTGCTTTTGGCCGATGCGGCAAAGGTCACGATCGAGGACTCCGCCACCTTGAATATCATTTTGTCAAACAGCTTTGAGGCGCTCGCCGGCGATGAGTGCGTTTTGTTTCTCGCCGAGGCGGGCGGTTCCGTCTTGGTGACGGGCGAATATGACAATGTGGCGCTCTCGACGATTGGCGGGGTTGCATTTGTCGAAGGCCTGGATTACGAGATGCTCTACGATGGCGAAAGTATCGTGCTGCGCTTTTTGCAGGACATTCCCGAGCCCGCCGCCAGCGCCGCGTTTTTGAGCCTGCTGATACTGGGCGTGGCGGCCCGCCGCCGCCGTTAGGCACAGGTTATTGGCAAACGAGCTGAAGCGCCTGCGGGGTTTCCTTGAGCACTTGCGCCTTGAAAGGGCGGCCTTCGACACGGATGACGGGGTCGCCTTTTAGTTCGATGCGATCGGCTGTGATGATGGTGAACACGTCGCCTGATTTGGGACGGTAGTTTCTCAAAAAAACGATTTCGAAGACGGCGCCTTTTTCGATCACGACACTAGAACCGTTCTGCGTATTCCACATCAGTCGGTCGTGGTCATTCTTGGATGCGAGGGTGATGGTCATTTTTCCGCCTGCGCCCTGACGGTAGGTGCGTGGTTTTTTTCCTGTGAGGTGCGTAGTACCGGTTATCTCATCTCCAGCGGGGGAAAAGTTACCGCCGTTGACATTTTCAAGGTCGATGGCCAGCGCGTTTGTCACCAGCGTGCCCTTGCCAAAATGAAATGCGCCCTTGCCAATACCGTTGGCGATGCCCTCCTGACCTTCTGGTGCGTTAATAACTAACACACCGCCAGCGAGCGTGTAGACGCCCGTCGATTGTGCTGAGCTGGTGGCAGGCGAGGGCCCCGCCAGGTAAAGCGTGCAATTGGCCGACACCGTGCCGCCGCTTTGTAGAAAAGAACCGGTGCCGTTGTCTATCTGTGTCAGTCCGGACAGGTAGAAAAATTTTTCTATTTTCAAACACGCGCCGTCTTGCACTTCGATGCCGCCCGAGCCGTTTTGGCGATAACCATAGTAACCGTGTTGCGCGCTGAGCGAGGCGCCCTTTTTGAGCGTC
>JAKPNF010000102.1 GCA_029548565.1 Verrucomicrobiota bacterium
TGACGATGCGCAGCGGGTCGATGAGGGTGATTGGCGGAACCTACGTGGGTTATTCGGGCAGCGGCCAGATGCTCATCAGCGGCGGCTCGGCCACGCTGACGGCTTTTTATGTCGGTTATTACGCCGGGGGCAGCGGCACCGCGACGCTGGACGGCGGTTCGCTGAGCGTGTCGGGCTGGAGCGTCATCGGCAGCAGTGGTTCGGGGCAATTGCATGTCAAAAGCGGGAGCATGAGCGCGGCGACCTTGTCGGTGGGGATGAACTCCGGCACGGGGACGCTGTCTGTCTCGACGACGGATTTCGAGGCCTCCAACCTGATCGTGGGCGCGCGCGGCACATTGACCAGCGGCGTGTTCATGCAAGTGGGAAAAACCAGGGCCGGCATTTTGGATCTGCGCGGGGGCACGACGCATTTGGGCACGCTCTCGGTGGGCACGGGCACGGTCAGCGGGGCGCTGATCGCGTCCAGCCAGACCGACGTGATCAGCACGGGGAACTTGACAATCGGCGCCAACGGCAGCTTTACATTCAAACTCATCGGAGGGGCGGGGGACTTTGTGGGCGATATCGTCCGGGTCAACGGCTCGCTTGTTTTGAACGATCAGGGCGACTATGTCGTGGACATGACCGGGTATTCGGGCGATCTGGAATCGCCGATACTGCTTATGATTGTGCAGGAAAGCGTGATCGGCCCGGGCAAGGACCTCTCGTGGATCATCACGGGATTCACCGCGCCGCAAGGAAAGGAGGCGCGCTCCTTCTGGGTGGGGAACGACCTTTATGTCGGCCTGTTTGACATCCCCGAACCGGCGGCAGCCGCCGGATTGCTGGGGCTGTTGGCGCTATTGTGTGCTGCCCGACGCAGGCTCAAATAAACAATCTGGCCTATCCGCGTAAAAAAGTGCTCTAGAAGAGCACTTTTTTTATTTCCCTATTTTATTTATTGTGAGTGGATTGCGAATTAGGTGATTCGGCCTAATATCTCTAAGCTCTATTTTTTGTTGAAATGCGGGGACGTTGGGGCTACCCTTTTTAGGCACGATTAACAAAGTTATATAGCACATTGATGAAAAACACATTTCGATTTTTTCTGGTGACTTTGCTTCTGCCTGTTATTGCCCATGCGGATAACATAGTGGCTTACACGGTTTCCAGTCCCGCCGATTCCCCGACGGGCATGCTTTCGGCGGACGCCACACAGGGGACGCTGACCAATGGCTATGCCGTCGGGTTATACAGCAGAGCCGGCTTGACTAACGGGTTGGGCTCAGGGCTCACCGTCAGCGTTGTGGGCAATTTCACGGATGCCGTGGGCTCGTCCGTCAACGCCTTTCAGGGAGCCACGGGTGTCGCCTTTGTCGGCGGGGCCTCGTCGCTGATCGACCCGGGTTCCATCGCCAGCACGATCACCGTGAGCGCCGAGACGGGCAGGGCCATGGGCCTGTTTTTGGAGTATGCCAATTTTGGCGCCGATTCCGTGATCAGCGGCAAGATCGACGTGATTTCCCAAGGAGCCCAGGACAACAATCACGCCTATGGCATTTACGCCGCGCGCGCCGGCACGAATGTGGGCAGCTTCACCGGCACGCTGTCGGTGACGGCGTCCAACTTGCTGGCTTACGGCATTTCCCTGAACACCTCGGCCAGCATGACGGATATTTCCGGCAGCGTCATGGCCTATGCCGGCAGCACGATCGCCTACGGCCTCTTTTTGAACGGGACATCCACGCTGGGTTCGATTTCGCAAACCGGCGACATTCTGGCGATCGCCACCGCCGCGTCGGCCTATGGCGGGCGCGTGAATAATTCGTCGATCGACAACCTGGCGGGCACCGTGCGGGCGCAGTCCCAAACGAGCGACGCCTTTGGCCTGTACATCATTGGCAGCACGCTGGGCGGCGTCGCTTCCACGGCGAGTGTTTCGGCCATGTCCACCAACGCGGGTGCCTACGCTTTTATGGCGACCAACAGCACGCTGGGCGATGTGGCCGGCCGCTTCGGGGCCGTTGGCCGCACGGCGGTGCAGGGTATGCGTCTGCACGCCTTGAAGGGCACGCCTGCCAATATTCTTTCCGAGGCCCGCATATCGGCCACCTCGACGGCGGGCATCGCCACGGCGCTGAGCATGTCGGCCAGCGAGCTGGGCAGTGTCAACGGCTCGCTTTCGGGCACGTCTTTCGGCGGGGTGGGGTATGGCTTGTTCGCGACCAACAGTTCGACGATCAGCACATTGGGCGCGACGATCAACGCCCTTTCCAGCACCTCGTACGCGATCGGCCTGCAGGTTCACGGCAGCAAAATCGGCGCGATTTCGGATTTGGCAAGCATCAGCGCGGTTTCTTCCGCCTCGGGCGGCAGCGCCTACGCCTACGCGGTCAGCGCGCTGGCGGGCGCCGACATCGGCACGATTTCCGGGCACTTGTACGCGCAAAATATCCGCAAAGCCAGCGCGTTGAACATCGCCGCGGGCGCGAGCGTGGGAGACATTTTGGCGACCGCGCGGCTGACCGCCACCGCCTCGACCGATTCTTCCGCCATCACCATGAGCGGCGGCGCTCTGGGCAACGTGGGCGGGGCTTTGACTTCGACGGGTTCGGCAGGGCGCGGGTATGGCATTTTTGCCACCAACAGCGCCGTCATCGGGAATATTTTGGACACGGCGACGATCTCCGGTTATTCCGAAAATGAAAATTCGTACGGCATCTACCTGAACGGGAGCGCCTCGATGGGATATTTTGCGGGGAACATCGTTTCGACCACTTCGGCTCTGAACTCGACGGCCTACGGGTTGACGCTGATGGGCGGCAACACGATGACCACTTTCTCCGGCAAGATTCGCACCGAGGGCTATTATTCGGCCGCGGGGTATCAGGTGCTCGGCGGCTCCACGGCGGGCGACCTTTTGGAAGGCACAAACATCTACGCGCGCAGCGTCACCGGGCAGTCTTACGGCGTGCGCGTGAGCGATGCGGGCAGCCGCATCGGCAACGTGGCGGGCACTTTTTACAGCGAGTTCACCGGCAGCCACGCCTACGGTATTGTGATCGCCAACAGCGCCAGCGCCGGCGCGATCACGGGGGCGGCCAGCATTTCCGCGAAGTCGGGCGACTGGTACGCCTCGGGTCTTCTGGCTTCCAATTACGGGACGTTTGAGACCGTCAGCGGCAAAATTTACGCGGAAAACGCCAGCGAGCAATATAGCGCGGTCGGCATTCATTACAGCAACACGCTGGATCCTTTGGTGACGATCAACCGCGTGCTGTACCTTGGCGCGGGCGCCCATGTCGCGGCCAAAAACACGGTCAACTCCGCCAACGCGTTCGCGGTGAGCAACGCCGTCGGCTCGCTGACAATCCACGGCGACGCTGTCGGCACCCAGACCTTTGTCGGCGGCATCAACGCGCGCGACAACGTGACGCTGGGCAACGGGAAATTCTACCTCGACCACTTTGGCGCGACCAGCCACTGGTTTGCGATGGCGGTGGACGAGCAGTCGCGCCTGCCGACCGCCTTTTCGGACATCACGATCAGCGCGGGCGCCCTGGCGACCGTGGCCAAGCCCATCTCGTTCGCGGCGGACACCGTTTATCTGGACGGCCAGCTCGTGCTGCGCGCCAATTCGCTGACCGACAACACAAAGATTTCCCTCAAGACGCTCGAAATGCACGACGGCAGCACGCACGCGACCGACCTGCATGTGGGGCAGACGGGCAAGATCACCATTATCCTCGGGCAAAATTTCATGGCCGAAGCGGGAGACACGATGGACGTGATCCTCGCGGGGGCGCAGTCGTATATCACCGGAGACTTCGAGGGCTGCATCGAGCTGGTCTACGAAGGCGGCACCATCATCATTGATCCGGAAAAGTACGAGTTCGACGGGCGCACGATCACCTTCCTGCAAGACATCCCCGAACCCGCTGCCGCCGCCGGATTGCTGGGGCTGCTGGCGCTGAGTTTGGCCGCGCGGCGCAGGCGCAGGTAGTTTTTCTTTCCGGCCACAAAAAAAAGTCCGAATTTTTCGGACGTTTTTTTGTGCGCGTGAACGCGGCGTTTATTGGCTTTCGCCGTGCATCATCGCCACGGGGCGCAGGCGCATGATGAGGTAGCCGTAGACGACGTCGTCGTTTTTCAAGCCGCCGGAAGCCGCGCCTTTTTCCAGGCGCATGGACATCAGGAAAAACGTCCAGTGCCCGAGCTTGACGGTGACTTTTTCCTGCAGGTGGCGCAGGTCGGGCCGCGCGACGTAATTGCCGTCGTCCACCACGTCGCCCTCGGCGTCGACCTTCAGGCTCACGCCGTCTTCCCAGCGCAGGTTTTGGGTCTGGTAAAAATAAATCTCTATGTCAACGCGCCCGTCCTTCTCGCGCGTGGGCACAAAGTAAAAGACGGTGCCGTAGGGGATGGGCGTGTCGAGTTTTTTGCCGACGGGGTTGTACTCGACCCACTGGAAATCCGAATATACGTAGCGAGAGCCGAGCATGGGCGTGAACTTCGCCAGCTTGATGCCCGAAAGCGTGTGCGCCGGGATGGCCGGAACGGAAATGATGCTCGAGCCTTTGGGCGGGGTCTCCTTGGTTTCCAGGTAGCCGATCTCGGCCTGGTACCACGCCATGTGGGGGCTGCCGTCCTTGTTGAGCACGGGCTTGGTGTTCGGCGCGAACTGCGAGAACGGCAAGACGGCGTAGCTGCCGGTCTTTGTCGCGGGCAACGCGTGCTCGGCGTCGGACAGGGCGGGGGTTTGCGCCAGCGCGCAGGCGGCCATCGCGCAGGCGCCCAATATCAAAAAACTCGGTCTCATAATCGTGCCATTATCGCGGTTGGGGCGCTTTGTTGCAAGCCAAGCCTTGAAACAGGCGACCGCGCGGGCTTACCATTACTTTATGCCCCGCAAGCGCTGGATCGCCCATTTCGACGCGGACGCCTTTTTCGCCTCGGTGGAACAGGCGCTCGACCCGTCGCTCAAGGGCAAGCTGGTGGCCGTCGGCGGAACTACGCGGGGCATCATTTCATCAGCCAGCTATGAGGCGCGCGCCCGCGGTGTGCGCACGCCCATGCCCACTGTCAGCGCGCTCAAAATTTGCCCGGAGTTGATTTTGATCAACAGCTCGCACGGGCGCTACGGCGAGTTCAGCCGCAAGATTTTCAGCTTCGCCGAGGACATCACGCCCTACATCGAGCGCACCTCCATCGACGAGGGCTATCTCGACCTGACGCCCTGCCGCGGCGACCCCGTGGAATTGATGCGCGGATTTTCCGAGCGTGTCACCCGCGAGCTGGATGTGACGCTGTCCGTGGGATTGGCCTCCAACAAACTCGTCAGCGCCGTGGCCAGCAAATGGAAAAAGCCGCGCGGCTTCACCGTGGTCGAGCACGGCAAGGAGGCGGAATTTTTGGCGCCGCTGCCGATCAGCACGCTGCCGTTCATCGGCCCCAAAACACAAAAAACGCTCAACGCCGAAGGCTTTTTCAAAATCGCGGATATCCAGCGCATTTCCAAAGGGGCGTTTGAAAAAATCGTCGGCGAGGCATGGGGCGACATTTATGAAAACGCCTGCGGGCGCGACGATCGCGAGGTGCACACCGAGCGCGACGAGGCCAAGAGCGTCAGCGAGCAGGAAACCTTTGAGCGCGACGTGGGCGATTTTTCGCGCGTGGCGGGCACGCTCAAGCAGATGCTCGACCGCCTGCTCACACAATTGCGCGAGTCGGACACCCGCGCCCGCACGCTGACCTTGCGCATCCGCTACGGCGACTGGGAACAGCACACCGTTTCCAAAACCATTTCGCAGCCGTCCGACCTGGAACAGGATTTTTACCCGCTGGTCGAACCGCTGCTCAGACAGGCCTGGACGCGCAAAAAACCGCTGCGCCTGGTGGGTGCGCGGCTCTCGAATTTCGGCGAGGCGGCCGTGCAGGGCGACTTGTTCGCCCAAGGCGATGAACGCCTGCGCACGCTGGCCAAAACCGCCGACGCGCTCAACCGCGCAAAGAACCAGCCCGCCGTGCTGCGCGCTTCTCACTTAAAACCACCAGGCGAAAAATAAGTTGCGCCGCAGCGCATAAGGGAGTTGGCTGAATAAGATGCACGACATGAAACGCCTTCCCTTTGAAGACCCCTTTGGCGGCCGCGCGCAGGCCGCGCTCGAAGCGGTGGCCGGGCACATTTCCTTTTTCAAAAAACACCACGGCCACGTGGAGAGCCGCTGGAAACAAGACAATACGCGCGTGACGCAGGCGGATATCGGCATCTCCCGCGGTATTTTTGAGGCGCTCCAAAAAGATTTCCCACAGGACAATTATTGCAGCGAAGAAACCAGCCCCGAGGCGGGCGAGCAGCCTCTCAACGCCGAGTACGCCTGGGTGCTCGACCCGGTGGACGGCACGAACAACTACGCGCTGGGTTTTCCCAATTGTTGCATCTCGCTGGCGCTGCTGCGCGCGGGAATGCCGGTGTGCGGGTTTGTCTACGACTTTTCGCGCGACGAGCTGGTGTGCGGCGGCGCTGGGGTGGGACTTTTCGCCAACGGGCGGCCTAAAAAAGGCAAGGACGCCGCGCTGATTCCCCAGAGCCTCATGGGCATACAGTTTCCGCTAAAACCCGAGCTGGTTGAAAAATTAAAACCCTTCTTAAGCGTGTACCGCCTGCGCAGCATAGGCTCGAGCGCGCTCAACCTCACACACACGGCCGCCGGCCTTTTGGACGGCGCCTTCGGTCGCGCCTATGTCTGGGATTTCGCGGCGGGTCTGGCACTCATCCAAGGCGGAGGCGGCAACGTTTATTTTGACGGAAACAACCCGTTTCCTCTAAAGACATTCCACACAAAACTGCCCGCCTTCGTCTACTACGGCGGTTCCCCCCAATTCTGCGAAGCCGTGCAAACCCTGGGCTTGGGCGCGACCAAACTTTAAGAAAACCCCTATTTCTTAGAGGAGAACGCCGCGTCGAAGGCGCGGGTGGCGGAGGGTTTGAAGTCGAGCTTTCGGGTGAATTGCAACGCCTCGGCGGCGCCATATTCGCGGTCCATGCGGCCGTCTTCCCACTCGACGGAAAGGGGGCCGTTGTAGCCGACGTCGTTGAGTGCGACGATGATGTCTTCGAAGCGGATGTCGCCGTGGCCGGGGGAGCGGAACTCCCAGTTGCGGCGCGGGTCGCCGAAGGAGGTGTGGCCGCCGAACACGCCGACCGTGCCGTCGCCGCGCTTCCACCACACGTCTTTGATGTGGCAGTGGAAAATGCGGGTTCCAAGCAGTCGGATAAATTTCACGTAGTCCACGCCTTGGTAGCCAAAGTGTGACGGGTCGTAATTAAAACCGAAGCGCTTGTGGTTTTTTACAGCCGCAAGCGCGCGCTGGGCGGTGGCGGTGTCAAAGGCGATTTCCGTCGGGTGCACCTCGAGCGCGAAGTTGACGTTTTGTTTTTCGCACGCGTCCAAAATCGGCGCGAAGCGCTTGGCGAAATCCGCAAAACCCTTATCCCAAGTGTCCTGATCGGTGGGCGGGAAGGCGTAGAGCGTGTGCCAGATGGACGAGCCGGTAAAACCCGTGAAAATCGCGGCCTTTTTGCGCTCGGCGGCGCTGGCCTTGGGTTTCTCGTTCATGAACGTGCGGATGGCCTTTACGGTGAGGATCATTTTTTTGGCTGCGCGTTTGCGCACGCCCTCGGGGTCGCCGTCGCCCCACACGTCGTTGGGCAAAATGGCACGGTGTCGCTCGTCGATCAAATCGCAGACCGCCTGGCCGACCAAGTGGTTTGAAACCGCCCAGCAATTCAGGCCGTTGTCCGAAAGGATGTCCCAGACTTGTTTGCGGTACTCTTTGCTGACGGCCGCCAAGTCGACATCAAAATGGTTTCCAGCGGCCAGCTCCAGGCCATCGTAGCCCATTTTTTTCGCGAGCGGGGCGAGGGTCTCCAGCGGCAAATCCGCCCACTGGCCGGGGAAAAGGGTGACAGGTCTGGACATGATTTTTTGGAAGCTAAATTAAAAAAAAAAAAACTATTTGATCTGCACGGGCTTTTTCGAGGCCGCGGACTGGTAGGCCGCGTCGATGATCTGCATGAGCTTGAGCGCCTCGGCGGGCTGGGTGAGCGCAGTGGCCTTGCCGTCGAGCGTCTCGATGAAATTTTGAGCGCAGGCAACGCGCCCCATCGTGGGGTCGGGGAGAATTTTCAGGGCGGAGTTAACACTGCGGCCGTTTTGCTGCGTGTACAATTCGCAGACATCCTCGCTCGTGTCGTCGATGCCGTCCACGCCGAACAGGCGCTGCACAAGCCCGCCTGCTTTTTTGCCCTGAAACGCGACGGAGACTTCCTCGCGCTTGACCATCTCCGCCCAGGAAATCTGGAAGGAAAGCACCTGGCCTGTCTTGAAACGGATGAAGCCGTGCGCGGCGTTTTCCACGTCGGTCACGCCCTTGGCGTTGTCGGGAATCCCCCAGGGGCCTTTGAAATTTTTGTCTTTGATGAAATCGTTAAACGTCTGCGCCATGACCCATTCGGGCTGCGGGTAGCCCATGAAATACAGCGCCAAGTCCAGCATGTGGGGCAGGTCGATCAGCGGCCCGCCGCCGGAAAGTTTTTTGTTGGTGAACCAGCCTCCAAAGCCCGGGATGCCCGTGCGGCGCACCCACTTGGCCTGCGCGGAATTGATCTGCCCGACTTCGCCGCCCTTGATGTAATCCATCATGGCGACGGATTCCGGCCGCGCGCGGTTGTTGAAATTGAACATGAGGCGCCTTTTCGCGCCCTTGGCCGTGTCGACCATGAGCCTGGCCTGCTTCGCGTTGAGCGCGGGCGGCTTTTCGCAAAACACGTGCTTGCCCGCCTTCAGCGCCTCGATCGCCAGCGCCGCGTGAAACTTGTTCGGCGTGATGATGCTGACCGCCGTGACCTCCGGGTGCGCCGCGAACATCTTTTTCGGGCTGTCGTAAGCGTGCGGAACGTTGTACGTCTGGCACGCCCGCTGCGCCGCCGCGATAACCGGATCGGCAAAAGCGACGATTTCAGCCCCCGCTTTGCGAAAGCCCTCGATGTGATAGCGAGCCATACCGCCCGCCCCGATGATTCCGATTTTTTGAGGCATGGTTTTGGGGTTGTTTATAGAAGGAATGCTTAGGTTTTATTAAACAAATAAATTTTTTAAATGCAAAACGATATCATCTACAGAATGAATAGATGTATTCAGTGCAAGTTTATCTGCGAGAGAAGGACTGAATCTCAAGACTTCATCTTTAGAAACTTTATGCCATATCGGCAATATCACTTTTCTCCCATTTATTTCCAAGGCTGTCATTCCATTTAACTCATATTCGGTCCACCCTTTTTGAATAAAATCAGGCGAGATAATGACTAGCCCATAGTCAGAGTTTATCAAACCTTGATCAATTTTCTTTCGCAGACTATCGCCTATCTTTAGTTCAAATTCATCAAACCAAACTGTGAAACCGGCTATTTGTAACGCATTGGCCAGTTCACGGACAAAGTCATTTTTATCCTCAGAAGCATGTGAAATAAAAAAGTTAAATTTTTTATTGGAATCAGGAACTCTCGTTGATGAAGAAGGATTGGATGTAAGCTGAACTGCTTTGCCAAGTTGTTCGTGAAGGTCTCGCAATAGTTTTTCTTGTAGCTGAAATTGCTTTTTTTGTTCAGAAGCAAGTTCCTTTTGGAATCGAATTCTTAGCTCTGCCAGTTTTGAGGAGTTAGCGGAGACTTTTGCGGAGTAATCTGAAATTTTACTTTCTATCTTTGTCAAATCAGAAAGATAGGTATTCAGTTGGCGTTGTCTACTTTGAAGTAAAGATAGTGAAGACGTATTAGTCATACTTCGCCTAGCAGAATCGATTTGACGCTGTTTAGCGCTTTTTTGTCTCGAATCAGTCTCAATGCGCTTATGGTACGAGGCTATTTCGCGTTCTAATCGTTCGATTTGATTTTGATAGTATGAAGAGCTCATGAGACGTCTGTAGTGGCTATAATCTTTACTGATACAACCACCACTGCCGCGACCAGAGTTGGAATTTGTTGGCGTAGTCGGCGTATTGTTTCAGGTAGGCTTGGATGGGCAGGCCGCCGCGGGTGCCGTGGCGCTGCAGGGCGGTCCACCATTGGCTGCAGCCGAAGTGTTTGTTGAAAAGGTCGGCGTCGGATTTTTTGGCGGAGGCGAAGGGGTTGTGCTTTGTCCATTGGGCGGCCAGCTCGTGCAG
>JAKPNF010000118.1 GCA_029548565.1 Verrucomicrobiota bacterium
GTCGGCGCGCTCGCCCAAAAACACAAGCGTGACGGAACTGGCGATCGCCTCTGGCGTGCGCCCCTGGATCGCGCGATAAAAATTGACGGGCGGCTCGCGGAAGTTGCTGCCGGAACTGGTCAGCAGCGCGCGCGCGAAGCGGTCGAAGGGCATGTTGGAAAGCATGGCCTCGTAGACCCAGCTGTCGTAGGCTTGCGCGGCGTTGGGCCAGAGGTTGATCGGGAACTCCGCCTTGATGCGCAACAGGTCGCCCCATTTCATCGCCCAATAACGCGCGTGCGCGGGGCTTTCCAGCAGGGCGTCGATGAGTTTGCCGCGCTTTTCGGGATCCTTGTCTTGCAAAAACGCCTTCACTTGCGTGACAGTCGGGATCTTCCCGGTCACATCCAAATAAATCCGCCGCAAAAACACGGCGTCGGAGCACTGTGCGGCGGCGGAAAGCCCGAGTTTTTTCAAGTCGTCCGCCACGCAGCGGTCGATCGCGTTTTTGACCTCAAAGGGTTTTCCGCTTTCAAACGGGTTTTCAGCCGCGGCCGCTTGCTGTTTACGCCCTTGCCCCTGCGCCCCCGAAAGCACCAGCACGCACGCAAACGCGTACACGGCCGCCTTGCTTAAAAGGGATAAATAAGCCAAACGCATGGATTCTTTTAACGCCACTACCAAGAAAACCCCCGGATACACGAAAAGTTGCGCAAAAAAACGCGCGAGGCAACTTTTTATTTTTCAGGAAAAAGAACCGTAAAAAGGGATGTGACCTCAATTAAAATACATCCGAGAAGGATTTATGCCCGCTTTATAGGACTGCTGTGCGCGAAAAGTTTGTCTTGCCGTTGCGCCATGACAAAGAAACCGCCGCGCTGTGGGGGCAGCGCGGCGGCTTTTTTGTCGCCCGCCTTGGAAACCCTGTTTTAACTCCGGGCTGGCTTGAAAAGGACGGGCGCGCTGCCTGGTCGGTCATACAAACTGTCCCTTCATACAATTGCGCGACGGCGCGTGCACAGCTTCCCTAAAGTGTGCACGGCCACTTCCCCGGGCAGCGCGCCCGAAAGTTTTAGTCTTCCTGCAAAGAACGGATGGCTTTCTCGTTGGCCCGGCGCACTGTTTCCTTGTCCATCTTGATGACCTTGCGGTCGTAGGTGATCAGGCCGTTGATCTCGCCCTCGACGTCGGTCGTCTGCGTGTAGACGGCCGCCTAAATTCCATACTGGGTCATGTCCGCCAGCATGTTTGAAAACTTTTCGTACTCGGCGGTGGCCTCGTCGGAGTTTTTGAACTGCACGTAGCCCCAGTTTTTCATGTCGCCGTCCCAGATGTGGCCGCGCACGACCAGGCCGATGCCGCCGTATTCGCCGATCGCGTTGACGACGCTGGAATTGAGCACTTTTATGCGCGGTGCCGGATAGCTGTGGATGTCCAGGATGTCGCCGCACAGAAAATAATTGCCTCCGCTGGCGGGGTTGACGGGGCGCGTGGGGTCGTACGATTTCGTCCACTGCGCGATTTCCTTTGTCTTGAACTGCCCCCAATTTTCGTTGAAGGGAACCCACATGACGATGCACGGGTGGCTGTACAGCGCGTCGATGATTTCCTTCCATTCCTTGCGATAGTCCGCCTCCATTTCCGGCGGGGCGATGCCTTCCACTTCCACATAGCTGTCCTCCACCCAAGGGGTCAATTCGTGGTGCAGCGTGTGCGGCATGTCTTGCCACACGAGCATGCCGAGGCGGTCGCAATGATAATACCAGCGTGCGGGCTCCACCTTGACGTGCTTGCGGATCATGTTAAAGCCCAGCTCTTTTGTTTTTTCAATGTCGAACAAAAGGGCTTCCTCCGTGGGGGCGGTGTAAAGGCCGTCGGGCCAATAGCCCTGGTCGAGCGGGCCCATGTGGTAGATGTTTTGGTTGTTGAGCTGCAAACGCGCGTACTTGTGCTTGGTGGGTTTGCTGATGGAAATTTTGCGCATGGCCGCGTAGCTTTCCACCGAGTCGACGGGTGCGCCGTCTTTGATCAGCTCGACTTTCAAGTCGTACAAAAAGGGCGAGTCGGGCGACCAGAGTTTGGGGTCGACCACTTCGACAAACGCGCGCGCGCCACAGAGCGCCTCGCCTTGGGCGATTTGCTTTTCGTTTTCAAAAACCAGCACGCGAAAACGGTCGGCGGGCGCGTTGCTTTGAACCTCGACCTCGAAGCGGCCGGCATCGAGGTTGGGGGTGGTCTTCACCCGCGTGAGATGTGTGGACGGCACGGGTTCCAGCCACACGGTCTGCCAGATGCCGCTGACGGCCGTGTAATAAATGCCCTTGGGTTTGAGCACCTGCTTGCCGCGCGGTTTGAGGGAGGTGTCTGTGCCGTCCCACACGCGCACGACGAGGGTATTTTCCTCAGGCTTCAATGCCTTTGTGATGTTCAGGGAAAAGGGCGCGTAGCCGCCGGTGTGCTCGCCGACTTTCACGCCGTTGACAAACACGTCGGCTCTCCAATCCACCGCGCCGAAATTCAGCAGGACATCCTGCTCGCTCCACTCCTGCGGGATGGAAAACACGCGCTGGTACCACAGCGCCTGATCTTTGCCCAAGGGTTTCATCACGCCGGAGAGGGCGGATTCCACGGCGAATGGAACCAGAATCTGCCCGTCGAACGTCGCGGGGCGCGGCGCGTTTTCTGCTGTGATGGCGTAGTCCCACAGGCCGTTTAAATTCTGCCATTGCGCACGCTGCATTAGCGGGCGCGGGTACTCCGGAAGCGGATTGGCGGGGTCGACCTTGTCGGCCCAGATGGTTTTTAATTTTTCGCCCGCGGGTTTCCACTGGGCGAAAACGCAAGGGGGGATAGCGCAGGCGCAAACGGCCAGCAGCGCGGTGATTTTTTTCAGGCTCATAAAATAGGTCGTGTTCATTTTGGGTTTTGAAAAATTTCCACAAAGCGCAGGCGCATCGTCTGCGCGACTTTGTCGTTGCTGATCTCCACCTTGTTCGGCCCGTCCTCCAGCAAGTTGGCGGGCACGGAGAAGGCGACGTACTGCTCGGCCTTGTTGAAACCGGCCTTGATCTCGGTCTTGAGCGGATAGGCGCCCCAGGTGTTTTTCACGGGAGAGAGCGGCACGTCGTTTATTTTGACGACCCAGCCCTCGCGCTTTACTTTTTCGGGCGCGTCCAATTCGCCGTGCGTGGCCTCCTTTTCGCTGAGCACGAGCAGGCGCAGCGTCGCGGGGCCGTTGCCGCGGGCGGGCACCATGTCCATCCAATAAGTCTTTGTCGTGCCCTTGGCATTCGCGGAGAATTTGGCGTTGTGTCCGCGCGTGAAAAAATAGGCTGCATCGGGGCTGTTGTCGAGCGCCTGTTTGTCGGCCAGGATGGACATCTCCTTAAAGAGCGGTTCGTTGAAGGGCCCCTTTTTCTCGCGGTTGGAACCGTGGGCGCGGTAGTAGGCCAGGTTAAAAAAGGAGACGCCGTCGGCCCCGCGCGCGTAGTAAATGCGGGCGGTCGTCTCCAGCATTTCTTTGGTCAGGCGGCGGTAGTGGTTGTCGTCGTAGCCGAGTTTGACCATCGTCCAGGTGTCGGCCGTGTGGGTCAGTTCCCCGTAGATCGCGGCCTCGCTCGCAAGGTCGCGCACCTCGGCGATGCTGGTGCCTTGCTGCGAGGTGGCATAGTTGGGGCTGAGATTGAAAAAGTCCACACCCGCATCCTGCCAGGCTTTGGGGGCAAAGCCGAGGTTTTCCCAAAGATTGTACATATTGTACGCGTGCACGCGCGCGCCCAGATAGCGATATTTGCCGTCTTTTTTTTCCATCTCGTCGAGCACGGCGCGCACTTTTTTTATAAAGTCGACCATGACGGCGACGCGCTGCTGCATCGGCGTGTCGTCGGGGAAGAAAAAACCGTGGCGCAAAAAATCCAGCTCCACACCGTCGATGGCGGGGTAATTGCGGATCAGTTCGCTGACGATGTCGAGCTTGTGCTGGCGCGCGGCTTCAATCGTCCAGTTGTGCACGAGGTCGTTCCAATGATTCCGCCCGCCGGGCACGCGGTGGAACTCGGGATGCTCCACGTAAAACTGGCTGGTCGAATGCGCGAAGGCGGGGTTGTACGCCTCTTTGTTGTAGGCGAATTCCTTGAAATGCGCGTCGTTGACGCGGTAGGAAATGATGGCAGCTTGCCCGAGTTTGTGGCATTCGTCCACAAAGGTGTCGACCATGTCGCCGCCTGCCAACAGGTACCTGTGCTCGCCGACGTTTGGTTTTTTTCCATAGTACGCTTCGAACCATTCCTCGTGCTTTTTCAGCGGAACGATCTCGCTTTTCCACCACGGCACCCAGCCCAAACCCGGCGAGAGAATCTGCGCGCCCATTCCCGGGATCGCGGCCTCGCGCACGCTCATGCGCACCATCTCGTCGGTGAATACGCGCGGGGCTTTTGTGTCGCGAAAGGGGCTGTCGCAATTGAGCAGGTTAGTCGTGTCGTTGTCGTAGATCATTTTCCACTGCGGCTTTTTCGCCTGCAGTAGCGGCGCGACCAAGAGCGCGGTGATCAAAATGAGCGGACGGATGAGGGCAGGGGCTTTCATGATGATGATTTGATAATGCCCTTTCTTTAAAGGCAAGAAAACAGGTCTTTTGCGCACAATATCGGAACAAAAAATGAAACCTTCTTTGAAATCCGTTCATGGCACACGCGTGTGGATGTTGCGTTTGTGCCGTTTACTTCTCTTTTGTTCCGTTATTGTGCAAAAAAAACCTGTTTACCGGCTCTTTTTGAAGGGGCACAATCAAGGCAGCGAACGCGAAGGCGGATAAAAGTCCGCGTAAAAATATTCGCCCGCTCTTAATTCAGCAACCTCATGTTTATGAAAAAAACAATACTGTCCGCATTGGCCTTGCTAATGGCCACCACCTGCGCGTTTGGCTACGACATGCAGGCTGTCTCGCGCCTGAGCGAGTATCAAACCCGCACCGTCTCGCCGGAGAACCTCACCGGCGCACCCGGCAAGGGCGCGATGGCCGACCCCAAAGGCGGCGTGATCGAGCCGAATGTTTCCAATCTGGCAGTGCACGCGCGCGAGCTGGGAAAAGGCTGGAAGGTCAACCCGTTCATGCGGCTGGACGCGGGCAAAACCCTTGTGATGGCGGACATCGCCGACCAGGGTTTTATCACCAGCATCTGGATGACGATAGGCCAGGGCGTCATCAACCGCCACATCATCCTGCGCATGTATTGGGATGACGAGACCGAGCCGTCCGTCGAGTGCCCGGTGGCGGACTTTTTCTGCAACGCGATGGAGCAGTTCGCGCAAGTCTCCTCGCTGGCCGTGTGCGTGAACCCGGGCAACGCCTTCAACTGCTATTGGAAGATGCCGTTTCGCAAGCGCGCGAAAATCACGCTGGAAAATATCGGCGACCGCAACACGATTGTCTTTTACCAGATCAATTACGCCTCTGGAAAAATCGACCCCAAGGAAGCTTACTTCCACGCGCAGTTCCGGCGTTCCAACCCCACCGAAGACGCCCTGCACACGGTTTTGGATGGCGTGAAAGGCAAGGGTAATTACGTAGGCACCTACATGTTTTGGCGCGTGCACAACAACCGCTGGTGGGGCGAAGGCGAGGTGAAGTTCTACATCGATGGCGACGATAAATACCCCACGATCTGCACCACGGGCGCGGAGGATTATTTTTGCGGTTCCTTCAATTTCGAGGACAGAAAAGCCAAGCGTTACCAGTCCTTCAACACGCCGTACGCGGGCGTTCCGCAGATAGTATTGCCCGACGGCTTGTACCAGGC
The DNA here is from genome assembly GCA_029548565.1 of Verrucomicrobiota bacterium. Lineage (GTDB taxonomy): Bacteria > Verrucomicrobiota > Verrucomicrobiia > Opitutales > JAKPNF01 > JAKPNF01. Next base: position 5,778 of record JAKPNF010000118.1, read on the forward strand.
GGTGCTGGCCTTTGGAATGTACCGCTGGCATATTCCCGACCCCATTCATTTTAACAAGGACATGAGAGTCACGGTGCAGGACATGGGTTACCATCAGAGCGTCGACCCGAACAAGCGCCTTTTCCGCAAACAGTACTCCGACATCTCCTCGGTCGCCTACTGGTATCAGACGGAGCCGCACGCCCCGTTCCCCGCACTGCCGAAAAAGTACGACTTGACGATTGAGTGACGCGCACGAACACGCTAGCCACAAAAAGGCCGCCTTGCGAAGGGCGGTTTTTTTATGCATGCATTCGGCGGCGGCAAAATTTTGAATTTGAAAAATTATCGCCATATAAGTCACTTTTGTTCCGTTATTCTGCGCAAAAGACTGGTTTTGTCGCGGCCACAAAAGGTGTAAAAATTCAGTCAGCGCGGGAATCCATGCGCATGAAGACATTTCAAAAATCATCCCTTATTCAAAACCTTCGGCCAGCCAGCCGTTCCGGTTTTTTCTTTGAACTTCACGACCTGTTTTTTATCCAAACGAAAACCCTAACTTAATCCTCCTATGAAAACAAAAATCCGGATACTCATCGTATCATTGTGCTCGATGGCGGGCATATTCGGCGAGACCTATACGTTACCCGCAGGGGTGACACAGGCTGGTGATATCAGCGCCAGCTTTTCCTCCGCCAACGGCTTCCTGATGCATGCCGCCGGTGTTTTCCTCAACGTTGCCGACGGAAATGCTTACACAGCCAACGGCATTTGGCTGGGAACGGTGCTCGGCTCAACGGTGGCCAATACCGTCACGGTGGCCAACGGCTCGAAGCTGACGCTTAGTCAATTCATTTTGGGTAATTACGCCAATTCGAAATCTCAAATTTACGTGGACAGTGGCACGCTTACGGCGGGTTTCGCCATGGTGGGCGGGCGTTTGGCTGGAACTACGGGTTCGCTTTCGGTCAACAACGGTACCTTTTCGGGCACAAACCTGCACCTGGGCGGCGACGCTGTGACGGTACAGTCATCCAGCGGTTATGTTACTCTGACCAACAGTACCCTGAGTGTGACAAACGTGAACGCCGGATTTGGGGCAAGCGGATCACTGGGCATCATCATGGCCACCGGCAGCACGCTCTCCATGACCAACCTGAACATCGCCGTGGGCACCACGGCGCAGGGAGGCGTAGCGCTGACCAACAGCACGTTGACGGGTAACTTGCTGACCATCGCAAGCGGTGTGAATTCAAACGGCTCGCTTTACATGTCGGGCGGTTCTTATATTCTTAACAGCGGCCTGCGCGTGGGCGCCGGGACGAACTCCAGCGGTTCGCTTACACTTGTGGACGCCTCAATTAAGGCGAGCTTCCTGCAAATGGGGCGCAATGAGTATGGCAAAAATTTGATCTCGCTGGGGGGCACAGGCAGCCTGGTCATCGAGACGGGGGCCGCCGATGCGGTTGTCATCGGCAATGCCGTGAACAATACAAACACCTTTAGCATGGCGACCAACTCCACGGCGGCTTTCAAGGTTCCCTTCGTGCATATCAGTGGCACGGACAACACCACGAGCTTCGCTTTGAAGAATAACGCCAGCTTGACGATGTCGTACAAGTCCACCGCCAACGCGCCGACAGACGGCAATCTGCGTGTGGGCAACGGTGTGCGCAGCATTACAGATGTGAGCATGGCCGACAACGCGGTGATGGATGTGCAGTACAACACCGCCTTTTGGGGATTTGGCGTCAACAGCACGGTCAGCCTCACCATGGAGGGTGCCTCCAAATTGATCATGAGCTCGAATTCGCATTTCGGTTACGCGACAGACTCAAATGTTACGGTGGAGCTGACGAGTGCTTCCTCGATGATAGGCAATGCGATCATGTTGGGAAGCGGAAACAATTCGAATACGACGATGAACATCGCTGACGACGCGAGCGCCACGGCCACTAGTCACTTCTATATAGCCAATACCAACACAACCGGCTACGGCGCGGTGGCCACGGTCAATGTCACGGGCGGCAAGCTCGAGGTGTTGACTAACAACCTCGGCGTGGGCGCGGGCACGGCCTCGACCGGCGTCTTGAATGTGTCCGACGGCGAAGTGATTGTGAAAAATGCCATCCTGACAGCCATGCGCCACGCGAACGCCTCCGGTTCGATTTCCAAGGGCGTCATCACCATCTCCGGCGGCTCGGTGGTGGCCGCGGGATTGTACATGAGCCAGGGAACCAACAGCTCCACCACGATGGATCTTTCCGGCACCGGAATGCTGACGGTGACCAACAATGCCGTCATCGCACAGGCGATAGGCAGCTCGGCGGAAGTAACGATATCCGGCACCGGCTCAATGAGTACCGGCAACGTGATTTTCTCGCAGAATCAAAGCGCTTCGTCGAGCTTGGTGATGACCGGTGGTGAATACGCAATCAACGGCACACTGGCCGCCGCCACCGGCATCAATTCCACCAATTATGTGGGGATCGACGGCGGCAGCATGACGGGTGCCGGCAACATGGAAGTCGCCAAAGGCTCCGGTTCTATCACGATCTGGAATGTCTCCGACGGCCTGCTGTCTTCCGATGGCGATTTGCTGATGGCCGGCGGTGTCAATTCAAGCGCCTCGCTCAATGTCTCCGGCACCGGCGCGATTTCCACCTCGGGCGTGCTCTATGTCGGCAACGCCATTGGAGCGAAGGGTAAAGTGAGCGTCACCGGCGGTGAACTCAAAATCGGTACCTGGCTGACGATGGGCGTGCAGACCAATTCACAGGGTCTGCTCGAAGTGACCGGCGGCGTCGTCACCGTGGGCAACGGCATCACGCTGGTGGACACCCGCCGCACAGGTAACACGGCCGCGCTGACCGTCAGCGGCACGGGTATCGTGTATGCGGACTCTTTGGCCGTCAACAAGGGAGGCACCTTCAGCGGTTCGCTGTACGTGGGCGCGGTCGCGGGCACGCCCGCAAGCTATGCGCAGGTGAACTCTCTGGCGCTGTCCTCCGGCGCTGCGCTCAAAGGTACCGTGAATATGGACGGTGGCACGACAACATGGATATCTCTCAATGGCACAAGCACCGGCGGCGCTGATGCCATCACGATGGATAATCTGACGATCCTCGACGGGGCGAAGATTGTGGTCGACCTGTCGGGCTTCGAGATCACCGGCGAGACGACCGTGACGGTATTAACGCTGACTTCCGGCAGTGGATTGGAAGACGCCGACCTTTCGGCCACGGGTTACGACATCATGTCGTGGAATGTGAACATCGACTGGAACGCGGCCAAAACCGCGCTGATAGCGACCATCACCATCCCCGAGCCGTCAGTCGCCGCCGCGCTGCTCGGTCTGCTGGGACTGGCACTGGTCGCCCGTCGCCGCCGCTAAACGCAAAGGCACTCCATATCTCTCCAAATAGAAATCTCCCGCTTTTGCGGGAGATTTTTTTTGGGTTTGGTTTTCTGCTCTTCGCTTTTTCTGTTTTGTTTGGAGTTTAGATGACGCTTAAGAAATAGCACCTGAGAGGGCTGGCGGCGGCAAGGGGAGATAAAAGGCATTCGATTTGTTGTGCTGCCACGAATCCGGGAACGATCCGCACCTGCAGGGGGCGCGCCCCCTGCACCCCTTTACGGAGTTGGCGCATATCGAAATCTTACGCTTTTAAAATAACCTTAAGGCAACTCGCCAGTCCCTTTTAAAAATCGGAACACTGATTCTCTTTTTCACCGAGGCAGCTCTTTCCCGCGAGTCAAAATCCTTCAGGGCGGATTTTGCCGCAGGATAGATGGGGGCGTGTACGAGACTACTCGCCCCCATCGTAAGACCAGGCAAAATTCGTCCTGAAGGATTTGGGCCGCGGGAACGCGTGAAGATCGCCGATAGGCGAGATTTATGTGGTATACGTAACAGCTGTCGCATCCCAAAGGCCATCCCGTCCAGCGCCAGCACCCTCGCCGCGCGCAGCGCCGCACTCTTTGCTATCTCGTGTTGATGTGCATGCGGATGTACAGCTTGCGATACTGCGTCGGGGACGTTCCCTTCATCCTGAAAAAAATCTTCCTAAAATTGCGCGTGCAATTAAAGCCCACCGCCAAGCCCACCTCCTCGATATTCTTATTGCTTTCGCGCAGCAGCTTGCACGCCTCGCTGATCTGTTTTAGGTGGATCGCCTTGGTGAGGGTGTGGCCGTGGATTTCCTTGTACAGCCGCCCGAGGTAGTTGCGGTTGGACAGCAGCGCGGCGGCCACTTCGTTAGCGTGAATGCCCTTGTGAAAATTTGTGGCGATGTGGTGGTTGGCGCGTATGGCCAGCGAATTTTCGGTCTGCGTGGTGCGGTGTTCCTTGCTGCGCAGTTGCAGCAGCATCAGCGCGATCATTAGGGAGGCCTGCTTGGGGGAAAGCTCGCCGTCTTCCTGGTCGTTCAGGTAGCCGTGTATCCAGTCAAAGAGACGCTCGGGGCGCGACACGCTGGCGTGCTGGCTGAGTTTGAGCCAAGGCTTTTCCTTTGTCTTTTCGCGCTTCAGGGAAAAATGAATCCAGTAAAAGGAAAGCTCCGGCGAGTAGTCCAGCGTGCCGCTGTGCAGGCGGCCGGGCCACAGCAGCAAAAACTCGCCCTTGTTGACGAGAAAGTCCTTGTCCCCCTCGGAAATTCCCAGCGTCCCGGAGCGCACGACAATCAGCTCGTAACCGGAAATTTTTCGGGTGGGGTGCCGCCCGATCCCGCGCGAGATAAACAGGCCCGCGTTTGAGGCCGTTATGGATTCGGGGGAATTGATGAGGAGCGATCCCATAAGTCTCTTTTGTTCCGTTATTCTATACAAAAGACCGATTCACTTGCACGTACAAAAGTGCGAGAATTTGGAAAGCAAGGGCGCGCAAAAGCCCGTGCTGAAAAATTTCGTCCCCATCCATATGTTGTCTTATCGTTACAAGCCGGTTCCGTTCACGCAGGTGCGCATTCACGACGCCTTTTGGAAAAAGTGGCAGCGCGTCAATCACGAGCGTTCGCTGCCCAAGCAGTACCGCATGTGCAAAGAAACAGGCCGCATCGACGCGCTGAAACTGCAATGGACGCCCGGCAGCAAATTACCCACGCCGCACATCTATTGGGATTCGGACACCGCCAAATGGCTCGAGGCCGCCTGCTACGCCTGCCAGATCCGCCCCGACGCCGACTTGCGCGCGAAGATCGACGAGGTGGCCGCGCTGTTTG
>JAKPNF010000126.1 GCA_029548565.1 Verrucomicrobiota bacterium
CTCGGCGCAACTTCCGCTTCGCGCAGTATCCTGATTATTTGCTCAACGCTGAACTTTGATTTCATTTCTATACCTTTTTATGTGATTTATTGTTGTCTATTTTCTCACATAAACTGGCCCGACGTCAAGGGGCCCAGGCAAGATCAATCCGGCACTGTAAGCGTGCAGTCGACCGCGCAGACTATTTATTTCGGTTATCAGGGCGGCACATGGGACAGCGGTGACAATACCGCGGCCATCACCCTGAGCAGCGGCGATGAAACCGGGCAGACCACCGGCGGTGACATCTATTTCGGGTATTCCGACACTGGGCAAGCGCAGGCCATCACCGGCACCATCGCCTCGCGCGTCAATATCTGCGGCAATACCGACAGCACTGTCTATATCAACAACGCCGGGACGCTTTCCAGCAATGTGAGCGTGCAAACGCTCGCCGGTACTCAGCTCAACAACAGCGGGCACATCGCCGCCATCACCTTTACCTTGCAGAAGGAAAACGCGACTGCTCCATTGCTGTCACTTACCAATTCCGGCTATATCGGAGCGTTGAGCCTGAATTCCGAAAATTCCCCCAAATACACGCCGTATGATCCCGACTCGACCCTGCGGGTGACCAACACCGGGACGATCAATGTTTTGACGCTCGACGGCATCGACGGGCTGACCATGCGCTTTGAAAAAGGCTCCGACATCGAGGCGGCGCTGCTCATCTCGGCGGAAAATTCGACACTGCATTTCGCGGCGCAGGCGTTTAACATCACGCGCGATTATCACCCGTTGGCGGATTTCAACCCACCCGCCGGATCGTTCATCATTGTCACCTCGGCGGACGCGACGCAAAAGGACGCCGTTATTTTTGACATAGAGTCCTCGCAAAGCTATGCCTCGATTGTGGCCAACCATATCATTATTGGCGGCTACGACGGGGACGGCTCCATGACTTACGAGGGCAACGCCGAGCTGCAACTGAACGTCACCGGCTCGGCCGACGACTTCGTGCTCGACGAGCAGATGCTGCTGTTCGAGGCGCTTGAAAGCGACATCACCGGCGGCTTCATGAATGTCTCCGACGGCGAGACGATAGAGGTCAACGGCATGCTCTTCCCTTCACGGTGACGGACAGAACCATCTCGGTGGCCTACAGCGGCCAAATTCCCGAACCGGCCATGGCCGCGCTGGGCATTTTGGCAGTGTGCCTGGCAGCCATCGCGCGCAGACAGTGGCGCTAAAAACAAAGCCGCACTCGCAAGGCGCGCAGCGTATTTTCGGGCAACCCTCGCGCACCTCAGGATGCGCCAACATCCGTCATTAAAGTTTTTTGGGAGGGGGTGCGGGGGAACCTTTTTTTTCAAAAAAAGGTTCCCCCGCAGTTACCAATTCTCAATCCCGCCGCTTACAACTGCGGGCGGATTTTTAGGATTTCGAAGCATTCGATGATGTCGCCGGGCTCGTAGCCGTCGAAGCCGCCCACGCGGGCGCCGCATTCGAAGCCGGCGCGCACTTCCGTGGCGTCGTCTTTGAAGCGTTTGAGCGTGTCGATGCGGCCTTCGTAGACGCTTTGGCCTTTGCGCAGGACGCGGGCGTGGCCGTCGCGGGTGATGCGGCCCTCGGTGACCATGCAGCCGGCCACGATCACGCGGGAAAGTTCGAAGACCTGGCGGACCTCGGCGGCGCCGAGCTTGTTTTCCTTCAGCTCGGAGTCGAGCAGTTCGCTCATGGCGTCGCGGATCAGGTTGATCAGCTCGTAAATGATGTTGTGCGCGACGATCTGGACGTTGTCGTGCTTGGCCAGCGAGGAGACACCGTTTTCCAGCTTCACGTTGAAGGCCACGATGCACGCGCCGGAGGCGCCAGCCAGTTGAATGTCGTTTTGGGTGACCGCGCCGATACCGGTGCTAACCACCTCGAGCGAGACCTTGTCGCTTTTGATGTCCAGCAGGCAGCCTTCGAGCGCCTCGACGGAGCCTTGCACGTCGCCTTTGATGAGCACGCGCAGCACCTTTTGCTTGTTGGAGGCGATGGCGGCCATGAGGTTGTCCAAATCCATCTTGGGCGCGGCCGCCTGCGATTGGCTTTCCTGGCGGGTTTTGAAATCGTTTTCCTCGGCGATTTGCTTGGCCTCGCGCTCGTTTTTGGCGCCGTGGAAGGTGGCGCCGGCGTCGGGAGCCTCGTCCCAGCCGGTGACGCGCGCGGGCGCGCCCGGGCGCACTTCCTTCAGCGCTTTGCCGTGGTCGTCCAACAGCATGCGCACGCGGCAGTAGCGGTTGTTGCAAACAAGGGTGTCTCCCTTTTTGAGCGTGCCGCGCTGGACGATGACCGTGGCGGTGGGGCCAAGGCCGGTTTCGACCTGCGCCTCGACCACGATGCCCTCGACGGCCGCCTTGGGGTTGGCCTTCAAGTCGAGCATTTCGGCCTGCAGCAGCACCAGCTCCAGCAGCGCGTCGATGTTCTCGCCTTTAAGCGCGGAAATGGGGGTGCACAAGGTCTCGCCGCCCCAGTCTTCGGGGGCGATGTTGCGCTGCTGCATCTGCTGCTTGACGCGCTCGATGTTCGCGCCTTTGGCGTCCATCTTGTTGATTGCGACGATCACGGGCACGTTGGCCTTTTGCGCGATTTTCAGAGCCTCGTCGGTCTGCGGCATGAAGCCGTCGTCGGCGGCCACGACCAAAATGGCGATGTCCGTCACGCTGGCGCCGCGCTGGCGCATTTTGGTGAAAGCCGCGTGACCGGGCGTGTCCAGAAAAGTGATTTTTTGATCCTTGCAAGAAACCTGATAAGCCCCGATATGCTGGGTGATGCCGCCGGCTTCGCCCGCCACGACATTGGCCTTGCGGATGTAGTCCATCAAGGTCGTCTTGCCGTGGTCGACGTGACCCATGATAACGACCACGGGCGCGCGCGACTCGAGTAGTTTGGACTCGTCGATCTTGACTTTCTCGGGCGTCTTTTTTCCCGCCGCATCGGTGGCGGTGCCGCGGTGGCGCACTTCCAAAATGAAGCCGTGCTTGTCCGCGAGTTTTTTGGCGGTGTCCTCGTCGATGGTTTGGTTCATCGAGGCGAAGATGCCCATCTCCATCAGTTCCGAAATAAGGCGGAACGGGCGCAGTCCCATCGAGACGGCGAAGTCGCGCACGATGATGGGGGGCTTGACGCTTAAAATCTTGGGCTCGCCGTCAGAAGCGGGCGCTTCTTCTTGCGCGGCCTTGGGCGCTGTGGGCGGCAACGGAGCGGCGCTGCGGCTGGGCGGGGGGGGCGCGGAGGCGACGGACTGCGCCGTCGGCAACGGGGCGGGCGCTTTTTGTTTGGGCGCTTCCTGTTCCGGCGCGGCCGCGCGCAAGACGGGCGCTTTGGGCGGCGTCGGGCGCAACGGTGGCGGCGTGGGCGCCGCGCTGCGGGCGGGCGCCGGCGGCGGCAATTTGCTCAATGGCGGGGGCGCTTTGCTCGGCGGGGGCGGGGGCGCCTTCATGGAAACGGCGGGCGCCGTTTTCGGAGCTGCTTTGGCCTTTTCCTCTTCGGCCGCTTTTTGGGCGGCTTCTTCCTCTGCCTTGCGTTGTTGTTCGACCTCGTCGGCGCTTTTGACAATACTGCGGCCGCTGGGCAGGGCGTTTTCCTCGGGTGTTTGCGCGGGCGCCTCGGCGGGTTTGGCGAACTCCGTCTCAAGCGCTTCGGCGGAAATATTGTCGACCGTGCTCGAGGCGCTTTTTACCGCGTACCCGCGCTCTTGCAAAAGCGACAGGAGTGCTTTGTTCTCCATGCCGAGTTTTTTGGCCAGCTCGTGTATGCGTACGCTCATGTGTAAATTTTTTTTGAAAAGTCGGTCGACTAAAAGGACGATTTTTTTATGCCTAGGCGCTGCGCACCTTTTCCAAAAGGGCGGCGGCTTGCTCGGCGTCAAAGCCCATGTCTTGCAGGTCTTCGGCCTCGACGTCCTGGAAGGCCTCGACGGAGTTGATGCCCGCCGAGACAAGCGCGGCGGCCTGTTCTTCCGTGATGCCGAATTTCTGGATGAAATTGTCCGTGACCTTGCGGATGCGCTCGGCCGTGGTGACTTCCTGCTTGCGCTCCTTGGCGATGTCCAGGCGCCAGCCCATGAGCTTGGAGGTGAGCTTGGCGTTTTGCCCGCGGCGGCCGATGGCGATGGAGAGGTCTTCTTCCGCCACCTCGAAATAGATCAGGCGGCCTTTTTCGTCCACGCGGATGTTGAGGGGCTTGGCGGGCTTGATGGCCTCCTTGAGCATCTCGGCCGGGTCGTCGTAATGCTTGACGATGTCAACCTTCTCGCCGCCGAGCTCGCGCACAAGGCTTTTGACACGCGTGCCGCGCGCGCCGACGCAAGCACCCACGGGATCGACCTTGGGGTCTTTGCTGGAGACGGAAATTTTTGTGCGGTAGCCCGGCTCGCGCGCCATCGCGTCGATAACGACGGTGCCGTCCGCGATTTCGGTGACTTCCAGTTCCAAAAGCCTGCGCACAAACTTCGGGCTGGCGCGCGACAGGATGATCTCCGGGCCGCGGGCGGAATTGTCGATGTTGAGCAAAAACGCGCGGATGCGTTCGCCCGGGGCGTAGTCCTCGCCCGGGATGCGTTCGCGCGGGGGCAAAATGGCCTCGGCCTTGCCCAAATCGACGACGAGGTCGCCACGTTCGCGGCGGCGCACGGTGCCGGTGACGATGTCGCCGATTAAGTCCTTATAATCGTCAAAAATACGCTCCTTTTCAAATTGGCGCACGCGCTGCATGATGGCCTGGCGGGTGGTCTGCGCGGCGATGCGGCCCAGGTAGGCCGGGTCGATTTCCTTCTCGACGATGTCGCCGAGTTTGGGGTCGTCCAGATACAGGTGGGCTTTTTCGATATGGATCTCCGTGATCGGGTCGCTGACCGAGTCGACGACCTTCATCTGCGCCCAGGCCTTGAGCGCGCCGGTTTTTGGGTTGATCTCCACGCGGATTTCCTGCCCGGTGTTGACCCCTTTTTGAGCGGCGTTGCGGATGGCCGTGGTGATGGCCGAGATCATGTCCTCGCGGGCGATCCCCTTTTCCTTTTCCATGTATTCCAGAACCGATAGAATTTCGCTGCTCATAAATGATTTAAAGATAAAAAAAAGCGGGACGCGCCCACTTTTCAGGATTGAAGTGTGATGTGAAGGTTCAGTTTAGGAAAAACGGGCGCTGCTGTCAAGTCGTCAGGGGTGCGCTTGGGGCAGGAAATTTTCCAGTGCGGCAAGGCAACGTTCGCTCGCGCCGCGGTTGGCGGCGTGCCAGGTTTGGGAGGCTTGGGAAAGGGCGGCGCGTTTTTCCGGAGAGTTGGCCAAAGACAACAGGATGCCCTTTGCCTGCGCTGCATCTTGCGCGCGCCGGGCTGCGTGCGCTTTTTCTAGCGAGGCGCACACGGGGCGGAAATTTTCCATGTGCGGGCCGTAGACGATCGGGATGCCGAAGACGGCCGCCTCGATCGGTGTCTGCCCGCCCTCGTTGGGCGGCAGGGATTTTCCGATGAAGACCAGATCGGCCGTTTGCATGAGCGCGCGCAATTCGCCGGTCGTGTCGGCCAGACAGATTTTGGCGGGCTGCTCGGCGTGCGCGATGACGGAACGCTGCACCCACGGCTCTTGCTGTGCTTCGAGCAGTTTCACTATTTCCGCTCGGCGCTCGGCGTGGCGCGGAACTAGCAGCAAGCGCCAGTTGTCATCCATTTTTAAAAGTTCGGCGAATACGGACAACAAAAGTTCCTCCTCGCCCGGCCAGGTGGATGCCCCGATCAAAACGCGTGTGCTTTTGTCTTCGCCAAAGCCCATGCTTTTGCGCAAGGCCGCGCGTTCGTCGGTGTTCAGCGGAGTGTAGTCGACATCAAACTTAATATTGCCCACCGCCTCGACGCGCTCGGGCGGCACGCCGACTTGGGCGAAGCGTTCGGCGTCCTCCCGGCTGGATGCGAGCACTTTGGAAAGTTTGGAAAACACCCAGCGCGACAGGCGCGGGAATTTTTTATACCGCACGAACGAACGGTCGGACAAGCGCCCGTTGAGCAGCACGGCGGGGACTTTGCGTTTTTGCGCCTGTGTGAGATGTTCCGGCCACAACTCGCCCTCCATGAGCACGACAAGATCGGGCTGGATTTTTTTCCACGCGCGGCGGCTGAACAGCCAGAAGTCTATCGGAAAAACGCCGCCCGCCAGAATCAGCGGCGTGTATTTCTCGCGCAGGATTTTGTAGCCGGTGCTGGTGGTGGTCGTCAGCACCACTTCGAAGCGCGGGTCTGCGTGCAGGGATTTTAGCAGCGGCTCGATCGCCTGAATCTCGCCGACGCTGACGGCCTGCACCCACACGCGGCACACGCCCGCGCGCTTGGCCGGCGGTTTGGGCATGGCGCCCCAGCGGTGCGAAAAGTCCTTGCCGTAGCCCCCGCGCTTGAGCATGCGGCGCAGGTAGAAAGGAAAAACGACCACGAAGGCCGGCAAGAAAACGATGCGGTAAAGCCAAATCATCGGCGGGACAAAGAATCATCCTAAAAAGGCGGCGGCGTTTTGGCAAATCCAATTGCGCAGCGCAGGGTGAAGACATTAAACTGACCCAATGCACTTAAAACCGTTTTTGTGCGCGTGCGGCCTGCTGGCCGCGCCCACCTGCGCTTTTTCCTCAATGAACGATTCTCCGCTTACCGCCGACCCCGATGCAACTTGGGGTCAGTTTTCCAACGGCATGCGCACCGTGCTATACCGCAACCAGACGCCGCCCGGAATCGTGACCATGCGGCTCTATGTGGGTTCCGGCTCGTTGCAGGAGACGGATCAGCAGCGCGGGCTGGCGCATTTTTTGGAGCACATGGCCTTTAACGGCACCGCACATTTTCCCGCGGGGCAGATGGTGGAATACTTTCAGCGCATGGGCATGGCCTTCGGCGCGGACACCAACGCCTACACATCCTTCGACCAGACGGTCTACAAATTAAACCTCCCCGACGACAGCGACAAAACCGTCCACGACTCGCTGACGCTGCTGCGCGATTATGTGGACGCCATGACGCTCGATGCGGGGGAAATCGAGCGCGAGCGCGGCGTGATTTTAAGCGAGAAGCGCACGCGCGACACGGTGGACTACCGCCAGATCGAGGATTTTTACGCCTTCACCTTCGCAGGCAGCAAACTGGCTGAACGCCTGCCGATAGGGGTGGAATCGGTCATCGAAAAAGCGCCGCGCGAATTGTTCGCGGATTTTTACGCGCGCTGGTACACGCCCGAACGCGTGGTGCTGGTGGTCACGGGCGATTTCGACATCGAAAAAATGCGCGAAAAAATCGGTGCGATTTTCGAGCAGCCTTTCAAAGACAAAATTAAAAATTCGCCCGACGGCGATTTTGGAAAACTGAATCTCTCCGAGCAAGAACGCGTGCGCTTTTTCCCGGAACCACAGGCGCAAGCCGCCAGCATCACGCTAACGTGGATGCGCCCTTACGGTGGGCATCTTGCAAAAGAAGACACGTTTACGGGGCGCGTGGAGTTGTTGAAACTCGACGCCGCGATGCAGATTTTGCAAACGCGCGTCAAGGAGCGCCTGCAATCCGACGACACGCCCTTCGCCGAGGGCGGAGCCTATCGCATGGACTTGCCCGCCATGCAGGGCGAGGCGCTGTGCGTCTCGCTGGAAGCCAAACCGGAGAATTGGCAACGCGCGCTGCAATGGGCGGACATGCAATTGCGCGGGGCGCTGAAGTTCGGCTTCACGCAGGACGAGGTGCAGCAGGTGCGCGCCGAGCTGGATAATTACTACCGCCGCGCCGCCGAGAAAGCCTCCACGCGCACCTCGGACGCGCTGGCCAACTCATTGGTCGACGCCATCGCGCGCGAGCGCGTGTGGACGCACCCGCGCGAGAATTACGAACTTTTCAAACCCGTCATTGAAAATCTGGCGGCCGAGCAACTGCAAACGGCTCTAGAACAATTTTACACAGGCGCCGGCAAAACAATTCACGTCTCCGGCCCCATGGCGATGAATGAACAGCAAGGCGAACTTGAAATAAACAACGCGCTCAAACAGGAACGCGAAAAACCGCTTGAGCCGCCCACAGCACGCGCGTTAAACGCGTTTGGTTATAGTGATTGGGGCGCTGCCGGAGAAATTCTCGAAACGAAAACACACGCACAAACAGCAGTCGTGCAGACGCGCTTTGCCAACGAGGTTCGCTTGAACGTGAAGCGCACGGATTTTGAGGCCAACAACATCCTCATTCACATCCGCGTGGGGCAGGGCAAGTTTTCGCTGCCCGAGGGCAAGGAGGCGCTCGGCATGCTCGCGCAGGCGGCCTTTTTGCGCGGGGGATTGCAAAAGCACCCCTTCGGCGAATTGGAGCGGTTGATGGCGCTGAACAAGCTGCGCAACACGCTCTCGCTGCGCTGTGCGGACGACGCCTTTGTCCTGGAGGCGCAGGCGTCCCCCGAGTCGCTGAAATTCGCGCTGGAGTGCCTGGCCGCCTATGTCAGCGACGCTGGCTACCGCGAGGACGTGCTCGGCCAGGCGCGCCAGCTCATCGAGCAGGAATACCGCCGCGCGCGCTACACGATGGAAGGCGCGCTTTCCGACCAACTCGCGCGTTTTCTGGCCGACGGCAGCACGCTGTTTGGTTTGCCGGAGCAAGCGCAATTCTCGCGCCTGACGATGGCCGATTTGAAAGACTGGATGGCCGCCCAATTGGCACAGGGTTATCTGGAAATTTCGATCGTCGGCGACATCGACGAGCAGGCGGTCTCGCGCGCGGTGGCCGCCACCTTTGGTGCGCTGCCCAAACGCGCCGCCGCGCCCGCCACACCCGCGCGCGTGGGCGAAGTTAAAATCCCCGCCGCGCAAAGCAAATCCCTTTATTACCACGGGCAGGAACCGCGCGCTGCCAGCCTGTTTATCTGGCCAAGCTGCGACGCGTGGGACATCGAGCGCGTGCGCGCGCTCAACGTGCTCTCTGAAGTGTTTTCCGACCGCCTGCGCTTGCGCCTGCGCCAGGCCCTCGGCGAGACCTACAGCCCCTTTGCCTTCAACCGTTCCAGCGAGGCGGTTCCCGGGCGCGGCTTTTTCCAGTCCTTCTCGGTTGTCAAACCCGAGAGCGTGGACAAGGTCGGCGCCGAGGTCGAAAAAATCGCCGCTGAACTTTTTAAGGACGGCGTGAGCGATCCCGACGAATTCCAACGCGCCAAGGCGCCCTTCAAAATGCGCGTGCAAACGCAACTGCGCCAAAACGCCTACTGGCTACGCAGCGTGTTGGCCCGCAGTTGGGAACACCCCGAACTGCTGACGCGCCCCCTGACGATAGAGCAAGACTATATGGACATGCCCGTCGAAAAAATCAACGCCGCCGCCAAAGATTTCCTAGCCCCCGAAAAAGCCATCCGCGCCCAAGTGCTGCCGGATGGAAAAAAGGACGAGTGATTTTTCGCTTCCTCGCATGAGCGATGTCGTCCACATTCTCACCGGCCCTACCGCCTGCGGCAAGAGCGCCTTGGCGCTTGAGTGGGCGTGTTTGCACGGGGCGGAGGTTTTGTCGTGCGACGCGCTGCAGGTTTATCGCGCAATGGACATCGGCACCGCAAAGCCCACGTTGCCTGAGCGCGTGCGGGTGCGCCATCATTTGATTGACGTGGCCGAGGTGGACGAACCCTTTAGCGTGAAGGCATTTTCCTTGAAAGCGTTTGAGGCGGCGCAGGATGTTTTTTCACGCGGGAAAAAGCTTTTGGTCGTGGGCGGCAGCGGGTTTTATCTGAAATCGTTTTACACGGCGGTGGCCGACGAAGTGGCCGTGCCGGAAACAATCGCGAACGAAGTGCAGGACATTGAGGCGCGACAGGGAATCGAGGGTTTGCGCGTGCGTTTGGAGGAATTTAATCCCGACGGCCTCGGCAATTTAGACACACAAAACCCGCGGCGCTTGGTGAGCGCTCTTAAGCGTTGTCTGGCTAGTGGAAAAACACTCGCGCAGTTGCGCGCGGAATTTGAAAAATTAAATTCGCCTTTTGATAATTGGCCGCGCAAAACCGTGCTGTTGCAGCGCGGTGCCGATTCGCTCAAGCAGCGCGCCCACGCCCGCGCGAAAAAAATGATTCAGGACGGTTTGGTGGACGAGGTGCGCGCGCTGTTGCCGCGGCTGAAAAAAAATCCGTCGGCCGCCAGCGCGATTGGTTACCGCGAGGTGATCGAGTGGCTCGAAGGCGGGCAAGCCCGGCCATTGGAAGTGCTCGCCGAAAAAATAGGGCAGGACACCTGCGCGCTTTTGCGCAAGCAGCGCACCTGGTTCAATCACCAGATAACGCCCGACAAAGTGCTTAATCTCGACGAAACACAGCCCGATTTGCAAACACTCTTTGAATGAGCGCACAAAAAAACCGCGAGTAGTCTCGCGGTTTTTTTTTGTGCGACTGAAAAAGTCTTTAGCGCTGCTGCGCCTGGCGCACGTTTTCGTTGCGCACGGGCATGCCCAGCTCGTCGAGTTTGGTGTCGACCATTTGGCTCATGACGGCGACCTGCGTGGCGCGTGCGTCCATGAAGTTCAGGCGCTGAGCCATCGCTTTGACGCGTTCGTCGTCGGGCGAAATTTCGGGCAGGGTCTTCTTTTCGACGTAAATGAAAACCGGATCCTCGTCGCGCATGGGGATCGCGCGCACTTCGCCTTCGCTCATGTCGCTTAGGACGTAACGCACGATGCCGGAGAGGGTCTCGGGTGTTTTTTCGAGGGTGAACGGTTCGGTCTTGATGATCTCTTTCAGGTTCGCGTCTTTGGCCAGCTCGTCAAAGGTTTTACCTTCTTTGAGGCCCTCCTTGATGCGGTCGGCGGCGGCCTTGGCGAAGTTGCTGACGCGCTCGTTTTTCTTGAAGGCGCTGTAGTCCTTGGCGACTTGCTCGCGCACTTGCTCAAGGGGCGGAATGTGCGACTCGATGACTTCCTTGCGCACGAAAATGACGGCACCTTTTTCAATGCTCAGCGGCTCGGTGAAACCGATGGAATCCTCACGCGAAAGAAACTCGACAACTTCCGAGGAGGTGTTCGCGTTGATGTCGTAACCCTCGGGGATTTGGCCGGCGGAAAAGGCCTTCACGTCGGCGGATTGCAGGCCGTACTTTTGCACGAGGGCGTTCCATTTGTCCGAGCCTGTCTCGATGCGGCCGTCCTGCGCTTCCCTCGCGAAATCGACGGCGGCTTTCAGCGCCTCCTGGCGCTCGAACAGGCGGCGGTAATCCTCGCGCACTTGGGTCTTCACGTCGGCGAAAAGTTTCTCGGGGTAACGCTCGGCGTTGGCGGTGAAAAAGGCCTCGAGCTTGGCCTCGTCGATTTCCTGCGAGACGCGCTCGGCGTATTTTTCAGCGGGGAAAACGACGGCCTGGGTGACGATGGTCAGCGGCACGCGGTAGCGCTCCTTTTGCTGTTCGAAATAAGTTTCCGGGCCTTTTAAATCGGCCTCGAGGGTCATGGGGACGGTGGCGGCGTTGAGCTTGGCGGTGTGCACCACATACTCGGCCTGGCGCATCTGCAGCATCATGAGCGCCTCTTGCGCCGACGCGTAGCCGGGGCCTGTCATGACATCGGCAAACTGCATCATCTGCGCGTTGTTTGCCAGCGCCTGGTCGAGCGCCGCGCGGCTCATGCGCGGGTTGGCGTGGATGCCGTCCAAAAAGCTCTGGTAGGCCATTTTGTCGAACTGCCCGCGCTCGTTCATGAAGACGGGCATCTGGGTGATAAAGCGGGTGAATTCCTCCTGCGTGACCTGCGGGAAGTGCAGCTGCTGCGCGACCCATTGCAGCGCCACGCGGTCGTATTGCAGGGTCTCGAGCGCCTGCTGGGAAATGTTGGTCTGGCCTGTCAGGTACAAGAGCCACTGCAGGTCGCTCTCCACGCCGGCCAGCTCGCGCTGCGAGTTGATGTTGACGCCGTAAAAGTCCACTTCGCGGCTGTCTCCCATGCGGCCGGTGGGCGTGTTGCCGATGGTGAAGACAAAGGCGATGATGATGACTACAAGCAGGATGGAGAAAACCCACTTGTGGTGGCGCGACATGGAGGTTTGAAGCCAGGTGATCATGGTGACGAAAGGTTAAATTGTGGCAGGGGCGTTACCGAGTGTCAAGGCTGGCGCTCGCGCGTGGGCGGGCGACAAAAAAAGACAACGCGCGGGGTGTTGTCTTTTTTTATGCGTGGGGAGATTTTCTACTCGTCCTCGCGTTTGAAGTTTTCGAAGCCGGGGCCTGTGGTGCTGTACTGGCCTTCGAAGAAGCCGTGCAGTTGGCGGATGCGGGTGGGGTGGCGCATTTTGCGCAGGGCCTTGGCCTCGATCTGGCGGATGCGCTCGCGGGTGACGCGGAATTGCTTGCCGACTTCCTCCAGCGTGCGGCTGTAGCCGTCTTCCAGGCCGAAACGCAGGCGCAACACGCGGCGCTCGCGGTCGGTGAGGGAGTCCAAGACGTCGATGATCTTGTCGCGCAAGAGGCTGTAGGCCGTCATGTCGGAGGGGTTTTCCGCGCCCTTGTCCTCGATGAAGTCGCCGAAGTTCGTGTCGTCGGAATCGCCCACGGGGCTTTGCAGCGAGATCGGCTGCTGGGCCATCTTCATGATCTGCTGTACGCGCTCGACCGGCATGCGCATTTCTTCTGCCACCTCGTCGGGCGTCGGCTCGTGGCCGAGCTCTTGCAGGAGCTGCTTTTGCACCTGCATGACCTTGTTCAAGGTCTCGATCATGTGCACCGGAATGCGGATGGTGCGGGCCTGGTCGGCGATCGAACGGGTGATCGCCTGACGAATCCACCACGTGGCGTAGGTGGAAAATTTGTAGCCGCGGCGGTACTCGAATTTTTCGACCGCCTTCATGAGGCCCATGTTGCCTTCCTGGATCAAGTCGAGGAAGGACAGGCCGCGGTTGGTGTATTTTTTGGCGATGGAAATGACCAGGCGCAAGTTTGCCTCGACCATCTCGGTCTTGGCGCTGTGGGCCTCGCGCATGTTTTTGCGCACGTTTTTGACGAGCACGAGCATCTGGTCGGGCTTGATGCGCAGCTTAAGTTCCAGCTCGCGCAGGCTCTTGGTGAGCACGACCGGGTCGTAGGCTTTGCGGCGGTGGCCCACCTTTGCGGAGACGGCGAAGCGTTCCATGATGTCCTCGATCTCGCGCAAAATCGGCGAGACTTGCTCGAGGTATTCCTCAAACACCTTCAGCTTGAAGCAGAATTTTTTGAAGATGGGGATAAGCTCGTTTTCCTGTTTTTTGAAGCGTGTCAGGACATTTTTGCGCTGGCCCTCGCTGGAGGCTTTTTTAAATTCCTCCCAGATTTTCGTGAGCTTGACCTCGATCTTCTCGGCCTGGTCGATGTATTTGGGCAGTTGGAGGAAATAGCGCTCGCGCGAGTCGATTTTTTTGTCGAGCACCACGCGGTCGAAGCGCTCCTGGCGTTCGAGGAGTTTCTTGGCGATGTCGATCTGGAATTTGTTGGTGATCGAGACGCTGAACAAATCTTCCAGCGCGGTTTGCTCGGCCTTTTCGATGCGCTTGGAGATGGCCACTTCCTGCTCGCGGGTGAGCAGGGGCACCTGGCCCATCTGCTTCAGGTACATGCGCACGGGGTCGTCGAGGATGTCCATCTGCGAGTTCTTGAGCGTCTGCTCCTCGTGCTCGGACTGGCGCTGCTTGTAGTGCTCGACTTCCGCCGAGTCCAAAATGTCGATCTCGAGGTTCTCAAGAATGTTGATGACGTTCTCGATTTCCTCGTGGTTGGAAATGCTCTCGGGCAAAACGCCGTTGATGTTCTGCACCGTGAGGTAACCCTGTTCTTTGGACAGGTTGATCAGCAGCGAGATCTTTTCGTTGAGCTTGGGGTTTTTGTCCGCCAGCTCGGGGAAAAGGGCTTTTTTGTCTTTCTTTTTTCCCTTGGCCTCTTTGGCGGCGGGGGGCGCTTTGGGGGCGGGTGCGGCCTTGGCGGGCACTTTTGCGGCAACGGCTTTTGCAACGGCTTTTGCAACGGCTTTTGCCGGAGTTTTTACCGGTGTTTTTTTTACGGGCTTTTTGGCGGGCGTCTTTTTTGCGGGAGCCTTCGCGGGTTTGGAAACTTTTTTCACCGTCTTGACTGTCTTTTTGGGCGCGGCCGCCTTTTTCGCGGGCTTTTTGGCGGCGGCTTTTTTGGGCGCGGGCTTGGACTTTTTCTTGGCGGCTGTTTTTTTGGCGGACATGGTAAAAATGCGTTTAGGAAAAGAGGGGGGCGGGGCGGGCGATTTGGCTGCGGATTTTCAAAAGCTCGTCAAAGAGCTGCTTTTGTTCGTTGAAATCTGTGGTGTGTGAGAGTTTGTTTTCCAGCAGGGCGCGCTGGGCGCGCAGGAAAGTTTTTTGCAGGGCCTCGAAGGCTTGGGCGGCCGCTGCCTGCGGCTCGTCAAAGCGTTCGGGCAGCGCGTACTTGTCCATTAAAAAAGCGCGCTCGCTTTCGTCCTCGACAAGGCCGTCAAACTGGCGGGCGTTTTCAATGACCTGTTCGCGCAGGGCGGCCAAAAGGCGGTCGAGCAGGCGCCCGGCCGTTGTCTGGGTGTCAATCCATTCGGGCGGAGTGTGTTGGGCGATTGTCGTGGCCAGCGCGTCATGGTTTAAAACTACTAACAATAAATCTTCTTCGGCGCTTGTCAACCGCGCGGGCTCACTTTCTGCGGGGCTGAGCAAGGCGGGCGCGCCCGCGCTTTGGCGCTTGGCGGCGCGGCGTATCAGCTCGAAATCGCGCGTGGCGGTGGCCGCGTCGATGCCCAAAAGGCGGGCGGCCTGGTTGAGATAACCCTGCCGCACGATCTCCGACTCGCACAGCAAAATGAGCCTGGCCAGCTCGCCGAAGGCGTCGGCCTTTTCGCGCGGGGTGGGCAGGTGGTCTTGCGGCAGGTGCGCCTTGACCGCAAAGGCCATCGGCGAAAGCGCCTGCGCGCGCAAGCGCTCGATTGCGGCGACGCCTTCTTCCTGCAGCAAGCAATCCGGGTCCTTGCCCTGCGGCAAAACGAGGATCTGCATCTCCATGCCCGCTTGCAGCACCATGGGCAAAATCCGCAAGGCCGCGCGCTGGCCGGCGCTGTCGCCGTCGAGCAAACACTCGATCTTGCGCGAGTAGTTGCGCAGCGAGCGGATCTGATCCTCGGTGATCGCGGTGCCCTGAGGGGCGATAGCAGTGCGCAGCCCGCAGGAAAAACAGCGCATCGCGTCGAGCTGGCCCTCGACCAACAAAAAGGCGTCCTGCTCGCCGATGTCGTCTTTGGCGCGGTCGAGGTTAAAGAGAATGTGCCCCTTTTTAAAGACGGGCGTCTCGGGGGAGTTGACGTATTTGCCCTCCTCGTAGCGCGTGTCGCGGGGCGTCAATTCCGTCTGGCGGGCGGCAAAGCCCACGACGCGTTTTTGAATGTCGCGGATCGGTATCATGAGCCGGCCGCGAAAGCGCGGGCGCAAGTCGGCGGCGTGCAGGTCGTCCTCGCGCGTGAAAAACAGCCCGCACTGGCGCAGTGCCTCGGGCGAAAAGTTTTTCGCGCGCACGAGTTTTATCAATTCCGCGGCGTTGGTCGGCGACAGGCCGATGCGGAAATCCTTCGCCAACTCCGGCGGGAAGCCGCGCAGCTTTTCCCAAAACTCGCGGATAAAAAGCCCCTCGCGCGTCTGGCTTAGAAAAACGCGGTGGTAGTAGTCGGCGGCGATCTCGTTGACCTCGTAAATTTCGCGGACAAGCGAGCGGTTTAAGTTCGGCGCGCCGCTGCCTTCCTCGTATTCCAGGGGGATGTTGAAGCGGTGCGCGAGCGTCTCGATCGCCTCGGGGAAGCTCAGGTTCTCCTTGATTTGCACGAAGCGGAAAATGTCGCCGCCTTGCCCGGTGCTGAAGCAGTAAAACACATTCTTGGTCGGGTCGACGTAAAAGGAGGGCGTCTTCTCGCTGCTAAAGGGGCTTAAGCCCTTCCACTCGTGGCCGATTTTTTTGAGCTGCGTGTACGGCGAGACCACGTCCACGATGCTGATGCGGGCGCGCAAATTCTCGAGCGAGCTTTGTTTGAGAAACGGCATCGCTTTTACAGTTCCTGCAAAAGTTCGCGCACTTGCGGGGCTTCGGGCGAGTCGCCCGCGCGCTGCAAAAATTCCTCGCACAGCAGCTTGGCGGCCTGCGGGTTGCCGTTTTTTTGCAGCGAACGGATGAGCATCAGCAGCAGCTCGTTGTCCTTGGGGAATTGCTCGCGCACAACCGCCAGTTCGTTGAGATAATAAACGCCCGGGCGGGTGGACTGCACGATTTTCAAATACGCCCGCGCGGTGTCGGCGCTGTCGGGGTCGTGGCGGCGGCCTTCCAGCGCCATGAGCTCGGCCTGTTCCTTTTGCCCGAGCGCCAGATAAACAGCGGCCAGGCGCATCCATAATTCGCCGTGCGTCTCGTCTTGCGCGATCGCCTGATAATACAATCCGGCGGCTTTGGACAACTCGCCCGCCTCGACGGCCTTTTGCGCCTGCTCGACGAGCGCCTTGGCCGCGTCGCTGAGCTGTTTTTCTTTGGCCTCGGGTTCTTCGGGGGCGCTTGGCGTTTCAGCTTCGGCGGGTGCTTCGACGGCTTCTTGCTCCTCGGGTTTTTGCGGCTGCGCGGGCGGCAGGCTGTCGGCGGGAAGCAGTTCCACTTCCTGCGTTTGCACGGCGCTGAGCAACTCGTCGGCGTTGGAAACTTTGATCGTCACGGCGCTGAGTTCGCCGCGCGCTTTTTGCCATTGCTTAAGTTCGGCGCGGATCGAGGCCAGGTGGCTCTTGTCCAGTTCGCCCGGGTTTTTTTCATCGAGCTGCTCAACCCAGCGGCCTGCCTGCGTCCAGTCGCGCTGGGCGATCGCTATTTCCAAAAGCCCGAGGCGCGCCTGCTGTTGGGCGGCCGGTTCCTCCTTGTCTTCGAGCGCGCGGTTGTACCATTGCTGCGCCTGGGTGCGGTTGCCCAGCGATTGGAACAGCGCGCCGACCTCGGCGGCCTCGGAGCCGGTGGGCTTGCCGCCCGCGGTTTTCACGGCTTCCAGATAAGTTTCGACAGCCGGCTTGGGGCGGTTGAGCCTGGCGTAGGCTTGCGCGAGTTTTTTGAGCGCGACGGACTGCTGCGGGTTTTGCTGCGTGTAATTTTGTAGCACGCGCGCGACGGATTCCCACTCGTTTTGCTCGGTGTAAATCTCGGCGGCAAACAGCAGCAGCGGCGTGCGCTGGATGTCCAGCCGCGCGGCCTCCTCGAAGAAAAAGGCGGCGTGCCCGGGCTTGTCCGTCTGCCCGAAGGCCAGCCCCAATTCCTCCAGCACGACCGGCTGCTCAGGATATTTTTCGTTGAGCACCTCGAGCGCCTGCAAGGTTTTTTCCGCCCCCTGCTGCGCGGATTGCGCGCGGATTTTTTCGAGCTGCTTGACCGCCTGCTGCGCGCGGCGCGCGGCCTCTGCCGCCGGGTCGGGCTTTGCGCAGCCGCCCAAAACGGCGAACACACAAGTCAGCGCGACCGTCCCCAACAGGGATTTAAAAGGATGTTTGGAATTGTAAAACAATTGCATCGGTGCGCTTTCGGTGTAATTTTAAAAAATCGGCCTGTCTATTAAGTATATATGGCGCGCTTGCCCAGGAAAATCTTTAATTTTGCCCTCGTTGGTTGGCTGGGGCTAAGCGGCGCTGTCGCCCAGGATGTTCCCCGCGCCCGCGACACGATTTGGGAGGCGCCGCTAAACGCCAAAAATCCGGACGCCTACGATAAGGCGGTCGAGACGCTCATCCACGCGTGGGAAAAAGCCAACGCCCGTCCGCTGGCTCCCGGCGTCAAGCGCAGCGTGGGCTTAAAAATCGCCACGCACATGGGCCCCGGTCTGGCGACGCCCAAGCCGCTCGTGCGGGCGCTTGCCAAGGCGTTGGAAAAGCGCGGCTTCAAACGCGGTGAGATTTTTTTGTTCGATGTCGCCCGCAGCGGTTTGCTGGAATGCGGTTACATCGCCAACGCCGCGGACAAGGAACCAGTTTTTGAGGGCATGCGCGTGATCGCCTTCGCGCAGGACGGCCCCTTTGACGAGCGCTGGTTTTACGACAGTCCGCTGCCCAGCCAAGACCCTGAGCTGATGCGCCTGCGCACGCCCGGCACCGAATTGACCGAGCAGCAGCGTGCGCTGGAGCGCAAGAGCTTTTTGCCGCGCCGCCTGTTTTTGGACGCGGATTTTTGGATCAACCTGCCTGTCGTGTGCGACAATCCGGCCTTTGGGATCGACGGGGTTTTGAGCAACGCCTCGATCCGCATGGTCAGCAACAACCGCCGCTTTTTAAACAGCGAGCACACCGGCCCCGTCGCGATGGCGGAGATCGCGGCGATCCCCGAAATTGACCGCGCGCTTGTCTTCTCGATCGTGTCCTTGGAAAAATTCCAATTCATCGGCGGCCCCCAATTTAATTCTTACTACACCGCCGGCGAGCCCTTTGTGTGGCTCAGCGACAATGCCGTGTGGATGGACTACCAGTTCCTCTTGCGCTTCAACGTGCGCCGCCAATGGCAGCGCCTGCCCCTGATGCCGATGCCGACTTTTTTACGCTACGCCCAACAAGTCGGCCTGGGTGATTACGACCCGGAGAAGCTATTCATCAAGCGCGCACGCTGACCACAGCTTGGGGCGTGCTCGCAAACAAGTGGCTTGCAAAGCCTGCGCTGCTTTTTTTAAGTTGATAGGATGCCATTGGCCGAATATTTTCCGATTCTTCTTCAAGTCGCGTTGGCGATTATCATCGCCGTTGGCATCATCGTCGCCAGCGAGATTTTCGGGCAGCGCCAAAAACGCAGCAAACTTTCCGACATGCCGTACGAGTGCGGCAACATTCCGCTCTCCGGCCCGCACCCGCGCTTTTCGATAAAATTTTACGTCACCGCGATGCTCTTTTTGCTCTTGGACATTGAGGTCGTCTTTCTCATTCCTTGGGCGCTGGTGTACCGCGAGTTTATCGCGCAGAACCTTTCCATCATTTTGCCCGGGCTTTTCTTTTTGGCGCTGCTGTTTTTGGGGCTGGTTTACGAAATCAAAAAAGGCGCGCTGGAGTGGGAGAAATAATTTTTTAAAAGCCGCCGCCCGATGCGTCTAAGCCGCTACATCACACGCAACCGGATCTTCGAGCTGGAAAGCGAGGATTTTAAGGGCGCGCTCAAGGAATTGCTCGAGCGCATGCCCGAACGCAAGGGCAAGGGCGGGCGTTTCAGCCGCAAGGAGCTTCTGGAAAAACTCATCGACCGCGAGCAGACGATGAGCACCACGCTGGGCAATGGCATCGCGCTGCCGCACGCGCGCGTGCCCAAGGGCAACCCCTACACTTTTTTGATAGGGCGCTGCCCCTTCGGCCTGCAAAACGAGGAGGGCAAGGAATACCGCGACGTTAAAATCATCATCCTTGTGCTCTCGCCGGAAGGCAGCAAGGACTACCTGAACATCCTCGCCTCGCTCGCCCGCGTGCTCGACGACGAGGGCATCGTCCAGACGCTTAACAGCGCGCCGGATTTGAAGGCGTTTCAGGCGGCCGTCATCACCGCCTTCGGCGGCCTGCGCCAGAAATTTTCCGCGAAGGAACTGCGTTTTAACCGCCTGATGCTGCGCTCGGCACTGAAGGTCGCCCGCGGGGCCAAGTGCAACTCGATGATGGTCTTTGGCGACACCTTTCTGGGCGGCATAGACCTGCCCAATCACGAGGGCGTGAAAACCGTGCTGGTGACCCAAAAGGAAACCCACGGTATTTACACCGGGGTCGACGCTTTCATCCCCGTGCGCAGCGTGTCTAACAACCGCCTCTCGCAACTGCGCAGCGCGATCATCGTGGGGCTGACGCGCGGCATTTTCAAAAGCACCGAGCGCATCTGCTGCGTGGGCGGCATCCCGTCGTCAAACCAGTTCGACACCGTGGTGGTGATCGACGTGGAGCGCGAATTCCAAAGCATGTTCGCCCGCCACAAAGACATGATGCCCCCCGCCGTGAAGCCGGAGGTCTTGGAGCGCCTGCTGACCATCGTCACCGAACTGTCTGTCGAGGGCCGCGAGGGCCACCCCGTCGGCTGCCTGTTCGTGCTGGGCGATATCAAGGAAATCAAACCCTTTACGCGCCCGCTCATCCTCAACCCCTTCATGGGCTACAAAGAGGAAGACCGCAATATTTTGAGCCCCTTCATGGACGAGACGGTGAAGGAATATTCCAGCCTGGACGGCGCCTTCATCATCCGCGGCGACGGTGTGCTGGAAAGCGCCGGCACGCTCTTGCACACCCCTGAATACACGGTAGAACTCCCCGGCGGCTACGGCGCCCGCCACGGCGCGGCCGCCGCCATCTCCATGGCCACAGACTGCATAGCGATCGTGGTCTCCTCCAGCACAGGCCAAGTGACCCTTTTTAGAAAAGGCCAGTTCATCCCGATCATCGAGCGCGGATTTAACCGCACGATCTAGCGCCTACAAAATGGCGTTGAACAAATAGCCCGACAGAATGATCAGCACGGTCACGGTCGCGAAAAATATTCCGATCAGCCGCCAGGTCATTATTTTTTTGAGCAGGATCGCCTCCGGCAAAGACAAGCCCACCACCGCCATCATGAAGGCCAGCGCGGTGCCGATAGGGATGCCCTTTGTCACCAGCGCCTCGACGATGGGGATGACGCCCGCGGCATTGGCGTACATCGGCACGGCCAGCACGACGGCGAAGGGAACGGCCCACAGTTTTTCGCGCCCCAGATGCCCGGCGAAGAAATTTGCCGGCACAAATCCGTGAATGGCCGCGCCAATGCCGATGCCAACGACGATATAGGGAAACAATCCCGCCACAAGGTTAAGCGCGTCTTTGACGACGGTTTTTACGCCCGCGAATTTCGCGCCCTTGCACGCGCAGGGCTGCTTGTCTTGCGTTTGATCGCCCAGCACCCAGCTTTGCAGGTATTTTTCCAGTCGCAGCTTGCCCAAAATAAAACCGCCCGCCATCCCCAACAGCACGCCGCTGAGCACGTAGACAACGGTGACCTTCAGCCCAAAGCTCGCCGCGAACAGCGCGATGGAAACCTCGTTGACCAGCGGGGAAGTGATCAGAAAAGCGAAGGTGATTCCCAGCGGTATCCCCCCGCGCACAAACCCGATGAACAACGGGATGCTCGAGCACGAGCAAAAGGGAGTCAAGGCGCCAAAGAGCGCCGCTATCAAATAGTCCAACCCATACCAGTTGCGAGAGGTCAAAAACGCCCGTATACGCGCGGTGGGAATCCAGCGGTTCACAAAACCCATCGCCAGCGTGATGATGAATAGCAGGAAAAGAATTTTAAGCGTGTCGTAAATGAAAAAGTTCAGCGCGCGCCCCAGCGGCATCTCTTGCGGAATTTTCAGCAGCTCATACACAAGCCAGTCGGCGAAGGATTGAAACATGATGTTGGCTTTTTAGGAAATTTTTTCGTCCAGGCAGTCCAGAAAGCCGCTTGCGCAGGGCATATTGAGCGAGTAGTAGACCCATTTGCCGATTTTTTTAGAGGAGATCACGCGGGCGGTTTTTAGCACCTGAAGATGCCTGGATACTGTCGAGAAATCGAGAGGGCTGGCATCGACAAACTCGCAGACACAGCGCTGTTTTTCCCCGAGCAACGACTGGACGATCCATAACCTAAGCGGGTGGGCGAGCGCCTTGAGAGTATGCGCTTTTCTCTCAAAAACGCGCATCTGTTCCGAGGAAGGCGGCTTTAGTTTTTTCGCTTGCATATTTGGCATAATTAGAAAATAAAATAAGGAAGTCAATCCTTGGGCGCATTTCCCTGGAATTTTCATCATCCTCTTTATAAAAGCGTCCTGTTTTTTGCAAAGCGGTCATTCCTGTGCGATAGTGTGGTAATAACCAAACGCCGCCGCGTGCGGCCTTTTTATTGCTTATGAAAAAACTCTCCGATATCGGGCTCATCGGGTTGGCGGTGATGGGCGAAAATTTGGCGCTGAATATGGAAGGCAAGGGCTTTCAGGTGTCGCTGTACAACCGCGAGCATCCCGGGCGCGTCAATCCTGTCGTGCGTTTTACCGAGGGGCGCGGCAAGGGAAAGAATTTTTTGCCGACCAAAACGGTCGAGGAATTTGTGCAATCGATCGAACGCCCAAGGCGCATCATGCTCATGATCAAGGCGGGCGAGCCGGTGGACAGCACGATGGATCAGCTCATCCCTTTCATGGAGGCGGGCGACATTATTATCGACGGGGGGAATTCCGATTTTCACGACACCGAGCGGCGCGTGAAAAAAATGGAGGAGAAGGGGCTGCTGTTCGTCGGCACCGGTGTTTCGGGCGGCGAGGAGGGGGCGCTCAACGGGCCGTCGATCATGCCCGGGGGCAGCGAGGCCGCCTGGCCGCGTGTGCGCACTGTGCTGGAAAAAATCGCGGCGCAAAACGACGACGGCACTCCCTGTTGCGCCTGGATGGGCAAGGGTGGTGCCGGGCATTATGTGAAAATGGTGCACAACGGCATCGAGTACGGCGACATGCAACTCATCTCGGAAGCCTACCTGCTTTTGAAAGACTTGCGCAAAAAAGACAACGCGCAGATGGCGGAGATTTTTTCCAATTGGAACAAGACGGAGCTGGACAGTTATCTCATCGAGATCACCGCGCAGATTTTAAAATACAAGGACAAGGACGGCGGCTATTTGCTCGACAAAATCCTCGACGCTGCCGGGCAAAAGGGCACGGGCAAGTGGACGGTGATGGCTGCGCTGGACGAGGCAGACCCATTGAGCCTCATTACGCAGGCGGTGTACGCGCGTTTCATTTCCGCGCAGGTGGACTTGCGCCAGCAAGCCGCGAAAAAATACGATAATCAGCCCGACGCCGGTTGGGAGATGGCCGCGCCCGAGCCGTATCTGAAAGACGCGCTTTATGCCTCGAAAATTGTCTCCTACGCGCAGGGGTTTTCACTGCTGCGCGCGGCCAGTTTGGCGTACGAATGGAAGCTCGACTTTGCCAGCATCGCGCGGATTTGGCGCAAGGGCTGCATCATCCGCTCGGTGTTTTTGAACGACATCGCGCGGGCGTATGAAAAAAATTCGGAGCTGGAAAATCTTTTGTTCGACGAGTTTTTTAAAGAAAAAATCAACGCGGCGCTCACGGGCTGGCGGCGCGCGGTGGCGGCGGCCGTGCTTTCGGGAATCGCGATTCCGTGCACGGCGGCGGCCGTTAATTATTTTGACACCCTGCGCAGCGCGCGCGGTGGCGCCAATCTCATTCAGGCCCAGCGCGACTTTTTCGGCGCGCACACCTACGAGCGCGTCGACGCCCCGCGCGGCGAATTTTTCCACACCGACTGGGCGGGGCTGGGCGGCGACGTCACCAGCGGCACTTACAACGCCTGAAATTTTATGATCACCAAAGCGGACAAGCAATTGCTGGTTGTGTTCGGGGCTTCGGGGGATTTGGCCAAGCGCAAGCTCATGCCGTCCTTGTTCGAGCTGTATTTGCGCGACCTGCTGCCGGATGATTTCGTCATCCTCGGGGCCTCGCGCACCCAGTACAGTGACGAGCAGTACCGTCAGGCGCAGAAGGATTTCATCTCGTCGCATTTTGACGGCGACGCGCCCGACGCGCAAAAACTCGACGCGTTTTTGCAGATGGCGCACTACGTGTATTTCGACACCGAGGACTGCGCCCAGTATTCCGTTTTAAAAGACGCCATCGCCAAGTGGCGCGCCGAAAAAAATATCCCAGACCGCGTTTTATATTACCTGGGCACTCCCCCCGTAATGTTCGCGAAAATCCCCGAGTGCCTCAAGGCGCACGGGCTCAACAAGCCGGACAGCGCCGAGGGTTGGCGGCGCATCATCGTGGAGAAGCCTTTCGGGCACGACTTGCAATCCGCGCTTGATTTGAACGCGCAGCTGCGCTCGATTTTTCAGGAAAAAGAGATTTACCGCATCGACCATTATCTTGGCAAGGAGACCGTGCAGAACATGCTGGTGCTGCGTTTTGCCAACGGGATTTTCGAGCCGCTGTGGAACCGCAATTACGTTTACGCCGTGGAGATCAGCACGACCGAGCAGCTCGGCGTGGAAAAGCGCGGCGGCTATTACGAGAAGGCTGGCGCGATGCGCGACATGGTGCAAAACCACCTCATGCAATTGATGAGCTTTGTCGCCATGGAGGCGCCCTCGACGTTCGACCCCGAGGCGATCCGCGACGAGACCGCCAAGGTGTTCAAGACCATCCGCCACTACGCGGGCGGCGAGATCGACAAACACGTCGTGCGCGGCCAGTACGTTTCGGGGAAAATAAACGACCAGGGCGTGCCCGCCTACCGCGACGAGGAAAAAGTATCGCAAGATTCCAACACGGAGACTTACGTCGCCGCCAAGATCATGATCGACAACTGGCGCTGGGGCGGCGTGCCGTTTTACCTGTACACCGGCAAGCGCATGCCCGACCGCAAGGCCGAGGTGGTCATTCATTTCAAATCGACGCCGCAGCAGCTTTTTAAAAGCCAGTGCACCGGCCCGTCTTGCAACAAGCTCACGATACGCATTCAGCCCGACGAGGGCATCGCGTTGCGCTTCGGCTTCAAGGAACCCGGCGCAGGCTTCGACGTGCGGCAGGTGAGCATGGATTTTCGTTACGACTCCGTGGTGGCCAAGCATCTGCCGGACGCCTACGAGCGCCTGCTGCTCGACGCCATGAAAGGCGACGGCACGCTCTTTGCCCGTTCCGACGCGCTGGAGGCGAGCTGGAGTTTTGTCGACCCGATCCTGAACCACTGGAAAGAGCAGGGCGAGACGAACCTGCAATTCTACGCCGCCGGTTCCCATGGCCCCGACAAGGCCGTCGAGCTGATGGAAGACATTTTTTACCCGGGGCACTCGTGCCCCTACGAAGGCGGCGACGACATCCGCACAAACATCGCGCCGGAGGGTTGATCCCGTGCTGATCGTCCACCATTGCAAAAACGAACAAGCCGCGCTCGATGCATTGACGCAGGCGCTTTTGTTTGCCATGCAGCGCAAGAAGGGGGCGTTCTCGCTGGCCTTAAGCGGCGGGGGCACCGCGCAAAAAATGTTCAAGCACTGGGTGCGGCACTGGCGCGCGGACATCGCGTGGGAGCGCCTGCGCTTTTACTGGGTCGACGAGCGCTGCGTGCCGCCTGACGACGAGCAAAGCAATTTTTTTCATGCCAAACAACTGCTGCTCGACCCGCTGGGCATCCCCGAAGAGGATATCCACCGCATGCGCGGGGAGGGCGACCCGCAAAAAGAGGCCAGACGTTACGGCATGTCTTTAAAACAAACACTGCCCATGGCTAACGGCCTGCCGCGGCTCGACTGCGCGATCCTCGGCATCGGCGACGATGGCCACACGGCCTCCATTTTTCCAAACACGCCCGCGCTGCTTAAAAAACGCGCGCCCTGTGCCGTGAGCGCCCACCCGCAAAGCGGCCAAAAGCGCATCACCCTCACAGGCCCGACGCTGCTAAACGCCAAACATCTTTTCGTGGCGCTGATCGGCCGAGAGAAAAAACCGATTTTCAAAAAACTGTTCCACGACGGCGAAGTGGATGTGACACTGCCTTCGGGCTACCTGCTGGACAAGGCGCGCTGGCCGGCGCTGTTCACGGATTTTGGGGATTAGGCAAACGCCGGTTGAACTATTTGCTCCAGGCGCGCAGGGTTTGCAGCATGAAGTGTTCCATGGCGGCTGTTTCGGGGAAATTGACTTCGAGCAGGCCGCGGATTTTTTCCATGGCGGCTATGCTGGCGGAAAGTTTGCGGGAGCGGGTTTGGATTTTTTCCTTGTCGGCAAAGGCGAAGTCGCGCAGGGTTTGCTCGGTTTGTTGCAGCAGGCGCGCGCGGATGCCTTTGCGTAGGCCGGTTTCGATGGCTTCTTTTTCCTCGTCGTCGATTTGCTCGGGCAGTTCGGCTTTGGCGGCGGCCCATTGCATCTGGGCGAAGGATTCGCTTAGCAGCAGCAAGCGGCCGCCCAGCGCGTAGGCGGGCAGCACGAGGTCGGCGGGGCTTGCCTTTTTTCCGTCGGCGCAGTCATCGAGGGTTTGTAGCCAAGTTTCGAAATCGTGCTTCCATTGGATGAAGGATTCGTCGCATTGGCCGTGGTCAAGCGCGGGGATGTGGAAATGAAAGCAGCGGCTGCGGATGGTCGGTAAAAAGTCGTAGGGGCGGGTGGACAGCAGCAGCAAGGTGGTGTCGCGCGGGGGTTCCTCGAGGGTTTTCAGGAAGGCGTTGGCGGTGCTGGAGTTCATGCGGTCGGCCTCGTAGACGACGCCGACTTTGCGCGTTCCCTGGCTGGCGGAGAGGTTGATCTGCCGGATGAAGTCGCGCATGGTGTTGTTCTCGCGGGCCTCCTTCTCGCCGATTTTTATCTGGCGCGCCTTTCCGCTGGGGCGCAGGGCGAAAAAATCCGCGTGCTTCATGGCCTCGAGTGTGCCGAGGATGTGGGCGGCCAGAAAATGCGCGGCGTTTTCCAAGTCGGCGAGGGTGTCGCCGTACAGCAGGATGCTGTGGGGCAGGCGGCCGGTTTCAAGGGCGTTTAGAAGCACGCTGAGCGCACGCGGAACCTGCGCGCCGTAATCGGGCGGGCCGTCTTGTTTTTTGGCGGGCGCGGGCGGTTCGGGCG
>JAKPNF010000128.1 GCA_029548565.1 Verrucomicrobiota bacterium
CTCGGCGCAACTTCCGCTTCGCGCAGTATCCTGATTATTTGCTCAACGCTGAACTTTGATTTCATTTCTATACCTTTTTATGTGATTTATTGTTGTCTATTTTCTCACATAAACTGGCCCGACGTCAAGGGGCCCAGGCAACGCAAAGACACTCTTTCACCGACTGCCAAATAGCCTTTCTTTTTTAGACACGCCTTTTTGAAAAATGTTCGCCGCATTTAAAGAAAAAGGGAAAGTTTGAAAACTTTCCCTTTTTCAACGCCCAATTTTGAGCACTCAGCGTGAATTTTAAACCGCTTTAGTACCGCAGCGAACCACTGGCCGAAATGATGTGCCCTTGGTAGCAGCTGCCCGGATTGGTAGAGCTGTTCCAGAAGAAAGTGTAACCAATCGAGAAGCGCAAGTGGGAATTGGGTGTCCAGCCCACACCGGCACCGAAACTATAGGTGTCGTCAGCACGGCCGTAATCGTACTTGGAATGGGTATAGTTGATGAAATTGGCGGAAGCGTCGAAGAATTGATTAATCTGGTAGCGCCCGTTCAAGCCACCACCTGTGTTGCAAATGTTCTGCCCTTGCGCACCAACCGAGTAATTCTGATAGGCGCTCATGTTCAGACTAATCTTCTGGGTCAATTCATAGCTCAAGCGCATATCGGCGCCAAAATTCCAGCGGGAGATACCCGCATATTCCTGAGGTCCGAAAAGCGGATGTTGATAAGTGATCGAATCAATATCTACCACCGTAACACCGACATTCACAAAGCCGCTCAAGCGCTGCCAGCTTTTCAAACGAGCCGACACGCCGCCAAAATAGGTGCTGCGGTTGCGGCCATAGTCGGTCTGGCTATAAGGATTCATATTCTTCAAATCCTGCACATTCGAGAAGCGGTAATTGCCGTACAGGCCGATATCCAACTGCGGGGAGTACTGATAATAAATGGCCACGGGGACAGAGTAATCATACACATCCTGATAGGCATGATCCCAGCCTTCCACATAGCGGGTGGAAGAGTAGTTGAAGCCAAGCTCAAGCGAGGTTTTCGGGGAAAGCATATACACGCCATTGATGCCGGCGTTCATTTTGTCGTAGCGGATAATGGCCGGCTCGCCGGACAGTGCGGCCGAACCCAAGGCCGACGGCGTGTTTTGATACATCTGCAGATACGAAAAATCCACACGGACGCTGAACGGATCGCCTTTGTACTGCGCGTCCGCGTACAACTTTGCCAGATTTTCATTCAGGCTGGAATGATTCAGGTAGCGAATCATGTCCTCGCGAAAAAACACGTTGGCGGAAATCTTGCTGTTGCGCCCCCAGTTAGCCACCACACCCGGGCTCATGATAATTGAATAGTCGTCGATTTTCTTGGGGCCACCAGTCATAGCCGTGACATTGGAGTTCCACGCGCCTTTGAGCGTGCCATCAAAAAAGACGTCAAAATTGTCCCCCACGGAGAACAACGGGGCAGCGTGCGCAGAAACGGCTGCGCCCAAGAAAGCACCGGTTCCCAAAAGGATTGAGGTATATTTTTTCATATAGCGTAGAATTAAAATGTGTGGTTATTAAAATTAGAAGCAGATTTGCGCAGCACAATCAATACTAAAAATATGATAGCGCCGCCGCATCCAAGCTTTTATGTTCGGGGGATTTCTCTTCATTTGCAACACCTTTTTAGCCGACAAGTCCCGCGTATGTCAAAAGAATAATGACGTTTTTTCCTTTTTATCCACAAAAAGGGGAATTTAAAAAAACCAAAGGCTCTTGCCAAACGCTTACGTATCCATTAGGCTCCGTAAGCTAGATATAACCGTATGGCAACGCAATCCCCCCAAAAGAAAACCATCAAGCCGCCTGTGACCAACGAGCGCTCCGTATTGTGGGGCTTTGCGACACAGCAGCGCCTGCCCAACGGCTATTGGGTGACCCGCGCGCGCTGGAACCGCATCATTTTGGCCGTAGTCGGCTTGGCAGTACTGGGGTATGCAGGCTTTGCGACCTTCGCATACGGCTGGTACCGTTTTCGCCGCGGCTACGAAGACGTGGGCTATTGGGAAATGTACGCCTACCCGTTTAAAAAACAGGTCATCCGCGAACAGATGGGCGAGTGGCAGATCAAAAAAGCCTTCGAGCACCTGCGCAACCGCGAATTTCGCGAGGGGCTAACCTACCTGCGCACAGGCGTGGCCCGCGCGCCCAAGAACCTCGACGGGCGCCAGTTGCTCTCGGATTTTTACTTGCGATTTTTCCAACAGCCCGAGGACGCGCTGAACCTCTTGCGCGACGGCCTGCCCTACGCTTCTGAAAACCAGCCTTATATCAATCGTTATCTGACGCTGTTAAATAAGTATATGAAAGATAACGAGGTGCTGGAGTACACATCCCAGGAATTGGCCAAAAACCCGGCCGACCCGCTCATCGTCAAAACCCTCGCCTTGCACCGTGCGCAAGCCCTTGCGCTGATGTTGCGCTACGACGAGGTTGAAGCCCTGCTGGAGAAGTATAATTTGAAAAACACCCAGGAGGGCACCCTGCTAATGGCCACCATCCTCTGGACGCGCGACCGCCGCCAGGACGCCATCAACTTGATCGCCCAGACACTGGAAAAGACCCCGCCGGCCGCCCGATCGCCCATGTTCAACGCCCTGACGCGCTACCTGCGCGAAAACGGCGAGCTTGTCCAGGCACGCCAAGTGGCCTCGCAGTGGATGCTCAACAACTCCATGCAGGTGCAGCCGCGCGTGGAGTATTTGCACCTGCTCAATGCCGAGAAGGACTACGATTACGAAAAACGCTACGCCAACCAGACCCTGGCGATGTTCTCCAACGACCAAAACGCCCTGCTGCTGCTGGCCAACTACGCCACGGCCAAAGGCCACATAGACTTGGTGCGCCGCATTTACGAACGCGCGGTGGAGAACGAGTTTGACATCTCCCCCTTCACGCTGCTGCTGGTGGAAGCCTACATCGCCGCGGGCGACTTCCAGGGCGCCATCGCCTTTATCGAGGATATCGACAACGAAAAACCCGCCTGGCTGCTGCGTCAGGAGGAGCTGTTCGATTCGCTCAAAGCCGTGGCCTACTACGGCGCCAACAACATGGAAATGAGCACCATGTTCCTCAACAAATTTTTGAGCGCGCGCTCGTTGCGCGTGGAGAACCTGCTGGCGATTGCCGACCGCATGGAAAAGCTCGGCGGCCTCGACCAGGCTCGCCGCATCCTGGCCAACGCCTACGAGAAAAACCCCGAGAACCAAATCGTGCTGACGCGCCTGACCTCGCTCGACTTGCGCCTGGGTAATTCCGAGGGTCTTTCCGAGCACTTGCTGGCGCTGATGAAAATGCGCCGCCCCAGCTCCAGGCTCATGACGGAATCCTACCGCGCGCTAAGCTCCGACCGCTTTATCTTCGTGAAAGACCGCGAAAAACTCATCGACGCCGTTTTGGCCACGATCGAGCGCGCGCAAGGCACAGAAAAAGTCCACGAGCTGACCGCCGAGGAAACCGAGGCGTAACGCAAGTAAACAGATGCGCCGCCACACGCGGCGTATTTGTTTTACAAGTCAAACGCGTAAGTAACGCTCACGCCGCCCCACACGGAATTGTCGGGACCCAGCAACAGTCCGTTGGGGGCCACGCCGTTGCCGTCGTTATTGGCGCTCCAGCGCACGCCCGCACGGATGGTCAAGTCTTTCACCGGTTCATAGGCGAGTCCGGCGGTGGCCATCACGTAGCAATAACTGTTGCGCCAGTATTGGCCGTTGATTTGCCCGCGCCCGCTGTAGCGGTTGGCTTTCAGCCAGCCCGCGGTGAGGGAAAGTTCCAGATAAAGGTCTTGAGTGCCGATCCAGTGCACAAGCGGTTCGCGGTGGCGCAGGCCCGTTTCCACGATGAGCTGGTCGTGCACGAAATCGTAAGTGACCCACGCCCACGGGTTGAGCGGGATGTTGGCCGACAGCCCGATGTGCATATCTGATGTGTCCTTGGAACCGATGGGCGACGTTTGCCCGGGGCCGATGACATTCTTGTCGTAAAAGATGATGTTGCCGCCGATGTCAATATCTACGTACTTGGTGAGCTGGTAGCACCAGCCCATGTAGATGTCGTAACTTTTGGCGTAATCGCCGTCCAGCGGCAACGCGCTGGCCAGATCGAGGTACGCCTGCCCGCCGAACAGGTAGGTCTCCGTGCCGATTTTCGCCAGCATCGTTTGCGGGGCGAGTTTTTTGCCGCGCCAGTTCAACTCGCTCTCAAACCCGACAACAGGGTAAATCCTGAACGGCAGCCCCACGCCGACAGTCTCCCAGGAAAAAATTTTCGTATCTTCCCAAGCCTGGGTGTTGATTTCCCAGAAATGCCTGTGCGCGCCAAAGGGCTCGCGCCAATCGGCGTAGGCGTTGGTGGTGGCCTCCGTGCCGGGAACCGGCTGGGCAAACAGGCCGCAGGTGGCCGCGCCCAGTGCAATGATAGATAGAATATGTTTCATTAGAAGATAAGGGTGGAATTTCTCAACAGACAAAACCCGACGATCATCGCCAGGCAGATAAAGAATTTCAGAATAAAAGCAATGATGGCTCCGACCACCGTGCCGACGCTGGCCTTGCCCGCGACCTTGAAAGAGCTGCCACCCAAAAGTTCTCCCGCAATCGCGCCGGCAACCGGCCCGATAATGATCCACAGCGGAAAGGGCGGCAAAAAGAGCCCGACGAACAGCCCGATCATCGCCCCCACACCCCCGAGCCATGAACCGCCGAAACGTTTGACCCCCCAATAGCTCAAGTAGTAATCAACCACCTGTGTCAGCGCAGTGACAACGCCGGTGACGACGACAAAAGTCCAGCTCACCGACTCGGCACCGATGATGAGTTTATCCAACAAAATTCCCAGCCAAATCAGCGGCGGCCCGGGCAGGATGGGCGCGACCGTCCCCATCAGCCCGACCGCAAACAGCAGCCAAACGACCGACAACACGCACAAGTGCAGCCAGGTGGCAGTTTCCGTAACGACAGCTCCGTCCATAAATTTCCGTAAAGCCTAACGGCGCGCCCGAACAAAGGCAACTGCGTACAACATCACCCCGGCGGCCAGCCGAGTTGGCGGCCGCCCAGCAGGTGCACGTGCAGGTGCGGCACGGTTTCGCCGCCGTGCGGGCCGTTGTTGATGACTAGGCGGAACCCGTCGCCGAGCTTTTGCTCGCGCGCGATGTTTGCGGCGCTGAGCAGCAAGTGCCCGAGCAGCGGCGCGTCTGCTTCGCTTGCCTGCCCCACACGTGAGATACGTTTTTTGGGGAAGACCAAAATGTGAACGGGAGCCTGCGGGCTGATGTCCTTTATCGCCATGCAATGCTCGTCCTCGTGCACGATCGTGGCGGGGATTTCGCGCGCGGCGATTTTTTCAAACAGAGTTTTTTCGCTCATGGTGTTTATATGTAAAAAATACGCAGCCGCGCGTTTTTGGTGACATAGCGCCGCGCAGTTTCGTCGACCAGCGCGCGCATGGCGTCGTAATCGCCCTTGCCCACGCGGCTCCAGCGACCGGATTCGGGGCGCACCCGCAAACCCAGCCCGCTGACAACTAAAAGCGCGTCGGGGTAACCCGCCAACGGGCGCATCGCGTCCCTGATTTTTTCGCCGATCCACAAAGGCCCCCAGCCCTCGCCGCCGATGTCCGTGTGCGCGAATGCCGGCGGCGCGCCGTCCGAATACAGGCGCCGCAGCATCTCGATACCCGCGCCCACATCGTTCAAAACCTCGCCGCTTTGCTCGTTGGCCTCAAACGCGCGCTCCAGCGCCGTGCGCAACTGCCCGTGCAAAGCGCCCTGCTGCGGATGGACAAGCGCCAACAGCGCGTTTAGGCGCTCGAGCGTCTGTTTCATCGCGGCGGTGTCCATGCCCCTATTCTTTGCGCGCGCCGCCTTGCGCTCAAGCGAAACTTATTCGCAACGCGAAGTTATTTTTGCCCGGGCGAGGCGCCGTGGTCAAAAATGAAGTTCAGGGTGTTTTGGAGTTGCTCGCGGTCATTGCCGATGGGGGTGCGGGGCATTAGCAGGCGGCCCAGCGCGATTTCCAATTCCTCAAAACGCGCCAGCGCCGCGGCGCCCAGCGCGCTGCCCTTTCCGCCGGGGATGCGGCGTTCGCTGCGCTTGATCTCATCGCGCGCCACGCACAGGTACGCCCAAAAAGGCCCCAGCAGTTTTGGGTTGGCGCGCAGAATGTCCAAGCGCTGGCGGCTGGTTTCCTTTTGGGAGACTTGCCACAAAAATATTCGGATGCTTGTTAGCTTTGCGATGGTGCCCACCGGCAGCTCGACGCCGCTGGTCTCCAGCATCGGGCGCTCGAGTTTTCCCAGCAAATCGCGCAAAGCCCGCTGGGCCGAGCGCTCCTGCGCAAGACTATCGCGCACGGCGACAATCCACGGGGCGTCCATGGAAA
Organism: Verrucomicrobiota bacterium; assembly: GCA_029548565.1. GTDB lineage: Bacteria > Verrucomicrobiota > Verrucomicrobiia > Opitutales > JAKPNF01 > JAKPNF01. The sequence goes on from JAKPNF010000128.1 coordinate 6,431, forward strand.
GGGCTTTCATGTCGAGGCGTTCAAAGGGCATCGTGTGCGCCCAATGCCGCGAGCGCATCGCCAGGCCAAAGGGCGTCTTGTAGGCGTCTTTTTGCGCCACCTCGTCAAAGGGCGGAACGACGTAGACATTCGTGTGGGAAATATCCAACACCTCCACGCGCATGGCCTGCCCCTGCGCGTGGGAGCGGTCTTTCAAATACGCCTGCACGGGCGCGTAAAACAGGTCGTCCTTCGCGGCCAAACCGCCATACAGGCCGTGCCACAGGCAGCCCCCCGTCAACAGCAAAAGGGAAAGCCTGTGGCGCATACTGTTATTGCTGCGCGGGGGACGGTTGCGGGAAGGCCGGCGGCGGCAACGCCTGCGTGCCGGTGGCGGGCGCGGCGCCGTCCTGCGGGGGCTTGGCGCCTTTCTTGCCGCGCGTGTCGATCTCCACATTGATGCCGCGGCCGCTGGCGGCCACGCCGCCCGTGCGCTTGGAGGGATCGCGCAGCTTGGTGAACGCCGTGCGCGGCACGCCGTAATCTTCCATGGCTTTTATGCGCACGGCATTGGCCTCGTCAAAGCGCTTGGTCTCCCACAGCAAATCTTCCAGCAGGATGAAAGCCGTCTGCAAATCCTTCATCGCTATCGGGCTTTGGTTGTTGAGCGAAAGCGCGCCGCTTTCGTGCTGCAAAATCGGCGGCTGGTTGGGCGGCTGGGATTCCGGCATCTTGGAGTACAACTCGGCCAGCCCCTGCCAGGCCTGCTGGTGCTGGCCGTTGAGAACCAGCGCCTGCATAAAGGTCGCGCGCGCCAAATCTTCCTGCCCGGTTTCCTTGAGCAAAATCGCGTGCAGCGAGGCCGGGTCGGCCTCCATCGGCACCATCTTGCGCGTCTGGATGATGGATTCCAGCGCCTTGTCCAGGCGGCCCAAGCGGGCGGCGGCGATCACAAACTGCGTGCGAATCTTCGGGTTGCCCACCTCGATGATGTCGTCTTCCGGAATGCCGCGGTTGCGCATGGCCTCCTTGGATGTCTTGTTCACATGCATGTCCACGCGCACGCCGCGCCACAGAATCTCGTAGGCTCTCTGGTAGTAGCGCAGCGCCTCCTGAACGTCGCCGCGCTCCTGCAAGACCTGCGCCTTGGTGTTGTAGTACAGGCCGGAGTCGTAAAACAGTGTGTTGTCCTGCTTGCTGTCGGGCAAGTCTCCCGAGTCGAGCACGCGAATGCCCTCCTCCACGCGCGCCAGCGCCTTGTCCAGCCCGCGCTCGGCAATCACGTTGGCCCACTGCGCTCGGATCTGCTTGTCGACATCGTCCAGCGCGTTGTCCTCGGCATAGGGACGACGGCCGCGCTTGGCGCGCTCCTGATCCATGAAATAAATTTCCTCCTCGCTGGGGCCGTCGGGGCGGTCAGGCTCGTAACGGTTGCGCCAAGCCCTGACGCGCTCGATTTCCTCGGGCGAAAGATTCGGGTCTTGGGAAAGGGCGGGCTTGCCCGCGCTCGCGCGTGCGTTGTTGACGTAAGAAAGTTCCGCCGCCGTCAAATTGGGATCCTCGCTGAGCAGCGGGCGCCAGACGCTGCGTCGTGCAGAGTTGACGTAATTAGTCTCCGCGGGCGTGAGCGTGGGGTCGAGTGCCAGCAGCGATCGCTTCTCCTGCATGCGCACGGCGTTGATCTGGCTTTTCTCTTGCTCGGACAGATTGGGATTGGCCGGATACAACGGTATCTGCGTGCGCTTGCGCTCGGTGTTGATGTACTCGGCCTCCGGCTGCGTCAAATCGCTGAGCAGGGGTTTTTCGGCGCGCAGGCGTGCCGAGTTAATAAAGGACTGCTCGCTCACGTCGAGCTGCGCCGCGGTTCTGGGCCACTCGATGGGCGGCTGCGCCTCAATGCGCAGGGCACCCGCGTAACCCTTGTGCACCTTGAACGAGCGCGGGCACGCTTCCACCGCGCTGCGCCACAAGTTCACGTCGTTGTGCCAGTCGAAATTGCGCACGTACGAGCGCAGGCCGTAAGCCCCCAGCACCACCAAAGGCACCAGCACGACGATCACGTCGACCGAGCCGGTCTCGCGCTCCCAGAAGCGGTTAAACGCCATGGTCACCGCCTGCACAAAAATCGCCGCCAAAATCGCGAAGCCCACCAGCGGCAGGTACAAAAAGCGCTCCGCCATGATCGAGCCGATGTTGAAGAAAATATTCGAGGTCGGCAAAATCATCAAAAAGAACATGCACACGCCAAAGCCAAAGGCCGGGTTGCGCTTGCGCCAGTGAAACACGCTGATAAACAGCACCACAATCAGCGCGAGGGCCACCCAGGCCAGCAGGTTGTCCGCAAAGCTCGCGGTGTGGTCGCCAAAAACGGGAATCTGGTTGAACGAATAGTCGCACGACAGCGTGCTGGGATACACCAACACACCCAGATAAAGACCCAGCACCTTGATCGCGGTCATGAGGCCGTCAAAAGCGCCCGCACCCACAATGGGGTTGTCGATAAATATCTGCCCGTAAAACGGCGAGTTGCCCAAAATGACCTTCTTGGCGTAGAACACCAGGACGATCGCCGGCAGCATCAACAGCCAGCCCGGCAGCGCGTAACGGTACAGCACCGAGAAAAACGTTTCCCTGACCGACTGGTTGCTCTTGCCCTCGCCTTCAAGGTTGACCCACAACAAAGCGATGCCCGTGCCCACGATGCCCAGCAATAGCGGCAGCACCCACACCAGTTCTTCCTTGGGGCCGCCCATGATCACGAACCAGCGCACCAGCCACACGGCCAGAAACACCAGCACCGTCTCACCCAGCGCCACCCACGTGAAGCGCCCGGGTTTTATGCGCGTTTTGGAAAGCAGCGGCAGCGATTCGCCGCGGAAAAAGAAATCGTAAAGCCCGATCAACCCCAGCAGCATGATGCCGCTTTCCTTGGCCAAAACACCGATGCACGAAACCACCACGAAGGCGATCGCGCAAGGCAGCCAGGTCAGGGCGATCTTGGCGAAATTGCCCGAATCAAGGATGCGCGTCAGGCGAATATAGATATACCCCGCCAGCAAAATACACAGCGTGCTTATGAGATCCGCACGCCCGACGATGTTGGTGACGCTTTCCACCGCCACGGGGTGCAGGGCGAAAATCGCGGCGGCCAGGAAGGAAAGCCCGTAGCGGTTCGGCCAGATGGCGCGGGCTATCAGCAGCACGAAACACGAACACAGCCAGTGCAGCACCAGATTGATGACGTGGTAGCTAAACGTGTCCGTCTTGGAGCCAAGCACCGTGTAATTAAAAAAGTAAGAGAGCGTCGTGATCGGGCGGTACAAGTCCGTGGGGAAGCTCGGCCACCAGTAGTTTTCCGTAAACGTGCGCTCGATCTGCCCGCGAAATTCATCCTTCACAAAATACAGCGGCAGAGCGTACTTCGGTTTTATCTTCTCACCGGTGTTGTGGTCACGGATCCATTCCTGCTCGCGCTGCTCGCCGTTGTACCACTGGAAGGGCCATGTTTTGTCCAGCGCGACAGGCACGCCTTTTTTCAGCTCATCTTTGTCCAACGGCGCCTGCAAGCGCGGATCCATCTGCAGGACGATCGCGTTGTCCAGCACCATGCCGCCGGTGAAGGAGTTGCTATAGGTCAGCCACGTGATCGCGCCGAGCACCAGGCACAGCAGCGCGGCGAACAAACGCGGTTTGCCGCTGGCAAAATCGTTTACCTTTTGGTGCAGATTTAGCAAAGGCCGGAAGAAAGAGGGCATTTTTGGATTCATAGATATTTCGTTCTAGTACAATTGTTTTGGATGTTTTTGGCAATAACGTAATGCGTGAGCTGTTTCATTAAACGCTTTTTTGTGGCCTCGCGCCGCCCGTATTGGCACAATGTTTGTTTCAAAACCCTCAACCTCAACACTTCTGACTGATGAAAAAAACCTTCCTGTTTGCCCTGCTGTGCGCGGCCGCCTGCCTCGGCTTGAACGCCGACGAGCTTCTCTTCCCCAACAGCAACTTTGAAAAAGGAGACCTCACGAACTGGACGGCCGAGGGCGACGCCTTCAAAAACCAGCCCACCCAAGGCGACAACCCCGCCGCCCGCAAACGCGAAAGCGCCAAGCACGAGGGCGATTTCTGGATCGGCACTTTTGAGAACAACCCCAAAGGCGCCCACACCCCAGGCAAGATACAAAACGACGCGCCGCAGGGCAAGCTCACCTCTAAAAACTTCAAGATCACCCACAAGTACCTGACCTTCCTTATCGGCGGGGGACGCAACCCGACGCAGCTGTACGTCGACGTGGTGGTCGACGGCAAGACGCTCAAGCGCACCACCGGCAACAACAAGGAAACGATGACCCGCGCGGTCGTCGACCTGCGCAATTTCCAAGGCAAAACCGCCCGCATCGAGATCCACGACCGCTCGAGCGACGGCTGGGGACACATCAACGCCGACGATTTCCGCTGGAGCGACGACGACGCGCTCTTGCCCGACCTGGTCGACGACGCCTTCGCGCTGAAAATCGACAAGGATTACCTATGGATCCCCGTGGGCAACCCGCCTTTGGACATCCCCCGCAGCGAGTTCGAGCTGCTGAGCTTCATCGACAAGGACGGCACCGCGTTGCAAACCCTCAACGCCCACTTCCCCAAAAGCGAGGAGGAAATCGCCTGGTGGGCGTACTACCCCGTCTCTCAATGGAAGGGAAAGACCCTCACGATCAGCGTGGAGGGCCTGCCCCCGCAAAAAAAGGAGCTCTTTCGCAAAATCAAGCTGATGGACGCGATCGCCACGGCCGATGACGACTACCAAGAGCCCTACCGCAACCGCTTCCACTTCTCGCCGCACCGCGGCTGGAACAACGACGTCAACGGCCTGTACTGGCGCGACGGACTCTGGCACCTGATGTACCAGCACAACCCCCTGGGCGTCTATTGGCAGAACATGCACTGGGGGCACGCCGTATCCAAAGATTTGATACACTGGGAGAACCGCCCCATGGCCCTGCTGCAAAACGGCATCAAGGACATGATGTTCTCGGGCACGGCCTTCGTGGACAAGGCCAACACCTCCAAGCTCGACCCCAGCGGCAAGGGGGCGGTCTTCTTGGCCTTCACCAGCACCGGCCGCGGCGAGTGCCTGGCCTACTCGCTCGACGACGGCGCCACTTGGCAGGAAGTCGACAACAACCCCGTCATCAAGCACGCCGGGCGCGACCCGAAAGTCTTCTGGCACGAACCCACGAAAAAGTGGGTGCTGATCGTCTACAGCAACGCCAAGAAAGACCTCGACCCGCCCGCCGAGCTGCCCTTCCGCCGCAAAAACATCGAGACACACCCCTACCCGGGCTACAACTTCGCGATCTACACCTCCTCCGACTTGCGCGAGTGGGAGCCGGTCAGCAATTTCACGATGCCCGACCGCTCGACCGTTTACGAGTGCCCCGACCTTGTGCCGCTGCCCGTGGACGGCGACCCAAAAAACACCAAGTGGGTCGTTTGGGGCGTGATGCAGTACTATCATATCGGGGACTTTGACGGAAAGACCTTCACTCCCATGTACCCTTATTCGCTCACCGGCGTGGACGACCGCTGCCGCGCGGCCATCGTTTTTGACAACGCCCCCGACAAGCGCACCGTGCTGATCGGCTGGACGGGCGACGGTTGGCCGGGCATGGTCGCCCGCTTCCCCGACTTGCGCTTCAGCCAGGGCATGACGCTGCCGATGGATCTCTCGCTCAAAACCACGCCCGACGGCATCCGCCTGTTCGCCTATCCCGTCAAGGAGATCGAACAACTGCGCGGCAAGCCCATCATCGAGCTTAAAAACACGAGCTTCGCAAAGGCCAAGGCCGCGCTGGAGGCGCTCAACGGCCCCGAGACGAAGTGGCTCGACATCGTGATCGAGTACAAGCAAAAGCCCGACACCAAGCTCACGCTGCACGTCGACGGCCTTAAGACCCACACGCAAATGAACACGCGCGGGGATTTTATCACGGAGAAAGACGGCCAGCCTTTCACCCCCGCGCCCACGGGCGAACTGCGCATGCTCGTGGACACCGCTATCATCGACTGCTACCTCGACAAGGGCCGCCGCGCCAGCGTCAAGCGCCGCAACGCCGACAAGATCGGCACAACAGAGCTGATCCTCGAACGCGAGGGCGACGCGGAGGTCACGTCCCTCACCGTTTACCCGATGCAATCGATCTGGAACAAATAGCATCCCATGAAAAAGATTCCCTTCTTTCTTGTGTGCCTGTGCTGCGTGTGCGCCGCCCTCGGGGCGGCGCGGCCGGTCGGCAGCGCCGCGATCAAGCGCGGGTTTTACGCGCTCAAATCCGGCAGCATCGACGGCCCCATCTGGGTGCAGGCCGACGCAGATGGCCACGTCCCCCCAACGATCGACCGCTCGCTGCGGCTCAATGAGTCCAGCGAGATCAGCATCGGCGGCGGGGCGCTGACCATCACGGTCGGCACGCCCGCGACGGTCGCCTTTTACCAGCACCGCGGCGACAGGGCGCACACCGTTTTCAAGGAAGGCGGCAAACTGAAAACGCGCGGTTTTTTGGGTCAGCGCGGAGTAAAATCGATGGTGGGCACTTATTCCTTCGGCGGCGGGGAATTGGAAGTGGCCGACGTGTTTTATCTGGCGGGCGCGGGGCTTCAGGAAGATGTCTCGTGCACGTTCAACCAATCCGGCGGCACAGTATCGCTGACCAACACCGCGCTGAACGTCACGGGGCCTTTCCCGCTGACCTCCTCGCCGCGCGCTGTGGGCATCTACAACTTTTCCGGCGGCACGATCAACGCCCTGTGCGAGGTGGACGACCCCGAGCGCGTGGGCGTACGCAAGGGCATCGGCAAGGGCACTTTTAATTGGACCGGCGGCGTGCTCAACGCCAAGCGCATGTCCGAAAGCATCACCAACTCCGGCGGGCGCATGAGCCCCGGCGGCGAGCAAACCGTGGGAGAAACCCTCCTGATCGGCAAAGCGCCCGCCGTGTATCTCCAACAGTCCAAGGGCGTGCTTTCCATCGACATCGCCGGACGCAGCCGCTACGACAAGCTCGTGTGGAAAAACACTTCCGGCAACGCGACCGTCAAACTCGAAAGCGGCACGGTCATTTCCATCAACTGCCTAAAAGACTACAAACCGACCTCCGGCCAAACCTTCCAAATCATCAGCGCCGACCGCATCGAGGCCAGCCGCCTCCTGCTGGAAGGAAAGGAATCAAGAAACTTCTCCTACCAGATCATCGAAAGCGGCCCCAAGACAGGCCTCGCCCTCGTCTACACCCCCGGCAAAGGCGGCGGCAAGCTCGCGGAGTAAGAAACAAAAAAAACGCCTGCAGCACGCGGGCGTCTTTTTGTTCACAGGTCCCACCATTTTAAAATGGTGGAGCCGATCGGGATCGAACCGACGACCTCCACAATGCCATTGTGGCGCTCTCCCAACTGAGCTACGGCCCCGTAAAGAGTTCATACTGCCAAAGCCCGCAAGCAGGGTCAATTCTTTTTGTTTTATGACGGGGAGCACCGCTGCGCCGCGGTCATTGCGGCTTGCCCCGTGCGCGCGTTTGGGGTTAGAAAAAGCAAATGCTCAACTGGGGGATTGTTTCCACGGGCGGCATCGCCCACAAGGTCGCGCAAGTGCTCACACCGGCGCACACGCAAGGCATGGGGAAAATGCAGGCCGTCTTCAGCCGCTCCATGCGCCGGGCGAGCAGCTTCGCCAAGCAATACAACATCCCGAGTGCCTACAGCCAGCTCGACGACATGCTCGCCGACAGCGCGGTTCAGGCCGTCTACATCGCCAACCCCCACCCCTTCCACTTGGAGACAGTGCTCAAGGCCGCCGAGGCCAAAAAGCATATCCTGTGCGAAAAACCCCTGGGCATGAATCGCGCCCAAACCGAGCAGATGGTAAAGGCCGCGCGCAAGCACAAGGTCTTTCTCACTGAGGCGTTCACCTACCGCACCAGCGCCCAGACGCAAAAACTGCGCTCGTTGCTGCTGGAAGGTTACATCGGTCGGCCGCTGCACATGGACTGCTCGCTGGTCACCCATCTGGAAAACCCGCCCCTGCGCCTCACCGAAAAAAACCTCGGCGGCGGCGCGATTTTGGACCTTGGCTGCTACACGATATCGATGGCCCGCATGATCGGAGGCTTGAGCAGCGGCGGCATGTATGCCGAGCCGGAGATCCTCGCCGCCACTTCCTTCTTTCAAAAAAACGGAGCCGACGAATTCAGCACCGCCTTCCTGCGCTTTGAAACCGGCATGACCGCCGCACTGGCCTGCGGTTTTCGCGCCCAGCAGACAAACCGCCTAAGCATCATCGGCACCACCGGGCGCATCGACATCGAAAACCCCTGGTTCTCCCGCGAGCGCCTGCGCATCATGCGCGCAAAAACAAACGCCGAGGAAATTTTTGATTTCTCAAAAGACACCACCGAACGCTTCGGCATGCTTTTTGCCCGCATCGGCCAATGCGTCGCCGAAGGCCGGCTCGAACTGCAAGAAACCACCTGGAAAGATTCCCTAGGCAACGCCTCCGCTCTCGACGCCTGGCGCGCCGCCGTCGGCCTGCGCTACGAGGCGGACAAATAGGTTGGGGCTGGATGATACACAAGTTTTTAAGGAGTGCAAACTGGCGGGTCTTTTGACGGCATCACCAACCGTCCCAGCCGTCCTTTTTTTTCAGTGCTGCTTCATGAAGCAGTCATTGAAAATTTACGCAAAAGGCTCCTTAGCTGCTACAGCCCCAAATTATTTTACGCCACACCGATGCGGCGGCGGCGGTAGCGAAGGGGGGCTTCGCCGTATTGTTTGTGGAACAGGCGGATGAAGTGGCTCAGGCTTTCGTAGCCGCAGGCGTAAGCCAACTCGCTGATGTTCATGCGGCCCATTTCCAATTGTTGGGCGGCGTAAGACAGGCGGGCGCGCTGGATGAGTTGCATGGGGGTGCAGCCATAGTAGCGCCGGGTCTGGCGACCGACGTGCTCGAGGGAGCGGCCTGTCAGCGTCGCGAAGGAGCTGGCTCCGCCGCGGAAAATTTCCGGCTCGCGGATACGCTCGACGGCTTGCGCGAGCCACTGGGGCACTTGCGATTTCTCGTTGTTTTTGCGCGAGGACTCGCGCCCCAAGTCGAGCACGGAAAGGATGAACGCCTCGCACGAAAGCTCGTCGCGCGCGCTATGCGAGAGGCGCTCCAACGCGTTTTCAAAATCCTCGCGGCCCTTGGCGGAAAGATAGAGCGTCCAGGGCATCTCGCGCTCGAAGGCGTCCTCGCGCACCTCGCCCATGATTTCCTTTATGCGCGGGACAAGCCGGTCGGTGATTTTTGGCGAAAAAGACACATTGACAAACTCCAGCCCCGCGCCCTTGCCCAGCAGGTGGTGGCAGTCGTCGGGGCGGATGAAAACGAGCATCCCCGGTTCGAGCAGGCGGCGCCGGCCGTTGATGCCGTGCCAGCCCTCGCCCGAGATCACGAAGAAAAATTCGTAATAGTCGTGCGTGTGCAGAAATTCCTTGTGCGAGCGCACGTTGATCTTGCGCGCGATCAAACCCACTTCGTTGCGGCGGGCCATGTCCTTCCACAATAAATGCTCGCGTTTGGTTTGTTTCATTGGGGTTATTTTAGTGCTGTTTTTTGATATATCAAGAAAAATCAACTTTTAAGCCGATTTCGTCAAGATTTTGTCATTTGCAAAGTTTAAACTTACCTATGCGCACCCTTGCGCAAAGAGCATTTTAATCGAAAAACCGACATATCATGACCACTACTTGCACATCTTTGGAACAACCCGCCCGCCACAAGGCCCCGCCGCCCGTGCCCGGAGCGATGGAGACACTCGGCGAAGTGTCCGAGCGCCTGGCGGTGCAGGCGGACTTCGGCCCCGATTTTCCCGAGCCGATGGACTTCGAGCTGGCGTTCACCAAGCTGTACCAATCCCTTGAAAACGCCGATCCGACCGAGCGCGAGCTTAAGCTGCTGCGCTTCCAATTCGAGGGCATGCTGCAGGACGTGCAAGACGGCGACCTGCTGGCCGGGCGCACGCGCTACCCGCTGGTGGGCTTCA
>JAKPNF010000144.1 GCA_029548565.1 Verrucomicrobiota bacterium
TAACCTTTCGCCGTCCTCGATTATTTCCGAGCAGACGGACGTGGCGCTCGTGCGCGAGCTTGTGCCCGAGGCCACGGTCTACGTCGAGCTGGGTTCCTACGCGCACCGCTGGAAAATAATGATAGGCGACAAGCGCTCGGACAATTGGCGCCGCGCGAGCAAGGAGATGCTCGAGAACGCCGCGCGCACCGCCTACGGGCGCGGGGCGGACGGGATCACGCTGTTTAACTTTGTCTACTACCGCAGTTTTTATTCCATCAAGGACGAGCACAGCGGGCCGAGCATACAGCCGCCCTTTCATTACTTAAGCGCCTTGGCCTCGCCCGAGACGCTCACGGCGCCGCCTTATTACTATTACGCGCCGGACGACCGCATGCCCCAGTGGGAATACCGCTTCACCGAAAAAGACGCAAAGCCCTATGTGTTTTTCATGGACACCTATCGCCCGCCGCAAGCGCCGCTGGCCTTTCGCATGCAGGTGCTCGGCGAGGCGGAGCAAAAATTTTACGAGACGCAGCCCCCCGACCGGATCGACCGCGGCCAATGGGAAGTTTCCATCAACGGCCAAAAACTCGAACGCATTGCGAATCTGGAATCCTGGGGTGTTTACCCGTTCGCGGTCGAGTTCCCGGGCGGTTTGGGTTATCCCGAGCAATACCTGGCCTGGCTGGTTCCAAAAGGGCTGCTCAAGGATGGCAAAAACGAGGTGTCCGTACGGCTTGTCAAAGGCGATCCGATGTGGTTTCGCTGGTCGGAAATTTTTAACCCCGACGACATTAAAAAATGAAACCCTTGCGCGCGTTGTTTGCCTGTTTGTGGGGCACTTGTTTTTTAAACGCGGCCGACGCGCCGGACTATCCGCCATTGCCCGACGGCAAGGCGCCCTTCCGCGCGCTGTACGACTGTGACATGACGTTTATTTTGTCGACGCCCAATCCCATCCGGCAGAATGACGAACCCTTTGACGACTGGATGCTGCGCAAAATCGTGGACGAGGCTGCGGACGCGGGCGCGGATTGCCAGATTTTTTCCGCCGGCGCGCGCGTGCCGTGGTGGCAGAGCAAGAAATTCCCCATCAAGCGCCAGCTCGCGTGGTTTGAAAAGCATTACGGCAAAAAGCCGGTGGGCGCTTACACCGACTATCTGCTAAAAGGCGGCGACATGATGGCGACCTTTGTCGACCAGTGCCGCAAGCGCGGGCAGGCGGTTCTGGGGGCGCTGCGGCTCAACGACGTGCACCACCTTTACGATGCCTTCAACCCCGACATCAACCCGCTGCGCGGCATTTATATTTCGGAATTTTACGTGACGCACCCGCAGTACAAACTCGGCACAGGGCCGGGTGTCGTGCACATGCCGCACAACTGGATGATTCCCGAGGTGCGCGACCACATGTTTGAAATGGGCGAGGAATTGCTGCGCGAGTATGACCTCGACGGCCTGGAACTGGATTTCCTGCGCGCCCCGCTGTTTTTCCCGCGCGACAAGGACGTGAAAGAACCCATCCCCATGAAAACGCGCGTGGACATCATGTGTGGGTTCATTTCCAGAATTAGAAAAGCGATGGACGACAGCGCGCGCGACGGGCGCAAACGCTGGCTGGCGGTGCGCATTGCCGATCAAGCACTGTGGCGCGACATCGGCTGCGACCCGGTCGCCTGGCGCAAGGCGGGGGTGGACATTTTTAACGTCTCGCCGTCTTATTGCACGAGCCAGCAGCTCGATATCGGCGAACTGCGCGCGCTTGTGCCGGACGCTACCATCTACGTGGAATTGACGCACACCACGCACCGCTGGCGCATCGATATTCCGGGCGATTACCGCAAGACCAACGCCAACAATTTCCGCCGCAGTTCGCGCGAAGTGCTGCAGGCGACCGCCCGCAACGCCTACGGGCGCGGGGCCGACGGCGTGAGCTTTTTTAATTTCGTCTACTATCGCCTGAGTTTGAATCCCGACCACACAGGCCCTTATGCCGAGCCGCCGTGGGACATCATCCCCAAACTCATGGACAAGCAGGCGATGCTCCAAACGCCCCCCTATTATTTCTATTCGCCGAGCGAGCTATATTTCCCGCACGGCTGGGAAAAGGAATTTTCAACCGAGGATAAGGAGCCGTTTGTCTTTACGCTGGACACCTACGCCCCGCCCAAAAATAAGACGACCGTCTTGCGCCTGCAGCTTGTCACCCCCGAAGAAAAGCAGATGCGCGAGATTGACGAATGGGAGCCCGTCGACCGCGGGCAGTGGGAGATAAGACTCAACGGCGTGGCACTGCGCACCATCCCCGACGAGTGGGGCGTCTCGCCGTTTCCCGTGGAGTTTGACGGCGGCCTGGGCTGGCCCGCCCAATATCGCTCGTGGCGCGTGCCGCCGGGGTTGTTAAAAGACGGGAAGAACAAGCTGTCCATGCGGCTTGTCAAAGGCGGCCCGATGTGGTTGAGATGGGCGGAAATTTTTGACCCTGCCGGCGGTGAAAAATGACTTGAACGGCAAGTCTTGAGTCCTTTGAAGCATTTCCATTAGACTGCCGGTTATGAGACGATTTCCCCGCCTTCGCCTGACGACGTTATTTTCCATGGGCTGCCTGCTGGCACCTGCGGCCAGCGCGCAAATCCTGTCGGGCGGCGGGACGCTTTTGAGCGAGATCGCCCCCAAGTGGCACATGGGCGTCAGTGTGGATGCGTTCGGGGAATTTGCGCTGCCTGCCGATGCCTCCAACGCCTTTGGCGGCGATGTCGGCGTGTATACGTCCGGGGTAAACGTCAAGGGACAGATGGTGTGGGACGCGAGCCATTTTCTGACGCTTTCTTTGGATTACGCCTACGACTATTTTGATTTTTCCTCCGACGCGGCCCCGTTTTCCTCCATGAACCGCACGGCCATGATGCTCTTTTACACCGGGCGCATCGACGAGCGCTGGGGCGTGTTCGCCGCGGCCAACTTCCGGCTGGGCGCCCAGACGGGCGAATCGTTGTGGGACGCCAGGCAATTCGCGGGCGGCGCCGGGGTGACTTATATGTTCGCGGAAAATCTCACCGTGGGGCTGGGCGGCATGGGATATTCGCGGCTGGATTACGGCTGGAGCGCCTTGCCCATGGTCTTTGTCGACTGGCAGATCACCGAGCGCCTGCGACTGCGCACCTTTGGCGGCGGCGCGCTTTTTTACGATGTCTTTGGCGACAGCTCCCTCGTGCTCGCTTTTTCCGTCGAATACAGAAACCTCTACTACCGGCTTGAGCAAGACCCGCTGGGGCGCGAACGCAGCGTGCGCGACAATTACATCCAACTGTCCGCGGGCGCCACGTTTAATTTTTCAAAAAACGCCTACGTCTCCGCCTCCGTTGGCGCGAGTTTGAATCGTGACTTTCAGATGCGCACGAACAAGAGCCGCGCCGAGCGCATCGAGGTGGACGCCGCCCCCATGTTCACGCTGCACGCGGGATGGCGGTTCTAGGGCAAAGCCCTATTTCTTCGTTATCCTAAGCGTGGCCCCGCCTTCGTTGTAGGAGACGGTGGCGGTATAGGGGGTGTTGAAACCTGTGACTTCTGTTTTTATGTTCTGGACGGTGAGCAGGTCGCAGCGGATCAGCGGGATGTTTTTCGTGGAACCTTTGTAATTTTTTCCGTCGACGCGCACGGTCGCGCCGTCGTACAGCCAGATACGCGCCTGACGGTAGTCCAGCGGCGAGACGCCCTTGTCGTCCAGCGCGAATTCGAGCGTGCCGGATTGAAAGAGCATGAAAAAATTGTTCTCCTGGCGGTGCGTGGAGATCGTCGCTGCCGAGCCTTCGATGCGGAAGGTGCCGTTTTGCGTGTTGGCGATGGTGCTGCCGACTTTCACGCCCGCCACGAGTTTGCCGCCGCTGATGACAAAGCGCCCCGTGCCCGAAAAGGTGCCGCCGAAACCCACGTCGAGCGTGCCGTTGTGCTCCTTGTAGTTGCCTACGGTGTATTCGCCGCCTTTCATGAGTATTTCGCCTTCGACACCTTTCAAGTATCCTTGGGGCAGGGCTGTTGTGTAGGCGTCGATCTTCGCCCCGTCCTCGATGACGACGAGGGTCTTGGCGGTGGGCTCTCCTATCCCGATGTTGAAGTTGCCGAGCTTGGCAATCGGGCGGCTGATCGTCACGGTGCTGCCGGATTTGATATCCACGCGCACAATACCTTCCGGAACCTTGCCCTGCGCCCAGTTGGATTTTTTGTTCCAGTCGCCGCGCTTGGCGTTGAAGCTGTGAATTTCAAACACCCAGAATCCCTGGGCGTTTTTGTAGGGCGCGGCGGCTTCAAGATGAGCACACAGGCACAGCAAGGATAGGAAAAAGAAGAGACGTTTCATGGGTAAGAAAAAAGGGTTGCCCCTATTGTTGCACACAAGGCTGCCGTGGGCAAGCGGCGAATAAAAAAGCGCGCAAGGCTTCGTGCCCGCGCGCTTTTTTAAAAACCGGACGTTTGGCTTGTTTTTACAAGATCGCCTGAATGTCCGCCCAGGTGTCCAGGGGGATGACGTTCAGGGTTTTGTCGATGCGCTTGGCCATGCCGGTTAGGACGCCGCCCGGGCCGCACTCGTAAAAATTGAGCGTGCCGGTTTGCATGGCCGAGCGCATGCAGGCTTCCCACTTGACGGTGCCGGTGACCTGTTTGACGAGCATCTGCTTGATCTGTTCAGGCTCCGCGACCTTTTCTCCGGTGACGTTGGTGAAAACCGGCAGTTTGGGCGCGGCAAAGGGCACGTCGGCCAGAAACGTCTCGAAGGCCTCGGCGGCGCTTTTCATGAGGCGGGAGTGGTACGCGCCCGCGACTTTGAGCGGGATCACCATCTTGAAGGCGCCCAACCCCTTGGCCTTTTCAACGAGGGCGTTGACCTTTTCCTGTTCGCCGGAAACCACGATCTGCCCCGGGCAGTTCATGTTGGAAATATCGACGCCGAATTCCTCGCACAGGGAGGAGACGGTCTCCAAATCGCCCCCGATGAGGCTGGCCATGCCGCCTTGCGTGGCGTCGCAGGCCTGCTGCATGAGGCGCCCGCGCTCGGCGACCACACGCAAGCCGATGGAAAAATCAACGGCTCCGGCCACCGCCAGGGCGGTCAATTCGCCCAGCGAAAGCCCCAGCGCGCAGCTGAGGTCTTGCAGCTTGCCGGCCTCCTCCAAAATTTTGTAGATCGCGTAGCCCTGCACGTAGAGGGCTGGCTGGCACACGCTCGTTTGGGTGAGCTGTTCGTCCGGCCCCTCGAAGCAGACTTTTTTGAAGTCGTAGCCGAGCGTCGCGTTGGCCTCGTCGTACAAATCCGCGACGGTGGGCGAATTTTGGTAGAGCGATAAGCCCATACCGACTTTTTGGGCACCCTGGCCCGAGAATAAGAGTCCGATTGCCATGAGATAGGTAATGGTTAAGCTACCCATCTTGGCAATTCGCCGGCTCAAAAGCAATTCATAAATAGGCTAAAGTCAATAAAACAATTTAATGAACAATCAGTTACAGAAAACAAAAGTTTCATATAAAAAGGCCTCTTTTTCATGAAAAACCCGCAAAACGCCCGCGCGGGCGGCCTGTTTTGCGTTGACAGAAATTCAGGACGGATGGAAGATTTCACTTTAAAAATCTCCCTTCGCCGCGCGTTTTTTCGCAGCCAAGGCAACCCTTGTAATGACTACCTCATGACCGAAAACCCTTCCGCCAAATGGGGCGCCTTCTCGATGCTGTGCGCCATGATGTTTTTGCAATTTTTCATCTGGGGGGGCTGGTATGTGCCGGTGACCGGGTGGCTCGGGGAGGCGGGGTTGAGCGACTTGACCGTGTGGGTCTTTAGCGTGTGCCCGATCGCCGCGATTGTTTCGCCGCTGTTTTTGGGGATGGTGGCCGACCGTTACTTCGCCTCGCAAAAAGTGCTGGGGGTCTTGCACCTGATCGGCGCGGCGCTCATGTTCGCGCTGCCCAGCGTGGCGGCAAAGACCGCGCCGGACACCGCGCTGAATTTCGCGCACCCGGTCGTGCTCATGCTCTTGGCCTACGCGTTGTGTTATATGCCGACCTTGGGGCTGACCAGCTCGATCGCCATGACGCACATTTCCAGCGCGGGCAAACAATTCCCCATCATCCGCGTGTTTGGCACGATCGGCTGGATAGTGGCGGGTTTCATCGTTTCCATGTGTCTGGATGGCGGGGACAAGTCTCCCAAGCAGTTTTACGTCGTGGGCGCCGCCAGCGCGCTGCTGGGGCTAATGAGCTTCGCGCTGCCCAGGACGCCGCCGCCGCTGGCGGGGGCGAAAACGAGCGTGGCGTCGATTTTGGGCTTCGATTCCATCGCGCTTTTGAAGAACAAGAACTACGCGGTCTTCATCGCGGCGTGTTTGCTGATCTGCATCCCGCTGTCGGGCTACTACCAGCAGGCGCGCAATTTCATCGATTTCTCCGGCATGGCCGACCCGACCTTCAAGCAGAGCTTCGGCCAGATGTCGGAAATTTTCTTCATGGCGCTGATGCCGCTGATCGTGCTCAAGCTCGGCGTCAAGCGCATGCTGCTGGTGGGCATGATGGCGTGGGTCTTGCGCTACGGGCTGTTCGCGCTGGGGGCGGGTGACAAGGTCTTTTGGATGATCATCCTGGGCATCGTGCTGCACGGCATTTGCTACGACTTCTTTTTCGTGGTCGGGCAGATTTACGTGGACGGGGCGGCCTCGCACAAAATCCGCGCGCAGGCGCAGAGTTTTTACGTGCTGGTGACCCAGGGTGTCGGCATGTTGATAGGCGCGCAGGTGGTCGGCTGGCTCGTGGCGCGCTCCACGACAACGGTGGATGTGCCGCTGGCGCAAAACGTCGTTTCCGCGACCCAAGGCAATGTGACCGTGGCGGACATCCAGACCATCACCGAAGCGGCCACCACGATGAACTGGTTTGAGTTCTGGGGCATCCTCGCGCTCTCGGCGCTGTTTATCGTCGTGTTCTTCTGGATTTTCTTCAAAGACAAAAAAGCCGAGGCGCGCGCGTAGTTTTTTAAAGGCCGAAAGAATAAAAAAGACCGGAAAATCCTCCGGTCTTTTTTATTTTTTCTGCAAAAAAATCAGACGCCGACAGCCTGGCGTTTTTTGTGCTGCATCCAGTCGCGCGTCAGTTTGATCAGCAGCATGATGAAGCAGATGAAGAAAAAGCCGCCGATTGCGAACATGATGTTTTCGTGGAAAACGGCCGACCCGATCAGCAAGAACCCCAAGATGTGCGTCATTGAGCAGGGGAAAGAAATCAAGACGTAGGGCAGCAAGTTCACACGCGCGATGCCCAGTAGATAGTTCTGCACAAACAACGGTGCCGCAGGTGCCAGGCGGATGAGCAAAACAACATCCGCACTTTTGCCCGGGGGCACTTCCGGCAGATTATAACCACGGCGAGCCAGCAGGCGGCGGATAGGTTCGCGCATCCAGCGCGAGGCCAAAAAATAAGCGAGCAATTGGTTGCCCAAAATGCCGAACGCCGCGACCGCAAATCCTTTTTGCACACCCCAAGCCGCACCCGCGCCAATGAAGACCGCGCTGGCGGGCATCGGGAACAAAAAGATGAAGACGCAGCAAATCGCAAAGGGCACAGGCGGCAGCGTGCCCATCCAGTCGGCGACGGTTTTGATGAAGCCGCGTATTTTTTGCCCGTCCAATTCAAAGACGTTCCACAACGTGACCAACACGATGAGTCCGACAATGGCCAGTGCCAGGAAAATTAAAACGTGACGCAATCGGATGCGGTTGGGAGGAGGCATAATAATGCGTTGGGATTAATGCGCGGATTTTTTCAGGCGGCGGATTTCGTTTAACCACAGGGTGGCCGAGGCGTCGGAAGGCATACGCCAGTCCCCGCGCGCCGAGAGCGCCACCGAGCCGATTTTTGGCGCGTCGGGCATGGCGGAACGCTTGAATTGCTGCGAGAAAAAACGGCGGCAAAAAATTCCCAGCGTGTCCAAAATTTGCGCGCGGGTGTATTTGTTTTTGAAGGCGGCCTGCGCCAGCAACAGGATTTTTTCGGGGCCTGCCGCGCGGCGCACGGTGTAAAATAAAAAGAAATCGTGCAGCTCGTAGGGGCCGATGATTTGTTCCGTGCACTGGAGGATTTTTCCGCTTTTGTGGGCGGGTAGCAGCTCGGGCGAGATGGGGGTGTTTAAAATATCTTCCAGCAGCGCGGCGGTTTTTCCCACGAAAAGCGCGCGGCCCGCCCAGGCCACGACGTGGCGCACGAGCGTCTTGGGCACGCCCGCGTTGACGTGGTACATGGACATTTGGTCGCCGTTAAACGTGCACCAGCCCAGCGCGGCTTCCGAGAGGTCGCCCGTGCCCAGGACGATTTTTCCTTCATCATTGGCCACGTCCATGAGAATCTGAGTACGCTCGCGCGCCTGCGCGTTCTCGTAGGTGGCGTTGAGATTTTTCGGGTCGTGGCCGATGTCTTTAAAATGGCTCAGGACGCTATTGGAAATCGGGATCGTGCGCAACGCCGCGCCGACGGCGCGGGCGAGTTTTTCGGCGTTGTACTTTGTGCGCGCGGTCGTGCCCAAGCCGGGCAGGGTGAGGGCGGTGATGCCCGAGCGCGGAAGTTTCAACAAATCGCAGGCGCGCGCGCCCACCAGCAGCGCGAGCGTGGAATCCAGTCCGCCGGAAAGCCCGATCACAAATCCTTTCGCGCCGAGGTGCTTTAAGCGCGTGGCCAGCGCGCTGGCCTGTAATGAAAAAACTTCCTCGGCGTGCGCGTCCAGGGCGGCATGCGAGCTTGGTACGAAAGGGTGGGGATTGACGACACGCGCGAGTGTGGCGGCGGCAGGTTTTATTCCCAGCGAAATTTCAACCGTGTGAAACGCGGGCGTCTTTGCCTTTGCTTTTTCCTTTGCGGGTGATTCGCAAAAGGCGCTGTTGCGCGTGCGTTCGGCGTTTAGAAATTCGATGTCGACATCGGCGAGCGCGGTGTTCAGTTCAAAGTCAAAGCGGGCAGTTTGCGCCAGCAGCCGCCCGTTCTCGGCGATGAGGCTGTGGCCGGAGAAGACCAGATCGCTCGTCGACTCGCCTTGCCCCGCGTTGGCGTAGGCGTAGGCGCACAGGCAGCGGGCGGACTGATTGCGCACGATTTCCTCGCGGTAGGCGGGCTTGCCGAGCACCTCCGGGCTGGCCGAAAGATTTAGAATGACATTTGCCCCTGCCAACGCCAGTTTGCCCGAGGGCGGCTCGATTGCCCAGAGGTCTTCGCACAGCTCCACGCCGACCACCACAGTGGGCAGATCGGAAATTGAAAAGAGCAAGTCCGTGCCGACCGGCGCGCTTTGTCCGGCGAATTTGATTTCAGTCGCACACAGTTTTTCAGCGGGCGCGAACCAGCGGCGTTCTTGAAATTCGTTTGTGTTCGGGATGTTGCTTTTGGGCACGATGCCTAGCAACTTTCCGCGAGCGCACACGGCCGCCGCGTT
Source organism: Verrucomicrobiota bacterium (assembly GCA_029548565.1). GTDB lineage: Bacteria > Verrucomicrobiota > Verrucomicrobiia > Opitutales > JAKPNF01 > JAKPNF01. The sequence continues at coordinate 9,440 of JAKPNF010000144.1, forward strand.
GTAGAGTTTTCCATCGAGCATGAGCGGCACTCCGACGGCAAACAATAAAGAGAGATTTTTTGTTTTTGAAAGCAGTTCCTTTAACCCTTTTTCGGCGGCAGCTAAAAGTGTCTTTTGGTAAAACAAATCCCCGCAGGTGTAGGCGGTCAGACAAAGTTCCGGCAGCGCTGCGATCTGCGCGCCTTGTTTGGCCAAGGAGCGCAGGGCGTTCAAGCACGCCTGCGTGTTGAAGGGCACGTCCGCCACCTTGACGGCAGGGCTGGCCACGCCCACGCGCGCGAAGCCGAGCTTGCGCAAATCTGCTTTGGGCGTGGGTGTTTTTTTCATGGGAAAATCAATTCGCTTTTCCGAAAATCAGCGAGACATTTGCCCCGCCAAAACCGCTGGAATTGCTCATCACGATGTTGGGCTGCTGCTCCACGGTCTTCAGCGGAATGTTCAAGCTGGCGGCCACCTCGTCGATCTCGGTCGTGTGTGCCGTGCCTGGGATGTAGCCGTTTTTGAGGGCCAGCGCGCAAAAGCCCGCCTCCATCGCGCCCGCCAGCGAAAGCCCGTGGCCGGTGATCGCCTTGGTGCTGCCGATGGCGGTTTTGGCATTTTCGCCGAAAAGATTTTTGATCGCGACGATCTCGGAATGGTCGCCGATCGGGGTGGAGGTGCCGTGGGCGTTGATGTAG
>JAKPNF010000156.1 GCA_029548565.1 Verrucomicrobiota bacterium
GCCATAGTTTTTGCGGGAAGACCGCGCAAAAACCGTACCACACAGGTCTTTGGCCGAACGAAAAGCCCGCCTCGGAGCGCTTCATTCGGCGAGATTAAACCCAAGGCTAAGCATGTAGTGTCTGCACAGGCCCACCCACAGCACGCGGGTTCGACTCCCGCCACCTCCACCAAAATTTAAGCCCTCGTTTTCCCTCTGAAAACGAGGGCTTTTTGTTTTATCTCAGGGACTATTCAAACACGCGCAACTTACCACAAGCAATTTGCGCTATAATTTCCTAAAAATCTGTCAATATGCATCGTTGACAAAATATCAGTCGATCAGTATAGTTAAATCAAAACATTCAAATAAAATGAACAACACCGAAACGAGACTAAAAATATCAATCAAAAATGGTGAGTTCGAGTTATCAGGCTCGGAATCGTTTGTTTCCCAACAAATTGAAAATTTGCGGGATATTATTCACTCTGCCCTTCAAAGTGTTCATTGCGCAAATGAAAAAGCCCAGACCGTGACTGCCTCCAATGAGCATCCTTCGGCGCCAGCAACGTCGAATAAAATATCGCCAACTCAAAATGCGTATATCAACGTCTTGCACATAGAGGACGACAAGGTATCTGTTATCAAGGCAATGCCCGGCAGTAGCAATGCTAAAAAGACTGTCAATGCTGCACTCATTTATTTGTGGGGGAAAAAATCAATGGGAGTGGATACTGTACCATTCAAAGAAATCCGGAATCTTTGTAGCACGCTAGGATGCCTTGACTCGGCAAACTTCTCTTCTCACATGAGTTCTGCCAAGCAGTTTATTATCATTACAGGCGGAAAGGGGTCTTCTTCAAAAACCTGCAAACTAACAGTACCTGGAGTTAACGAAGCCGAACGCCTCTTGTCCGAATTAAATGGAAACTGAAGTCAGGAAAATAATAGAGGCAGCGTCAAGCAAGGTTCTTGCTAACAGCATCGTCGATTCTTTCAAGGACGTTGAGAAAAATTTTACATTAAGCTCCTGGAAAACAGCTGAGCTTGATGCGGGGCATTTTGTGGAAGGAGTTAGACGTCTAATCGAAAAGAAATTATTCGGTACTCATTTCCCTATAGGGAAAACTCTTCCGCCACTAAATCAAAAGGAATTAAGCCGTTACGAAAATGCCAAAGGAAGCGACTCATATCGTACACATATCCCTCGTTTGCTGATAGGGATTTATGGCATCAGAAATAAGCGTGGAGTAGGCCATCTGGCTGCTGTCTCACCAAATTACATGGACGCGGCGTACGTGATCTCTTCCTGCAAGTGGGTGCTTGCTGAGATCGTTCGGCTTGAATCAGGAAGAGATGCCAGAGAGACTTCAAAAATTATCGACCAAGTTGTTGAACGAAATCTGGAAGGGATCTGGAAAGAAGGCGAAATTACAAGAATTATCGCCGATGGTTTGACTCTCAGAGAAAGTACTTTATTCCTATTATTTGATGATTCGCCAAGGCAAGATGAAGATATGCGTAAAATTATTGAATGTAGAAATAAAAATTATTACAAAAAAATCCTAAACATCCTTCATTCTTTACGATTAATAGAATACAGCAAAGAAGGAATCTGCATTCTATCGCCTAAAGGACGCCTTGAGGCAGAAAAAATCATTCATCAAAAAATATTACCCGGGCGATAAAAAGGGCGTCAGAGAAAATATCTTTCTTCTTTGACCTGCATTTTTACTGCACGAAGAAATTAATCGCAACGAACTATCAGCCAAAGAGATGCTTTTCCCAGTGGATTCTTTGATTGCTGGTAAAGCCGGGTTTTGTACTAAATTTGCGCCATCATCCAGTTGAAGGATTGCAAAAATTCCCTTCACTAGAACGCATCGCTCTGATGAAGAAAAATTTATTAACGCAATATTGATCGCGTTAATTGTGGAAGATTTTGCGCCCCACAAGAAGGCTTGACTTTTTACGCGCCATGAAATAACGTTTTTTCAAATTAGCTTATCTTCTTTTGGAATGGGCTTTCCTGCGGGAGAAATAAACTTGGATTTTATTCCAGAAAACGAAAAAAACGAACACACACTACACTTATGAAAAAACAAACAGCAAAAAACAAAACGGTCTTGTTGGTGGCCAGCGGGGATTTGCGGCCCAGCGCGAACAACGACTGCTGGCCGGAGCAATTGGCGATGGAGCAAAAGGTGGCGGCGGTCGCCAAGCAGATGGGGTACACGATCAAGCGCGCGCATCCTGTCAAGAAGGAGGGGCATGGGTTTATCGCCAGCCAGCGCGAGGGGATGGAAATTTTTAAAAACATGGATCCGCATGCGCCCGTCATTGTGGCGGAGGCGGTGTGGCAGTACTCGCACCATGTCTTGCCGGGGTTGACGACGCACAAGGGGCCGATTCTCACGCTGGCGAATTTTTCCGGCACCTGGCCGGGGCTGGTGGGGATGCTCAATTTGAACGCCTCGCTGACCAAGGCGGGTGTGCCCTACTCCACCCTTTGGAGCGAAAAGTTCGAGGACAAATTCTTCCTGTCCAATTTCGAAAAATGGCTCAAGACAGGCAAGATCACACACAAGACGCCGCAGGCAAAGCCGCTGTCCAGCGCTAGGCATATGCCCAAAAGCGCGACAACGGATGCCAAAAAAATCGCGCAGAAATGGCGCCAGGACAAAATCATCATGGGCATTTTCGACGAGGGTTGCATGGGGATGCACAACGCGATTTTCCCCGAGGAATTGCTCATGCCGCTGGGCGTGTTCAAGGAGCGCCTCTCGCAGTCCGCGCTGTTTTACGAGATGGGGCAAGTTTCTGACAAGGAGGCCAAGGACGTCTATCAATGGCTGCTCAGCAAGGGCATGACCTTTGAGTACGGCAAGGATCCGAAAACCGAGCTGACACCCGACCAGGTGCTCGAGCAGTGCCGCATGGGCGACCGTTTTGGGTGCGACGCCATCGGCATCCAGTACCAGCAGGGCTTGAAGGACACCTGCGCGGCCTCGGATTTGGTCGAGGGCATTTTGAATAATGCCGACCGACCGCCGGTCAAAAACAGCAAGGGTGAGATCATTAAAAAGGGCGAGCCGTACACGCACTTCAACGAGGTGGACGAGGGCGCGGGGTTGGACGGCATCATGACGCAGCGCGTGCACGCCTTGCTCAAACAGCCGGCGGAAAACATAGTGCCGCCGTGTTTCTATCAGGCGCGGGCGCTTTGTTGAACGCGGCGCCGGTCACTTACGAGGACGACAAACCGGCCAACAATTTTACCTATTTTAAAAAACAGGCGGGCGATTGGGCTGAGGCGAAAAATTGGGACAAAAAGAAAGTTCCCGCCGAGGGCGACGACGCGATCATCCGCGACAACGCCTCGGCCACGCTCTCGGTAAAGGTGCCGACTGTGCGCCTGCTGGGTGTCGGCGGGGTCGGGTTCTCCACGCTCACCGTCAGCCAGGGCGGGCATCTGGAAGTTCTCGGCAAGCTGCATGTCAACCGCAATGGGAAAAACACCACCGCGCTGTTGTTCATCGACGGCGGCTATGTGCGTCTGGGCACGGATGAAAAAGACCGCCTGGCGCGCATGGAGTTGGGAACGAGCGTGACTCATGCTTGCAAGGCCTGGACAAAAATAAACGGCGGGACGCTCGAAGGCTCCATCTGTGTCGGCCAAAAGTTGCCGGGCGCCGCCGCAGGCACGCTGAGCATCAACGGCTCGACGCCGAGCGTGAGCGGCAAAATCGCCCGCGACATCCTTTTGGTTTATCCCACCGGCACGTTGGAATTCATATTGGACAAAGACGGCGTGGCCTGCGCGGATTATTCCAAAACGACCGCGCGGCTGCTCAAGGGTGCGACCCTGATCGTCGAGGGCGGGGCCTACGACGGCGGCGCGAAAATTATCCCGCTCGTTCTGGGCAAAAAGTTCTCAAACGACGGTGCGCAGGTGCGCTGCACCGAATTCAAACCCAATTATGCGGCACAGGTCACCTTCGACAACCGCGGCGCGTTTTTGCGCATCAAAACAAAATAAGGAAACTTGCGCACACACTCGCCCACCCCATACGCTTCATTTATGAAAACCTCCGCCCTGTTGCTCGCCGCGATCGCCGCCACCACTGCCCTTTTGGGCGCGCCGGTCGACTATCAAAAACCCGACCCCACTTATATCAATTTCACCAAACGCTCCGGCAAATGGGAGGACGCGAAAAATTGGGACCGCAAACAGGTGCCCGACAAAGACCAGGCCGCCATCATCCGCGACAACGCCTCCGTCACGCTCTCGACAAAAGTCCCGCTGGTGGGCACGGTGCACGTGGGGGGCATGGGCGTTTCTACCCTCACCGTCAGCGAGGGCGGGCAGTTGGAAATTCTCGACAAACTGCACGTCTCACGCAGCCGCTCCAATTCCACTGCCTTGCTGTTTATCGACGGGGGCAGCGTGCGCGTGGGGCTCAATACGCAAAGCAGCATCGCCAAAATGGAGCTGGGCTTTTCCCAGAGCACCTCGTGCAACGCCTGGACAAAAATAAAATCCGGCAGTTTTGAGGGCGGCATGCTCATCGGCAACCACCTGCCCAACACCGGCACGGGCACGCTGAGCGTCATAGGTTCAAAGCCCGTTGTGCGCGCGAACATCGGGCGCGACAGCATTTTGCTCAACACTTTCGGCACGCTCGAATTTATTTTAGACGAAGAGGGAGTGGCGGGCATGGATTACACAAAAAGCTCCGTCAAGCTCGCGAAAGGCTCGGCCATCTTGGTCGAAGGCAGCGCCTACACGGGCGGCCCCAAAACCTTTGTGCTGCTGCAAAGCAAAAAATTCACCAACGAGGGCGCGCGCATGAGCTGCAGCGGCTTCAATCCCGCGAAGTACGACGCGAGCGTCTTCTTCGACCGCGCGCGCGGAATCGTGCTGCGCATTAAAACAAAGTAAAAACAGACGTGCCGTAAATAATTTGAAAACACGCAGTGTTTTTAAATTGAAAAAGCCGAAGCAAATAAATTGCTTCGGCTTTTTTGCCCGAGAGCAGCGATCCCCTTCAGACGCTGCTCCGGGCTTCTAGCCGTGCCGGCGTTTGCCGGCGCGTTGTGTCCTTACACAAATTGTCAGCCCCGTTTGCACGGTATGTGCATGAGGGCGCGGTAGTTTAAATAATCCTTGTGCATTTGCCCGAAGACGGCGAACTTGGCGGCGTGGTAATCGGCCACGGTTTTGCTGAGGTTGGGCTTTATAACCCGGCCTGTCTTGTTCATCGCGCACATGGCTTCAAAAAGGGTTTTGTACTTTCCGCAGGCGGCGGCGCCGAGCACCGCCGAGCCGAGCAGGACGGCCTCCGGTTCCTTGGCCAGAATCAGCGTGCAGCCGGTGACGTCCGCGTGCGTTTGCAAAAAGAGCGGGTTCTTTGCCCCGCCGCCGGTGACAAAAATGGTTTCGATGCGGTAGCCCTGTTTGTTCATCTGGGTGATGATGTCGCGCGTGCCGTAAGCGACCGCCTGCACGACGGCCAGGTATTGCAGCGCCAGGTCGTCCAGGCTCTCGTCGAGCGTCAGGCCGCTGACCATGCCCTTGAGCGTCGGGTCGGCGCGGGGAGAACGGTTGCCGTGGTAGTCGGGGTTGATGTGCAAGTCCGCCGTCAACTCGCCGAAATAAGAAACGCCCCTACGCTGAGCCAAATCCCGCACTTGGGTGTTGAGCTTGTCAAAGACGCTTGTCTTTTCCTTTTGCGCGGCGCGCTTGAGCTGCGCGGCGGCCGGATGCGAGAAAATCACGTGGTCGATCAGCGCCCCGACGGCCGACTGCCCGCCCTCGGTCAGCCAGAATCCGGGCACCATCGCTGAAAAATAAGGCCCCCATACGCCGGGGACAAAGCGCGGCTTCTTGCTGACCGCCATGTGGCAAGATGAAGTGCCGTCGATGAGCGCCAGGCGTTTTTGCAGCAGCGCCTCGGTCGTTTTTTTGCCGTCCACCGAGGCGCCGAGCAATCCCAAGCCGCCCGAATGCGCGTCGATGATGGAGACGCCCACGGGCGTGCCCGCAGGAATGCCCAATTCGCGCGCGGCCTGCGCGTTCACACCGTTTTCGATGGGCTCTCCCATCGGGCGCACGCGCGTGCCGATACGCTCAAATTTCTCCCGCACAAAATCCCCAAGGCCGATGGCGCGGAAATAAGAAGCGTCCCAGCCCTTGCCGTCCAGCCCCTTGTGCCCCAGGTAAGTCCACTTGCAAACAAGCGAGCACAACGAGCGGGTAAAACTGCCCGTGGCGCGGTAGGTGAGATAGTCCGGCAAATCAAAAAAGTGCGCGGTACGCTGCCAGGTGGCGGGGAGATTTTCTTTCAGCCACAAAAGTTTGGGCGTCTGCATTTCCGGGGAGATCACCCCGCCGACGTATTTGAGCACCGCGTGCTTGGTCGCGTTAATGCGGGCGGCCTGCCCGATCGCGCGGTGGTCCATCCACACGATGACATTCTGCTCGTCGTGCCCCTTAGGGCTGACGGTGACAGGCTTGCCACTTTTGTCCAAGGCCACGAGCGAGCAAGTGGCGTCAAAACCTATTCCCCTGATCTTTTTCGGGTTCGCACCCGAGACGCTGAAGGCCGCGCGCAGCGCCTTGCAGCAGGATTTCCAAATATCGTCCGAGGACTGCTCGACAAAATCCGGCGCGTTTTTCCACATACGGATCGGGCACACGCCGCTGCCCAGCAATTTGCCCTGCGCGTCGAAAATACCCGCGCGAGCGCTGCCGGTGCCCACGTCAATGCCCACAAAAAGGTCTGCGGATTTTTTGGTCATGCCTGGAATGAAAAGAGAAATTAAAGCGTTGGTTAAATCGGTGGTTTTTCGAAAGCCCCTTGGCAATCGGCGGGAAACGCCCCGATTTCCCCATTTAAACAAAAACGTTTTTGCAAATCAAGCCTTTCTTTGATTTTTTCAAAATTTTCCTTAAATCAAACGAGAACGTTTTTCCAAAAAAAAGCCGAAAAATACGCTTTTAGGTAAAACGCTTTTTTGCTTACGCTTGCCTTACGGGATGGTTTTTCTCTATGATTTGCCTAGGGAAAACTGCATTTAAAAAAAAAATCCTCATGCCCAAAAGCGCCAAAAAAACACCCTCACCTAAACCCGTCATCCCCGACGCGCGCGTGACCGTGCAGGACATCGCGCGGGCGGCCAACGTCTCCATCGGCACGGTGTCAACGGTCTTGCAAAACCGCCACATCGAGCGACGCATCCCGCTTAAAACCGTCGAGCGCATCCGCGAGACGGCGGCGCAGCTGGGCTACTTGCCCAACATCAACGCACGGCGCCTGCGCTCGCTCAAGAGCGAAAAGAACAATATCGTGCTGGCGCTGCTGACCAGCTTCGAAGCCCCGCTGAACCTTGTGAAGCAATTCATGTTCGAGCTGCGAAAAAGCGCGCAGGAAATCACCAGGGACAGGGGCAATATCAGCTTTTCGATGGTGATCGACCTGTTCTCGGCGGGCAAACTCGCCGACATGCCCGGGCTGTTGACCGGGGATCATTGCAACGCGGCGGTCATCATGAACACCACGCAGGAGGACGACACCTTTTTGGCCTGCAACCGCCCGCCCTTCCCCGTCGTGCTGATCAACCGCTCGATCCAG
>JAKPNF010000160.1 GCA_029548565.1 Verrucomicrobiota bacterium
GTCGGCATGCTGATCGGCGCGGCCATTCCGTTTTTATTTAGCTCCATGCTCATCCGCGCGGTGGGCAGGGCGGCGTTTTTGATTGTGAAGGAGTGCCGCGTGCAGTTCCGCGACCCGGATATCTGGTCGGGCAAAAAGCGCCCCAACTACGGGCGTGTCGTGGACATCTGCACGCTCTCCGCGCAAAAGGAACTCATCGGCCCGGGGATCTTGGCGATTCTCACGCCGATCGTGGTCGGGCTGCTACTGGGTCCCTGGGCGCTCGGCGGATTTTTGGCGGGCATGATTCTCACGGGACAGCTCTTGGCCGTCTTCATGGCCAATGCCGGCGGCGCCTGGGACAACGCCAAAAAATACATCGAGGACGGCAACTACGGCGGCAAAGGCTCCGAGGCGCACAAGGCCGCCGTCACCGGCGACACCGTGGGCGACCCGCTCAAAGACACGGCAGGCCCGGCCTTGAACCCCCTGATCAAGGTCATGAACATGGTCTGCCTGCTGGCCCTGGGCATTGTGATGAAATTCTCCCTGGCCAACGAGGAAGTGCTCGGGCGCACAATAGGCGCGCAAGACGGCAGCTCCCGCATGATAGGCCTAACCATCGCCCTCGTCTGCCTGCTGGCCATCCTCTGGGCCATCTGGCAAAGCAAACGCGTCTCGCAGGCCGAGAAGGAGTTTGAAAGCGGCCTGTAACAGCTATTGATTTGGGCATTACTTTCCAAGCGGCCTTGTTGCGAAACAGGCCGCTTTTTCGTGGGCTGCTGGGTTTGCTGGCCATCGCTGCCGCCGCGCGCCGCAGAAAATAAAAATTTCTCTTTTCTTTCTGACAGAAAAAACCTGAAACCTGTTAAAAAAGACGTTGACAGTTCCTTTTTTTGCTTACAGCATAATATTAGTTTTATAACAGCCGCACCCCTGCGAACTGTTCTAACGTTTAACCCCTTCGTTAAAACCTATGAAAAAAATTATCCTCAAATCCCTGATTGGTGCCTGTGCGGCTTGTGCAGCCTACGCGGCCTCCACTTATTCGGCCATTGATAGCGGCAACTGGGGCACAGACATTTGGAACGACGGGGCTGGCGGCAGCGTCGTCGTCCCCGGCAACCGCCCGACAGACGCGGCTTATTTTCTGGTTTCCGGAGCCGGAAAAACCGTGACGTTGAATGCGGGCACGGTCACCTTGGGCGTTGCCAGCAGCGGCGCCGGCAATGGCTCCACTATTGCCGCGGGCGCCACGCTCAATATTTCCGACGGGGCGGATCTGTACTCACGCAGCACCATTTTTGTGTTTGGCACGCTGAACGTGTACACGAATTCCTCGCTGTCGATCATAGGCGCTGGTAGCACCGCCTACCTGACGGTGGGTTCCGGCATCGTAAACCTCAACGGCGGCACGATTATTTCCAACCGCAACATTTACATTCGCGCGGCCGGCGGGCAGATCAACATTAATAGCGGCCTGATGCAAATGAATAATTCCTTTTACGGCGTGCGCATTGCGGCCGCGGGCGGCACCGGCACCTTTAGTATTACCGGTGGAACCCTCAGTGTGAAAGGCTCAACCACTTATCTCACGGGGCAGACCGAGGCTGATCTGGGCACGGGGGTGTTCAATCAAACGGGCGGCCTTTTTCAGATGACGAACGCCGCGGCCTGCGTGGTTTTCTCCAATGCCGCGGTGACCGGGCGGGGTATCTACAATCTTTCGGGCGGAGAATTGATGATTGTGCCCACTATTTCTTACGCCCTGAACAATAGCTACGCTGCCGGCATATCTCTGGGCGCCAACACAAGCAGCATCGCCGGCCAGGACTCCCAGTTTAACTGGACGGGCGGGCGTCTGAGCGTTTCGGTCATCAATATGTCTTTGGTCAACAACGGCGGCGATTTCAACCCCACCGCCAACGACGGCTCCATCAGCACGACCATGCTCTACAGCTATATGCGCGAGCATTCGGGGACGACCAGCGCTTCCTCGACGGCCGTGTCCGGCCTGAATTACACGCAAAAAGCGACCGGCCGTATGACGATCGACGTCAAGGGCACTGGCGCGGGCGAGCACGACGTTGTCTATTGGCGCACGCTGGAGGACAAGAGCAACTGGGATCTTCTGGGCACCGGCACCGCTTATGCCGAGGCTTCCGCCAACTTTGAGGACGGCACCTCCATTTACCTCAACCTGATGGACGGCTACGTCCTGCAAGACGGCGATATTTTCGACATCTTCTACTCCGACAGCATCACGTTGGCCGGCAGCCTCAATGTGTACGTGGACGATGTATTAAGCGGCGACTTCACTGTCAGCATCGAGCAAGTGCTCGACGCCGTAAAAGGAGACTACGACATCCTGCGCCTGACCTATAATATCCCCGAACCCTCTGCCGCCGCCGCGCTGCTGGGCTTGCTGGCTATCGCCGCCGGCGCGCGTCGCCGGAAATAAAATTTCTTTCGCAGCTTCGTTTTCAAAAGCCGCTTTCGTTTCGAGGGCGGCTTTTTGTTTGAGAAAAGCGGGACGACACGGTTTGATGGAGTGATGCAGCAGCGAAAGCCCGCGTGGTTGCGGCCTGGTAAAGTTTCTTTGAGTGCCGATTATGGAAAAGTCCGCTCGACGTTGAGCGGGCAGTGCTTGCATACGGTGTGCCAGAGCGCGCGCTGCCCTAACCAGGGCG
>JAKPNF010000001.1 GCA_029548565.1 Verrucomicrobiota bacterium
GGGGGGGGGGGGGGCTATTGCGACATTGGTCGTCGCGCTCGGCTTGCATGCGGGGGATTTCTTAAGTAAAATGATCATTCAATCAATGAATATTGAAGATTTAGCCCGGCAGGAGATCCGGGGACAGCCGGTGTACGAGGCCGGCAAACCGATCAGCCACGTGGCGCGCGCCTACGGGTTGGACCCCAAGGCGGTGATCAAGCTGGCCTCCAACGAAAACGCGCTTGGCCCCAGCCCCAAGGCGCTCGCCGCCGTGCGCGCGGTGCTGGACGAGCTTAACCTTTACCCTGACGCGGGCTGCTACGACCTTTCGGAAAAAGTCGCGCTCTACTGGGGGATAGGGCAGTCGCAGCTCATTTTCGGCAACGGTTCCAACGACATCATCGATTTGCTCGCGTGCACATTTTTGGAAAGAGGCGACGAGGTTGTCATGGGCAAATACGCCTTCATCGTCTATAAACTCGTGGCACACCTGGCCGGCGCCAAGGCCGTGGGCGTTGAGATGACAAAGGATTTTTCCCATGATCTGGACGCGATGAAAGACGCAATCACCCCGCGCACAAAAATCGTCTTTTTCACGCATCCCAACAACCCGACCGGCGGCGTCAATAAAACCGAAGATATCCTGGCGTTCGCGCGCGCGTTGCCCGAGCACGTCATCCTGTGCTTTGACGAGGCGTACGCCGAGTACATGGACAACCCGCCGGACTTGCGCCCGCTGATTGCCGAGGGCCGCCCGATTCTGTGCTGCCGCACGTTTTCAAAAATCTACGGCTTGGCCGGGCTGCGCGTGGGTTACGGCTACGGGCCGCAGACACTCGTGCAACTGGTGCAGCGCGCGCGCCAGCCGTTCAATGTCAACGCACTGGCGCAGGCGGCCGCCTGCGCGGCCCTGGACGATGTCGCGTTTGTCGAAAAAGCGCGCGCGATGAACGCGCAGGGGCTTGTGCAGCTTGGGCGGGAATTGGAGTCGCTCGGCCTTCAAACCGTTCCCAGCGACGCGAACTTTTTACTCTTTAAAGTGGGCGACAACGCGTTTGACTTGGCGCAATACCTGCTAAAAAACGGCGTGATTGTGCGCACGATGAAACCCTATGGGCTGGATCCATACCTGCGCGTGACCGTCGGCACGCCCGAGCAAAACACGCGCTTTTTGGAGTTGCTTAAAAGCGGGCTTAATGCGGGAGGTGCGCGATGATCATGACCCCTGTCTTTATCACGCTGCTCGTTTTGATTTTTGCAAGCGCCGCTGTCTGCGCGGTACTGATGGCCAGCGAATACGCGCTGGTCAAACTGCGCACCACCTTCGATGAGGCGATTCTCGCAAAGGCGCGCGCCGACAAAAAATTGCAAAAGCGTCTGGGCGCGACGGAACGGTTTTTAAAGGCCATTCATTTTGGCGTGTTGCTGTGTACTGTCATTTATGGCGCTTGCGCGTCGCTGTTTGGGGTGCTGCTGTTCGTATTCTTGGTGCGCACGCAAACGCTCGATAATATGCCCGATGCTCTCTTTGTCGCACTGGTTGTGCTGTTGATGATCGCGTCGGTCGCGCTGCTACAAATTTTTTCCTTCCGCATCGCGCGGGCGGTGGGGCTGGCGCATCCGGCGGGTGTGTTGAAACGGCTGGACTGGCCGGTTTCGTTGTGGGTGTTTGTGTGCTCGCCGGTTTTGAATTTTCTGGAAAAAATCGCGCGCGTTTTCGAAAAGCCGTTCAAGCTCGATGAGAAAAGCTCCGCCAAGGTGCTCGATATCGAGCGTCAGGCCAGTTTGCTGGGCGCGGACGCCGCGCAACTCACGCCGACGGTGCGCGCCATCATCGAGCACGCGCTGGGTCTGCACGAGCTGGATGTCTCCGACATCATGCTGGCGCGCAACCGCGTGATTTATCTCGATGTGAATTTGCCGCTGCAAGGGCAGCTCGAGCGCGCGAAAAAAAGCGGCCACACGCGCTTCCCGCTGTGCGAGGGCGACCTTGACCACTGCGTGGGGCTGATTCACATCAAGGACATTTTTCAAGGCGCGGACGACTGTGTGCCGCTGAAAAATCTGCGCCGCGACATCCTGCGTATCCCTTCGACCGAACTGCTGGACAACGCGCTGACAAAACTGTTGCGCAACAAGCAGCACATGGCGCTGGTGACCGACGAGTTTGGCGGCACGGCGGGCGTGGTGACGCTCGACGGGGTTATTGAAGAGATCGTCGGCGAGATCCGCGACGAGTTCGACACCGCTCAGGAAATCTTTGTCATCCCCTTGCCCGATCCCAACCGTTTCCGTGTATCGGGGCTGGCGCCGCTGCACGAGTTGGAAGAACGCTTCAACCGCCCCTTCGAGAGCGAAAAAGTCTCGACGCTCGGCGGGCTGGTGATGGACGCGCTGGAGCGCATGCCCGCCCGCGGCGACACCGTTTTTCTCGAAGGCCCCAACGCCGATGTGCGTGTGGACGAAACCAACGGGCGCCGCGTGTTGTGGGCGACGCTGACATTGCGCCCGCCGCCGCAAGAGGAATAAAAAAGAAGCAGGAATTCGCCGTCTGCCAATTCTCAAACGCGGTGCTAAAACTTGCGGTAGCTTTTGTTGATGAGCGCGTCCAGCTCCGGCATTCCTTTGACGCGGGCGTTTTTGCTGTCCCACTCAATGGGTTTGCCCGCGCGCATGGCCAAGTTGCCCAATAGCGCCAGTTCCGTGATCTCGGCGGCGCTGTCACCGATATCAGAGGTGCTTTCCAATTCGCCGCGGCAGGCTTTGATCCACTGGTGATAAGCGTTGCCGCGAGGCGCGCGGGGAAGGGTTTTGGGCGGCAGCAGGCCGTCGGCCTTGGCGGCGGCCATGGCCGCTTCCGGCAGCAGGCGCGGGGCTGCGTTGTTGTGGGAATGGGAATTGTAAAGAACGCCCTTGTCGCCGTAATAAACGGAACCGCCCGTGGGCGAGAGCACGGCATCTTTGCCTTCCTCGTCTTTGCCCAGGCCGTCGGGACGCGGCGGTTTCATCGAGCCTTCAAACCACACGAGTTTCAGGGGCGCGCGCCCGTCGCGTTCGGGGAATTCAAAGGTGACCTTCGCGCCCTTGGGCCAGGAAATTTCGGTCATGCCGTCCGTCTCGGCGCTGACGCGGCAGTCGCCCTTTAAATCGAGCGCCTTAAAGATGGCGTCCAGCGTGTGCACGGCCATGTCGCCGATGGCGCCGGCCCCCCATTCAAAATAACCGCGCCATTTAAAGGGCACGTAGGCAGCGTTGTAGTCGCGTTTTTGAGAAACGCCCAGCCACAAGTCCCAGTCGAGCGCCTCGGGGATGTCTTGCGCTTCGTACCAATCCTCCACGCCCTGCGGCCAGATCGGGCGGTTGGTCCACGCGTGCACTTCGCGCACGTTGCCGATCAGTCCCGAGCGTATCCACTCGTACTGCAGGCGCGTGCCCTCGTTGGCGTGCCCCTGGTTGCCCATCGCCGCGACAACGCCGCTGTCCCAGGCTTGTTTTTTCATCAGTCGCACCTCGCCGATCGTGTGGGCCAGCGGCTTTTGCACATAGACGTGCTTTTTGGCCTGCATCATCGTCATGGCGATGGGGAAGTGCATGTGGTCGGGCGTCGAGACGGTCACGGCGTCGAACCGGTCGCCCATCTTTTGGAGCAGCTCGCGAAAATCCTTGAAGCGCGGCAGGTCGGGGTATTGGTCAAAGGTCTTTTGGGCGCGCGTGTCGTCGACATCGCACAGCGCCACAAGCTGCACGTTTTCGCCGCGCTCGTTTTCTTTCATGAGGCTGGTGATGTCGCCCGCGCCCATGCCCCCGCAGCCCACGGCGGCCAGGCGCAGCGGCTTGTCCGCGGGGATAAAAAGTTTTTTGTCGTAACGCTCTTTGTTTGCGCCATTTTTATTCTGTGCGCGCGCCAGCGGCAGGCTCAGCACGGCGGAAGTGACGGCGGCCGCCTGCAAAAAACGACGGCGCGAGAAGGGAGGAAGGTTTTTCATGGGGACACTTTTTAGGGTTAACGGGAAGCCCTAAGGTAGCACCTCCGCGCTTTTCAACGCAATCTCTTTTGCTGCGCGGCTTGTGCGCGGGGCGATCTTGAATTATCCTTGGGGGCATGGATACCTCTACGATGCCTTATCGGCGCTGCGGGCACAGCGGCTTGCTGCTGCCTGAAATTTCGCTGGGACTGTGGCAAAATTTCGGCGATGGGGCCGAACCCGCCCAAGCGCGCGCCGTCATCGCGCGGGCGATCGACAAGGGCGTCACACATTTCGACCTAGCCAACAATTACGGCCCGCCGCCCGGTGCCGCCGAGGAACGTTTTGGCGCGCTGCTGGAAAAGGAATTTTTCTCTTTGCGCGACCAATTGGTCATCTCCAGCAAGGCCGGCCATCTCATGTGGCCGGGGCCTTACGGGCAGGGCGGCTCGCGCAAGCACCTGTTGGCCAGCCTCGACCAGAGCCTCAAGCGCCTGCGGCTGGATTACGTGGATATTTTTTACTCGCACCGCTTTGACCCGGACACGCCACTGGAAGAAACCATGGGCGCGCTTGAGACTGCCGTCAAAAGCGGTAAGGCGCTCTACGCGGGCATTTCCAACTATACTGCCGCGCAAAGCGCCGAGGCGTGCCGCCTGCTCAAAGGCGCGGGCGTGCCGTGCCTGGTTCATCAGGGGCTTTTTAACCTGCTGCAATCGCGCAGCGAAGATGTGGTGGACGCGGTGGAAAACCTGGGGATCGGCTTTGTGGCCTTCAGCCCGCTGGCGCAGGGGCTTTTGTCCGAGCGTTATGCCGGCGGCATTCCCGCCGACTCGCGCGCCGCGCGCGAGGGCGCGGACTCGCCGCTGTACCAGCGCGCGCTTACCGAGCAGCCAAAAATCGCGGCCTTTGAAAAAATCGCCCGCTCGCGCGGGCAGAGCCTCGCGCAGATGGCGCTGTCCTGGCTGTTGCATTTCCCGCAACTGACCAGTGTCATCACCGGCGCGCGCAACGTTGGACAACTCGACGAACAATTGGCGGCCGCGGGCAATTCCCAATTCTCACCGCAAGAACTCAGGCAAATAGAAGCCATCCGCCTGGGCGGAGATCCCCAGCCCTCGCGCACGGTGGTCGCGTAAAAGAAGCACCAAGAGAATAGCCAACGAGATATTCTTTCGAATGTAATTTAGCCGTTGTCGCCATTCTAGAGCCGTTTAGCTTAGCGACAGCAGCTGTACCGTACGCCGCACTGTTTGTCTTTTGAATTGACCCGCGAAAGCTCCGGGTATTGTGTTGTACATTATGACTATCCCCACCCGCCTCCTCCTGCTTGCTTGTATAACTCCCCTGTGCGCCGCCCCTCAGTGGGTCTTCGTCGCAGACGACCAAAACACCTATTATAGGGAAGGCGTGATGGGCGTGCGCGAGGGTGCGCGCGTGGGCGCGGTCAGCGCGTTTGATTTTTCCACCTTTCCGCCGAAGGCTTGGCACATGGACAATGTGCCGTGCAGCGTCGTCGGGCCGCCGGCGGCTATCGCGGGCAACGGCGCGGGCAAGGTGCTGGTCACTCAGTCGATGAAGGTCGACCCCGCCGATCCCACGAAACTCACGGGCGGAAACTTGCTGACGCTTTTGGCCGTGTGTCCCGAAAAAGGCTTTAAGGTACTCGATCAGCAGGAAGTGGGGCTGGAGCCCACGGCAGTCGTTTTCGCCCCGGGCGGTGAGCGTGCGTATGTGGCTGTGCGGCGCGAGGGCATTGTCGCGCGCTACAAAATTGACGGCGACAAACTCGTTTTGGAGGGCAAGCAGAAGATCGCCGAGCCGGACGACAATGTCTCGATGGTCGCCATTTCACCCGACGGCAAAACCGCGCTGGCCTCGTTGCACACGCGCCCGGCCATACTGGTTTTCGACGTGCAGGCCGACGGTTCGCTCAAGGAAATCCAGACGCTGCCTACGCCCAATAATGTGTACGACATCCACTTCATTCACGGTGGCCAGCGCGCGCTGATCAGCTGCACGCTCGTCAACATCATCGCCACGCTCGAAAAAGGCAAGGACGGCCAGTGGGGTGTTTCATCCGTCGAGAAAAATATCGGCCGCATTGCCGAGGGCTTGGAAGTCTCGCCCGATGAGAAATGGATCTCCGTCAGCTGCTTTGATGGCGCCAACACTTCTGCCAAGGACAAAAAATGGTATGGCCAACCCGGGCGCGTGTATATGTTCGAGCTGGGCAAGGACGGAAACCTCTCCGGCCGCCAGCCGCTCGACGTGGGCGGTGTGCAGCAGGCCGCGGGCTTCTCGCCCGACGGCAAGTACGTGCTGGCCGGGCGCTTCGGCTTGGGCGACTTGGCCGTGTACAAGCTCGAGGACGGCAGCTGGGTGAACACGGGCGCCACCTTCGAGATCCCCGGCCAATGCGCCAGCATGTTCACGGAAAAATAAATTTTTCAAGCAGCGCGCCTGATTTTTCGCAAAAAGATCCGGCGCGTTTTTTTAACCACCCATCTCCCTTCAACCAGCCAACTCCCTTCATTTGGTTATGAAAAAGCCCCTGTCCCTGATCGCCTTGTCGGCCTTTGTATTTATTTCATGGATACAAGCTGCCGCGCCCGAGCGCCCCAAGGCGCCCTACCGCATGCTGTTTTCCAACGACACGACGAACATCCTGTCGTGCACCAGCCCTTATCACGGCCCGGGCGACCGCGAGCTGACAGACGACATGATACGCGCCAGCGTCGACGAGGCGGCCGTCGAGGGCATGGACGCCCAGTTGCTGCAGCCCGGCATGGGCTGGCTGCCCTGGTGGCCGAGCAAGGTCATCCCGCTGGACGAGCATTTGAAATGGTTCAGCGATTTTTACGAGGCCACTCCCAGCGGGGCGTATTTTAACTACGTCAGCGCGGGCAACGACATGGTCAAAGCCTTCACCGACCAGGTGCGCTCGCACAACCGCGCGGCCTTCGTCTCGGTGCGGCTCAACGACGTGCACGCGCTGGACAAGGCGTTTGAAAAAGGCCCCAAGCAGGGGCGCTACGCGATGTCGTTCGCGCGCTTTTACTCGGAAAACCCGCAGTTTCTCATCGGGGAGCCGGCCGACCGCAACTCGCGCCTTCGCGTGCAGGACTGGGCACACCCCGAGGTGCCCGCCTACAAGCTCAAGCTCATCGAGGAACTGTGCCAAAACTACGAGCTGGAAGGCATCGAGTTGGACTTCATGCGCTGGGCGTCTTATTTCAAACCGGGTTTCGACGGCGAGCAGGCCAAAAAAATCATGACGAAATTTGTCGGCGACGTGCGCAAGGCGCTCGATGCCTCGTCCAAGAACGGAAAGTACCGTTATCTAAGCGTGCGCATCCCCGTCTCCGACGAACAGTGGGAGCAATTCGGGATAGACCCCGTTGCCTTTTACGCGGCGGGCGTGGACATTTTTAATTTGTCGAATTCCTATTGCACCACGCAGCAAACGCCGATCGCCAAGCTGCGCAAGCTCGTGCCCAAGGCCAGCATCGTGCTGGAGCTGACGATGACGACAGCCACCTGGAAGGTGACCGCCGGTGGCGGCGACAACGCGAATTTTCGCCGCAGCACCAAAGAGGTGCTCGAGAACACCGCGCGCATCGCCTACGCGCGCGGGGCGGACGGGGTGAGCTTTTTCAACTTTGTCTACTACCGCCCCTTCGGCTCCGCACGCGAGATGCGCGGGCCGTTTTGCGAGCCGCCTTTCGAGTGGCTGAGCGCCTTGCGTTCCCCCGAGGGCGTGAAAGACGCCCCGCCTTACTACTACTATAATCCCGAAGCCAACGGCGGGCAGATAGCGTCCCGCGCGCTCGTGATGGCTCCCAAGGCAGACGCCACGCTTACCATGGACATGCTGCCGATGGGCAACCGCGGGGAGGGGCGCCTGCGTATCCAGGTTATAGCTACAAATGAGCGCGGCCTCGGCGAGAACGACCCGGCGAAAGACATCTTTCGCGGCAAGTGGCGCGTGCGTCTCAACGAGCGTGAGATCAAGCCCATCAAGTTCGACGGCGAGCTGTACCCCTTTGACGCGGGCGAGATCCGCGCGGGCTTCGGCCAGCCGGAACAATTTTTGGCGTTCAGCTTCCCGCCCTCGCTCATCAAGGACGGGCCCAACCGCGTGGACTTGTGGTACGAGAAAGGCGAAAAACCTTTGATTGTTCGTTTTATTGATATATATAAAGTGGAGTAAATAAAATCAAAAAACAGCCAAAAATTGCCATTTTCGAGCAAGAAAATATACGGAAATAGTAATATCATGGGGATATGATTTCGCCAAGGCATATCGCCACGCAAGCAGACTTAAGTCCGTTTTACACGCGCGAGTACCCGCAGCTGTTTGATTACGAGCTGGCGTTCACGCAGCGTTATCGCGCGGTGGAAAATGAGCCGCCCGCCGCGCGCGAGGCGGCGATGGTCGCCTTTCAGTTTCC
This sequence comes from Verrucomicrobiota bacterium, assembly GCA_029548565.1. Classification (GTDB taxonomy): domain Bacteria; phylum Verrucomicrobiota; class Verrucomicrobiia; order Opitutales; family JAKPNF01; genus JAKPNF01. The sequence goes on from JAKPNF010000001.1 coordinate 8,402, forward strand.
CCATATTTTGGTGCCGATGCAGCCGGGCGACTTGTTGGCCGGGCGCATCGCGTACCCGAAGGTGGCGGTCGGCCCGCAGGCGGTCGGGGTCGGCTATAGCTGCCCGATCCGCGAGCTCACGCGCGATGTGGGCAACGGAAAATACACGGGGCAGTCGGCCGAAAAGGCGCGCGCGCTCATAGAATTTTGGCAACCGCGCCGCACGCAGACGAAGGTGCGCGAGGCCTTTCCCGCGTGGTTGCAAGAGCTCATGCCCAGCGATGAGTGGGCGTGGGAAGCCGGCGAGACCTTTCCGCTATACCGCATCGCGGGGCTGCAATTTTCGTACGAGACACTGCTGGAGCTGGGCATCGGCGGCCTGCGCGAGCAAATCGCCGCGCGCAGCCCGCAGCCCGACGGCGCGCTGGCGCAAGGTTTTCACGCGGCGCTCGGCGTGCTGGTCTCAAGCATGCGCCGTTACGAGCAGGATATCCGCGCGCGACTGACCGGGCAGACATTGAGCGTGGCCGACCGCAACGCCTTCGCCCAAGTCGCCGACGACCTTGAGCACCTGCAAACAAAAGCACCGACAAGCTTCCGTCAGGCCTGCCAACTCATGTGGCTGTATTCGCTGCATGCGGGCGTGTGGAATTACGGGCGGCTGGACGAAGATTTGGGACCCTTTTTGGCGGAGGATTTGGATCGCGGCGTGTTGACGGAAGAAGCAGCCACCGTTTTGTTGCAATCGCTGTTCAAGCTGATGCACGCCTACGACAATCGCTTTGACAACCGCGTCATGGTCGGCGGCAAAGGCCGCCAGTACGAGGAAGACGCCGACCGTTTCGCAGTGCTGGCGATGGAGGCCGTCTTGCGCAACCGCCTCAACCAGCCGCAACTTTCGCTGCGTTTTTACGAGGGGCAAAACCCCGTGTTGTACGAGAAGGCGCTCGAGGTGATCGGCGCGGGCTGCACTTTTCCGATTCTGTACAACGACGAGCGCGCGGTTGCCGACGTGATGAAAGCCCACGGGCTGGACGAGCAGACTGCTCTGCAATGGCTGCCCTACGGCTGCGGCGAGACGATGATTTTAAACCAAAGCGTCGCCACGCCCAACGCCATCATCAATCTGCCGGAAATCCTCAACCGCACGCTGGCCTATGCCGTAAAAAAACCGAAGCAGGCCAAGACCTTTGACGCGTTTTTCGACCTGTACGCCCGCCGCGTGGACGCGCTGATGCGCGCGGGGGCGTTCGTGCAAAAAATCCAGTACGACGTGGTGGGGCAGACGCTGCCGTTTTTGTTCATCAGTTTGTTGTACGACGACTGCCTGGAGCGCGGGCGCGGCCTGCTCGAGGGAGGGGTGCGTTACCTTTCCGGCACGAACGAGACCTACGGCAATATCACCTGCTCGGACGCGCTGACGGCGATCAAGCAACGGGTGTATCAAAAAAACAAATACACGCTCGCCCAGCTCAAGAAAGCGCTCGATGCGGACTTTGAAAACGCGCAGGCGCTGCGCGAAGACCTTTTACGCGCCCCAAAATTCGGCAACGACAACGAGGCAGCCGACGCGATGGCCCGCCGTGTGCACGAGCAAGTCTGCCTGTCCGCTTCCTCCCATGCAAAAGAAGCGAGGCTGGATCATTATCTGGTCGTCATCATCAACAACTGGGCCAACACGCTGCTGGGGCGCTTCACCGGCGCGACGGCCGACGGACGCAAACAAGGCGAGTCGCTCTCCAACGCCAACAACCCCAGCGCGGGGATGGACCGCTCGGGCACCACGGCCTTTCTAAATTCCCTGCTCAAGCTGGACAGCGACGTGCACGCCGGCAGCGTGCAAAACATGAAATTCGCCCCCTCGCTGTTCGGGCGCGACCTGCCGCGCCTGAAGGCGCTCATGGGCGCGTACTGGAAGCAGGGGGGATCGCAGGCGATGATCACGGTAGTCAGCCGCAAGGATTTGGAGGCGGCGATGCGCGAGCCGGAAAAATGGGGGCACCTCATGGTGCGCGTGGGCGGCTTTTCCATGCGTTTTGTCGAACTTGACCGCGATGTGCAGCTTGACATTCTTGCCCGAACGCTCAACGAATAGACCGATGAACCCCACGCCGTGCGACCTGCCCGAATGCGCCGAAACGGGCATCGTCTTCGACATCCAGCGCGCTGCCATGCGCGACGGGCCGGGCATCCGTACGGCCGTGTTTTTAAAGGGCTGCCCGCTGCGCTGCGCGTGGTGCCACAACCCGGAATCCCAACGTTTTGAAATCCAGACCGGCAAGGGCGGCAAACGCTACGGCCAAGTGATGCGCGCCGACGAGGTGATGCAAACAGTCACCCGCGACCGCGCCTACTACGAGAGCAGCGGCGGAGGGATGACCATTTCCGGCGGCGAGCCCACCGCGCAGTACGCCTTTTGCCGCGCGCTTTTGGTGCTGGCGAAAAAGGAAGCCATCCACGCCTGCCTGGATACCTCCGGCCACTTGGAACCCGAACGCTTCGCCGCGCTCGCCCCGCTGGTGGATTTGTACCTGTTCGATTTCAAAGCCGCCGATAGCGACGGGTACAAGTGCCTGACAGGAATATCCACAAAATGGATACAAACAAACCTGGCCTTTCTGGAAAAAACCGCCGCCCCCGTGCGCCTGCGCTGCCCGCTGGTGCCCGGCGTCAACGACACGCCCGAATATTTCACGGCCCTGCGCGCGCAAGCCAAGCGCCTGAAGGGCTTGCAAGGAATAGACCTTTTGCCCTACCACGACATAGGCAACACAAAATACGCGGACGTGGGAATGCCGCTGCCGGATCTAAAAACAAAAACACCGGACGAGGAGCAAAAAGAACATTGGTTGAAGGAACTCGACGGGATCGGCGTGGAAGCGACGATGGGATAAAAAATACCGCCTTGCGCACACAAAACTCTCGCGCCTTCAGGATGCGCCAGCATCCGTCATAAAAGTCTTTTTGAAAGGGGTGCGGGGAAGGCTTTTTCTTCAGAAAAAGTTTTCCCCGCATTTCCTCGCCTTTTCCAAATCCCAATTTTTGCGAACGGCGTAGTCGCGCAATTGGTCGTCTGCGATTTCGCCGACGTGGAAGTAGGAGGCTTCTTTGCTGGGCAGGTACAGTCCGGAGACGGAGCTTAGGGGGGACATGGCGCAGGTTTCTGTCAGCGTCACGCCGGTGTGCTTCGTGGCGTTTAGGAGTTTAAAGAGGGTTTGCTTTTCCGTGTGGTCGGGGATGCTGGGGTAGCCGATGGCGGGGCGAATGCCCAGGGCACCGGTCATTTTTTGGTGGAGCCATTGGGAGAGGGCTTCGGCCACGCGGTCGGCGAGGGTTTGGGCGAGCAGGGCGCTGTAGGGGTCGCCGCTTTTTTCGAACTCGGCAGCCCAGGCGGCGGCTTCGCAGCCCGCGGTGGCGACAAAGCCGCCGAGCACGCCGCCTTCTTGGGCGACGGCGTCGGCCAGGCATTTTTGGCCGCCGTTTTGCGCGGGGATTTGCTGGCGAAGGAAATGGAAAACGCCGAGCTCTTGCGTGAGGGCGCGGTCGGAAAAAACGGCCACATCGTCGCCGCGGCGCTGGGCGTGCCACAGGGCGGCGACGGCGCGGGGGTGAAAACGGTTTTCAGTCTCGGCGCGGTTGAGTAGCGCACGCGCGTCGGCCAGCAGGTCTTCGCGTGGATTTTCCGAGCAGCCACACTGGCAGTGGGTGCCGTGCTTGCGTTTGACTCCCCAGGCGTGCACAAAGGCCGGCCAGTTGATCAGCGGTATGAGTTCCTTGAGCGGCACTTCGGAAAAAATCCGCTCGCCCAGTTGTTCGGCCGGCACGTTTTCCTGCGTCCATTGCGGCGCTTGCGCGCGCGCTTGTTCGAGTGGAAGCAGCGTGGGTTTTTGCGTGGCGGCATGCTCGGCGCGCATGAGCGCCTGCTCGCTTAAAATTTCGGAAACGGTTTGTTTTTTGCGCGCGTCGGTGAGGGCCATGCACAGCTGTGCCATCTGCGAGGCGTCGCCGGTTTGTGTGACCAGAGCGCTTGGGTATTCGGGCGCGAGCCTTATTGCCGTGTGCCGCGCGCTGGTGGTGGCTCCGCCGACCATCAGCGGTGTTGAAAAGCCGTTTTGCTGCAACTGCGCGGCGACCTCGCGCATGGCCTCGAGCGAGGGGGTTATCAGGCCGCTGAGGGCGATGATGTCCGGCTTTGTTTCCTTGGCGCGCTGCAAAATCGTCTGCCAGGGCACCATGACGCCGAGGTCGTCCACCTCGAAATTATTGCAGCGCAGCACCACGGCCACGATGTTTTTGCCGATGTCGTGCACGTCGCCCTTGACGGTGGCCAGCAGGATTTTTGCGCGATGCGTGGAGCCGTGCGCCTTGCCCGTCTCGATGTGCGGCTGCAAAAAGGCGGTCGCCCGTTTCATCACGCGCGCGCTTTTGACGACCTGCGGCAGAAAAAGTTTTCCCTCGCCAAAGAGCGCGCCGACCTGCTTCATGCCGTCCATCAGCGGGCCTTCGATGAGCGCGAGCGGCTCCTTGCCCTGCGCGAGCAGTTCGGCCAGGTCGTCCTCGATAAAGGTGTCCAGCCCGCGCACCATGGCCTCGCGCAGGCGCTCTTCGGCGCCCAGCGTGCGCCACTGGGGGGCTGCGTGCTGCGTGCCGGCGCTTGTGCTTTGGGCGCCCTTGAGCGTCTGCGCGTACTCGAGCAATTCGTCGGTCGCGCCCGCGCGTTTGCATAATAAAACGTCTTCGACCAGCGCGCGCAATTTGGGTTCGATCTGGTCGTAGTTGGCGAGCATCCCGGCGTTGACGATCGCTAAATCCATGCCGTTTTTTATCGCGTGGAACAAGAAGACGCTGTGCATGGCCTCGCGCACAACGTTGTTGCCGCGAAAGGCGAAGGAGACATTGCTGATGCCGCCGCTGACGCGCGCGTGCGGGCACTGCTTTTTTATTTCGGGTATCGCCTCGATAAAATCCAGCGCGTAGCGTTCGTGCTCGGGCATTCCGGTGGCGACCGTCAGCACATTGGGATCGAAGACAATGTCCTGCGGGTCGAAGGCGGCCTGCGTGACAAGCAGGTCGTAGGCGCGCTTGCACATGCGCACTTTTTCCTCGCGGGTGACGGCCTGGCCGTTTTCGTCGAACGCCATCACGATCACAGCCGCGCCGTAACGCCGACAAAGCCGCGCGCGCTCAAGGAAAAGCTCCTCGCCTTCCTTCAGGCTCAGGGAGTTGACCAGCGATTTTCCCTGCGCGCATTTTAGCGCGGCCTCGAGCACGTTCCAGTCCGATGAGTCCGGCATCAGCGGCACGCGCGCGATGTCCGGCTCGGCGGCCACGAGGTTCAAAAATTCCGTCATGCAGGCTTGGCCGTCGAGCAGCGCCTCGTCGAAATTCACGTCGATGATGTTCGCCCCGCCTTGCACTTGTTGGCGCGCGATCTCGAGCGCCGCCGCCATGTCGCCTTGCTGCACGAGTTTTTTGAATTTGGGCGAACCCATGACGTTGGTGCGCTCGCCGACCATCTGAAAGGGCGCGCCGTCTTCGAGGGTGAGCGCCTCCAGCCCGCTCAAACGCAGGGCGGGTTTTATCGCGGGCGTCTTGCGCGGCGGCTTGTCCTTGAGCGCGAGTGCCAGCGCGCCGATGTGCTCGGGCAGCGTGCCGCAGCAGCCGCCCGCGATATTCAAAAACCCCTTGTCGGCGAAGGCGGCCATCGCCTGCGAAAAATGTTCCGGCGTCTCGTCGTAGCCGGTCGGGCTTAGGGGGTTGGGCAGCCCCGCGTTGGGGTAGCAGCACACATGGCAGTCGGCCAATTCGCTGAGTTGCTGGACAAACGCTGCCATCTGCTCGACGCCCAGCGCGCAGTTGATCCCCACCGCCAGCGGACGGGCATGGCGCACGGAATTCCAAAACGCCTCCAGTGTCTGCCCCGAGAGCGTGCGCCCCGCCGCGTCCGTAATCGTCACCGACAAAATGACGGGCAGGCGCTGCGCCTTGTCCTCAAAATACCGCCCGATCGCAAAGAGCGCGGCCTTGGCGTTGAGGGTGTCGAAAATCGTCTCCAAAATGAGCGCGTCCGCGCCGCCGTCGACCAGTCCCTCGACCTGCTCGAGGTAGGCCTCCTGCAGCTCGTCAAATGTCACCGCGCGGTAGCCCGGGCGCTCGGCGTCCGGCGAGAGCGAGGCTGTGCGATTGGTCGGCCCGATCGAGCCGAAGACCCACGCGCTCTTGCCCGGATTTTCCTTTTCAAATTGAGCGACTGCTTCGCGCGCGATGCGGGCGGCTTCGACATTTAATTCACGCGCCAGATGCGAAAGCCCGTAATCCGCCTGGCCGATTTTCGTCGCGCCAAAGGTGTTGGTGGTGATGATGTCCGCGCCCGATTGTAGATAACGACGGTGCACTTCGGCCACGACGTCGGGGCGGTTCAGGCACAGCAGCTCGTTGTCGCCCTTCAAATCCTGCGGGTGGTCTTTGAGGCGCACGCCGCGAAAATCGTTTTCCGTCAGCCCAAACTGCTGCAGCAGCGTGCCGGTGGCCCCGTCCAAAATCAGGATGCGGCGCTGCAGCGCCTCGGCGAGGGCGCGCGCGCGCGGCGGATACAGGGAGGAGTCGGACGGGTTCATATTTATATCAATATATCAAGATATGTTGATGCGTTCAATAATATTTTCCTTTAGAATCAAAGCCTGTTTAGCTGGATAAATGGATTGGACCGCCCTTGCGCCCGAACGCATCGACAGCGCCGCCGCCGCGCGGCTGGACACGCTTGCGCGCGCCTACCGCGAAATCAATGAACGCGTGAACCTTGTCTCGCGCAAGGATATTGAAAACATTGAGCGACGCCACATCGCCCCCTGCGCGGTCGCCGCGCGCTTTTTCGCGCCCGCGCTCGGGGCGCGCGTCATGGACGTGGGCACGGGCGGCGGCTTGCCCGGGCTGCCGCTGGCCGCGATTTTTCCGCAGGCGCAGTTCACGCTCGTGGATTCCATCGGCAAAAAAATCCGCGCGGTGGAGGAACTCGCACGCGCCGCCGGGCTGGAAAATGTGACCGCGCTCAACGCGCGCGCGGAAACCGTGCCCGGGCGCTTCGACTTTGTGACCGGCCGCGCGGTCACGGCGCTGCCCGTTTTTATTTCCTGGATAAAAAGCAAACTGAAATTCGACGAGGGAAAAAACATTCCCGAAAACGGGCTGCTCTATTGGAAGGGCGGCGAGCTGGAGCCGGAGCTGGCGGCGGGCGGGTTGGTTCCAAAAAATCTTTACCGCCTGGACGAGCTGCTGGAGGACAAGGACTATTTTGCGGGCAAATACATCGCCCACTTTTCAGCACGCGACGTGGCCAAAAGCAATTTTAAATTTCTGGAAAAATAGAATAAATAAAAGCCCTTCGGAGATTTTCACTTATTCCTTCCAGCCATTGCGTTTCATGAAAATACCTCTGCTAAAATCCCTCGTGTTGGGCGTGTGTGTTTGCGGATGCTTGTGTGCACAGCCGTTGACATTGCCCGCGATTTTCAGCGACAACCTCGTGCTGCAAAGCGGCAAGGACACGCCCGTTTTCGGATGGGCGGCGCCCGGTGCCAGCGTGCAGGTTCATTTTGTCGCGGGCAAGACAGACCTCAATGCCTCGGCGCTTGCGGACAAAGACGGCAAATGGCTCGCGCGGTTGCCGGAACTGCCTGTGGGATTGGTGGGCGAGCTGATCGTCAAAAGCGGCAAAGATACGCGGACTTTTTCCAACGCGCTCATCGGTGAAGTGTGGCTGTGCGGCGGGCAGTCCAATATGTTTTGGGTGATGGGCGCCCCCGTCATGACCGAGCAGATGAAACAAACCGCCCGCGATGAAGCCGCCGCCGCGCAGGGGAAAATTCGGATGTTCCGCGTCAAGCGCGTGGGAGCCGACACGCCGCAAAGCAACGTGGAAGGTGAAGTCGGTTACTGGGAAGTGATCACGCCCGCCAATGTCGCAAGATGCAGTGCCGTCGCTTGGAATTTTGCCGAAAGAATTTTACGCGAAAGCACACGTCCGGTAGGACTCATCAGCGCCAGTTGGGGCGGCACGACCGTCGAGGCCTGGATGAGCAAGGAATCTCTCGACAGCACGCAGGCAGGCGCCACCGTGCACCGGCGCCACGAGGCCGCGCTTGAAAATTGGGAGGAAAAATTCGCCCGCTACGAGGCCGAATTGAAAACGTTTGAGGCCACCTACCAAACACCCAAGGAGCGCCTGGCCAACAAGGCAAAAGCACCGCGCCCCGTTTATACGCCCAGCTCTCCCGCCGCGCCCAAGCGCCTGTACAACGCCATGATTCACCCGCTGGAACCCTACGGTCTGGCGGGCATGATCTGGTTTCAAGGCGAGAGCAATGAACCCTATCCGCGAGTTTACGGCGAGCTGGTCACCGCCATGCTCAACAGCTACCGCGAGCGCTTCGGGCGAATGTTCGCTTTTTATTACGTGGAGCTGGCCAACCTGAGTTCCCCGCAAACCAACAGCAAGCCGTGCTCGCCCTGCCGCTAACCGGCGTGGCCACCGCCGTCGATATCGGCGACGCCAAGGAAGGGCATTTTTCAAATAAAAAAGAAGTCGGCAGCCGCTTGGCGGGCCTCGCCCTCAACGACCTCTACGAAAAGAAATCGCTCTGCCGCTCGCCGCAGTACGCCGCCCACAAAATCGTCGGCGACAAAATAATCATCACCCTCGAGCACGCCGATGGCCTGCGCTCGCGCACCCCCGAAATAAAAGGCTTCGCCATCCGCGCCGAAAATGGCCCCTGGCTCTGGGCCGATGACGTGAGGCTCAACGGCAGCACCGTCGAAGTGCGCGCCCACGCCATAAAAACCCCCGCCGCCGTGCGCTACGGCTGGGCCATCAACCCCATCCTCTCCCTCGAAAACAAAAACCGCCTCCCCCTGCGCCCTTTTCGCACCGACAGGGAGGAGGGTGCGCTGCGATAACGAGAGGGCTTTTTTGCGTTGGCTAAATGTGCGACAATGCTTCGTGTCGGGTATCTGTGATATCCGGGCAAAAAAAAACCGCCCGTTTTGCAACAGGCGGTTTTTTAACAAGTTTTTAAACTCGGATTACAGGCCGAAGTTCACGCCCATACCGGCCCAGATGTACTGGCGGTTGGAGGAGTCTTCGTTGGTCCAGGTGTGGCCGGCCCAGCGAACGCCGCCCCAGAAGCTCACGTAGTCGTTGAGCTTGTAGGTGAGGTTCACCTTGGCGCCGTAGTAGAAGCCGCTGTACCAGTTGCCGACGGGGTCAATCGGAGCCAGGTCGCCCATGGGGTTGCCACAGGTCAGCCAGCCGACGTACACCTTCGGGTCGAGGCTCAGGCCCGCGCAGCCAACCAGGTCGGACAGATCCCACGAGTAGGCCAGCGAGGCTTCCACGGTGTGGGACTCGTTGTTCCAGTCGTAGTAGTAGTACAGGGCCGGGTTGATGTTCACGCCGTTGAGCACGTCGGAGGTGTCATAGACAGCGCCCAGGCGCAGCTCGTTGCTGCGAAGCAGCGGCGAGGCATTGCCGTTGGCGTACCAGTAGTACATATAACCGCCATCGATCTTCAAGGAATCGGTGACCGGGTAGATGTAGCCCACATAGATGTCGATTTCGTTGTTGTAATCGGCATCGAAGGGCTGGTTTGTCCAAGCACCGACGTACACGTTACCGCCACCGAGGGGGTAACCCATTTCGACGCTCGCCTGGATGGCGCTGTTGGTCTTCTTGTCGCCACGGAAAACGTGGGCGGACTCGTAGCCAATCGTGCCAACCACCGAGAGTTTGCTCAGAGCGCAGTCCTG
>JAKPNF010000031.1 GCA_029548565.1 Verrucomicrobiota bacterium
TCCGCGAAGGCGCCACGCTGCTCACCGGCGTGGACGACATTCTGGAAGCCCTGCAATTTGAAGGCTCGATTCGCAAAACACAAACACCCGCGCAATCCTCCCTGCCCATCGCCGACTTAAGCGAAACGGAATTTTTAATCCTAAAACAACTGGAAGCCGGCGCCCTGCGCACCGCCGACGAGATCGCCGCCGCGACAAACCTGCCCATCGCCACCTGCAGCTCGACGCTGCTCATGCTCGAGCTAAAAAAATGCGCCGTCAAACACACCGACGGGCGCTACGAGAAAAGAAACTAGAGTAAATCTTTTTTGCCGCGCGCCACCCACTGTTTCTTTTCCGGCGCGGGCAAACCCAGCGCCTCATAAGCCGTGCGAAAGTGCAGCTTGGCAAAATTGCCGAGCGCGTCCGCGCCTTTTTTTTCGACGATGCGTTTGGCCTGCGCTTTCACTGCGGCGCTGGCGCCTTTTAAAAGCTCCTCGCCCGCCTGTTCGCTTAGGGCTTTCAGCGAGCGCACGTACTCGGCGCGCGCGACGATGGAGGCGGCGGCAACCACAGGGTCGTCCTCGGCCTTGGTACGCATTTCCAAATTAAAATTTTCCGGCACGTCTTTGAGCGCGCGCTGCACGAGCGGCTGGGTGCTGAACTGGTCGAGCAATCCGCGCGGGGCCGGTTTTTCCTTGAGCGCGGCCTCCAGCGTGCGGGCGTGCATCCAAGCCAGCAGGCGGTTTAAATTGCCGCCGAATTTTTTGTACAGCTCGTTGTACTTGGGCATGTCAAAACGCATGCGTTTGACGGCGACGCCCGGTGTTTCGCAGATCAGTTTGTCGAGCTTGAGCACGGCGGCGTCGGAGGAGACGCTCTTGGAATCGCGCACGCCCGCGACGAGCCATTTTTTAATGGCCGACTCGTCCGCGATGACGGTGGCGCTCACCACGGGGCCAAACAAGTCGCCCTTGCCGCTCTCGTCTAATCCGGCGTGGGTCTCGAACCACTCGGGGTGGTGGATTTCCTCATAACCCAACACAGGCTTGAGCGTGACAAAAGGCTCCAGCGTGTCCGACACAAATTCGCGCGTGCGCTTGCCCTGGATGACCGCCTTGCCGCTTGTGTAGCAAACAACATTGACCTTGTCGCCCTTAAACGCGAAGGCCGCGTGCGTCACCTCGTACGGTTGCCACGAGCCTTGCGATTCCAGCAGCGCGCGCAGCGAGGCCGCCTGATCGGCGGAAAGCGTGACGGTGTACAAAGACAGTGTTTTTTCCTCGCTCATTTCCCTTATAAAAGAAAAGCGCAAAACGGCGCGCAAGGCAAAACCCAATGCGCCACGCGCGGCATTGTCTTTTTTCACGCAACCGCTCATGCTATATAAAAACCGTGCCCGCATTTTCCATCCATAAAACAGATCCCGCCTCGCGCGCGCGCCGCGCCGCGCTGACGACGCCGCACGGGGTCGTGCAAACGCCCGCCTTCATGCCGGTGGGAACGCAGGCGACCGTAAAATCGCTCACACCCGCGCAGTTGGACGAGGTCGGCGCGCAGATCATTTTATCGAACACCTACCACCTCAACCTGCGCCCCGGCTCCGCGCTGATTAAACGCCTGGGCGGGCTGCACCGTTTCATGGGCTGGCAAAAACCCATCCTCACCGACAGCGGCGGCTTTCAAGTTTTCAGCCTGTCCAAGCTGCGAAAGATCACCGATGAGGGCATTCACTTTCAATCGCACTTGGACGGTTCGAAATTTTTTCTAGGCCCCAAAGAATGCATCCAAATCCAGGACGAACTAGGCTCCGACATCGCGATGGTTTTGGACGAATGCTCCCCCTACCCCTGCGAACACCGCGGCGCCGAACTGGCCGTGCAGCGCACTGTGCGCTGGGCCGCCGAGTGCCAAACCCACGCCAAGCAGCTCGGCCTTTTTGAAAGCGGGCGCCACCTGCTCGGCATCGTGCAAGGCTCCCTTTACCCCGATTTGCGCGCGCGCTGCGCGCAGGAACTGGCCGCGCTCGATTTGCCCGGCTACGCGATCGGCGGAGTTTCCGTCGGCGAGCCGGAGGAAGAAATGCTCAAGCAAGTCGACGCCGCCGCCGCCCACCTGCCGCAGGAAAAACCGCGCTACGTCATGGGCGTGGGCACTCCCCCGCAACTGCTGCGCATGATCGCGCTAGGCGCCGATATGTTCGACTGCGTCATGCCCTCGCGCCTGGCCCGCCACGGCACCGCCTTCACACTCGACGGCCCCATCAACCTGAAAAACGAACGCTTCAAGGAAGACAACACCCCGCTCGAACCCGCCCTGCAAAACTACACCACCCAATTCTCCCGCGCCTACCTGCGCCACCTCGTCGCCTCCGGCGAAATCCTCGCCTGCACCCTGCTGACCATCCATAACATCCACTTCTTCCTCGACCTCATGCACCAAGCCCGCCAACACCTCGAAACCGGCGACTTCTCCCCCTGGGCAAAACAATGGTGCGAACGTTATGAGAAAAAAGTTTGAGAATGAATGCGGGGGAACCTTTTTTTAGAAAAAAAGGTTCCCCGCACCCCATCCCAAAAAACTTCTATGACGGATGCTGCGCATCCTGTGGACGCTGGGGTGCGTGAATGATCGTGGCAGATGAGATGGCGACGGGCAATTGCAC
>JAKPNF010000038.1 GCA_029548565.1 Verrucomicrobiota bacterium
CGTTGGTGACGTGCGGGATGACCTGCACGGTCTTGCCCTCGTAATCGCCGCGGCGTTCCTTCTGGATGACCGCCTCGTAAATTTTTCCGGAGGTGTGGCTGTTGTTTTTGGTGAGCGTGCAGTCGGTAAAACGCTCGTAGTGGCCAAGGTCCAGGTCGGTTTCCGTGCCGTCGTTAAGGACATAGACTTCCCCGTGCTGAAACGGGCTGAGCATCCCGGGATCGACATTCAAATAAGGGTCGAACTTCTGCAACGCCACTTTTAACCCGCGCGCCTGCAAGGTGGCGCCCAAGGCTGCCGAGGTGAGTCCTTTTCCCAGAGAGGAGACAACGCCTCCGGTCACAAAGGTGTATTTGGTGGGCCTGGTCGATTCTGCCATGGAACACTATTTAAACCCGCCCGCACGCACGCTGGCAAATTTTTTTTTGGAAAGAAGGGTTTCAAAATAAAGCGCCGCGGGCGCCCGGACGATTTATCACGCGCCTCTTGCGTCTCGTTTTAAAACTTACTAGACTGCCTTCATCCTATGAACAAGCCTCTCTCCGGCATCACCGTTTTGGACATGACTCACGTGCTCAGCGGGCCCTTTTGCACCATGCATTTGGCCGACAACGGCGCGCGCGTGATTAAGATCGAACGCGAAAAGGGCGATGAATCGCGCTACTTCGCGCCGTTTTACGAAAACGGCAAATCCGCGTATTTTCACCTGATCAATCGCGGCAAGGAAAGCCTGCGGCTCAACCTCAAGAAGATCGAGGATTTTAAATTGTTCGAGCGCATTCTTTCCAAGGCCGACGTGCTGGTGGAAAATTTCCGACCGGGCACGATGGAAAAACTGGGGCTGTGCCCCAAGCAACTCATCAAAAAATACTCGCAACTGGTCGTGTGCTCGATCAGCGGCTTTGGCCAGACGGGGCCGATGGCGCAAACGCCGAGCTACGACACTGTCATGCAAGGGGTGTCCGGCGCGATGAGCTTCACGGGCAAAGAAGGCGGCGGGCCGACGCGCCTGGGCATACCCGTGTGCGATCTGTCGGCGGGCATTTACGCCTTTGGAGCGATTTGCGCGGCGCTGGTCGGCCGCGCGAAAACCGGCAAGGGTACCTGGATAGACATCGGCATGCTCGACAGCGTGTGGACGCTTTTGGAAAGCGGCATCATGAATGTGCTGGCCAAGGGCAAAGATATTTTGGGAGTGGGCAACCGCCACCACGGCATCACGCCCTTTGACACCTTTGAATGCGCGGACAAACCCATCACCGTGTGCTGCGCCAACGACGCGATCTTTATGCGCGCCATGGAGGTGCTCGGGCTACCGGAGCTTATTTCGCACCCGAACTACAAAACCAACGCGCTGCGCACGCAGCACGAAAAAGAGCTTAGGCAAACACTGGCCGACGTCTTCAAAACGCGCAACGCCGAGCATTGGCTCAAAGCGCTGGCCGAAGGCGGCGTGCCCAGCGGCCCCGTCAACACCGTGGGTCAGGCCGCCCAGATGCCGCAGATTCAGGCGCGCGAAATGGTTCAGGATTCGGGCGGTCTGCCCGTTTTTGGGACGCCTTTTAAATACAGCGAGTACGACAGCGCCATCGCCCCCAAGCCCGCCCCCGAGGTCGATGCCGACGGCGAGGCGCTGCGTCGCGAATTTGCCGAGTAATTTTTATTTTTCCCCATTAAAAAACCCCCGACGTCATGAAAATACTGTTGGCCGGAGCCACCGGACTTATTGGAAACGCTGTCGCGCAGGCAGCCATGCGCCGCGGTTTTGAAGTGATGGCCGTGGGCTTTAACCGCAAGCCGGACTTGCCGCCCCCGCATAAGTCATACCAGATCGACCTGCGCGACCCGCTCGCGCTCGAGCGCCTGGTCTTCGACCATTTTCCCGACGTCATCATCAATGCCGCCGCCTATTCGAGCCAGCGGCTCATGCAGGGGCAGGACGAATTGCTGGTGCACGCGCTGAACGTCGGCTTCCCCGCGCGGCTGGCGCAGTTGGCGCACCACATCAGCGCGCGGTTTTACCATTTTTCCACCGACATGGTGTTCAGCGGCAAGCACGCCCCCTACCGCACGACCGACCTGCCCCACCCCAACACCGAATACGGCCGCCTCAAACTCGAAAGCGAGCGCGAGGTCTTGAAATACGGCGCCAACGAGGCGACCGTCTTGCGCATCACGCTGACCAACGGCAACTCCCCGGGCGGCAACCGCAGTTTTCACGAGCGGCTGTTCAACCGCCTCATGGCCGGCGAAACGCCTGTTTTTTACACCGAGGAAATCCGCCAACCGGGGTTGGCAGACAATATCGGCGACCTTGTCACCGAATTGTGCGAGCGCCCGAACCTGCACGGCATTTTTCACTGGGCGGGCGCGGAGGCGCTCAACGCCTATGAAATGGCAGCGTGTGTTCTAAAACATTTCGGCCTGCCGGAAAATCTGATCAAAAAGGCCAAGTGCGCGGACGAGCCTGCGCAGCGTGTGGGCGACCTTTCGCTCATCCTGCAACCGCTGGCCTCCAAAGTGAAAACGCAACCGCCCACCTTTGAACAGCAGCTTGAGACGCTTCAGGTATCCGAGAGCTGCCGCGCATGGTTCGAGAAAAATTCCTCCAAAAAAGCGCCGCCCAAGCGCTTTGTCAAAGGCGTTGATTTTTAAAGCGCCGCACGCGATGCCGGATTGCGATTCACCGCCTTGCTTTTTCGTGCTGCCCGATGCCGCCGGCACGGCCGCGCAAAACATGGCGCTCGACACCGCGCTGCTGGAAAATTTTCCGCGCCCGCAATGCGCGCGGTTTCGCCACTACGGCTGGACGGGGGACTGCTGGACGTTTGGTTACGGCCAGCGATTTGCAGACGCGCGCGCGCAAACGCCCCCGCACGCAACACCCGTGCGCCGTCCTTCCGGCGGCGGCGTGGTCGACCACCGCGAGGATTGGACGTACGCGCTGGTGATCCCTTTCGCCCACCCGCTTTGCCGCATGAAGGCGGGGGAATCCTACGTGAAAATCCACAGCGCCTTGGCAGAGGCGCTGAAAACTTGCGGACAACCCGCACGTCTGGCGCTGTGCACGGAATCGCGTGCGGGCGCCCTGCCCGCCTGCTTCATGGCACCCAGCCCGGGCGATGTCGTCGACAGCTCCGGCCGCAAGCTAGCCGGCGCCGCGCAAAAACGCAACCGCCACGGATTGCTACTGCAAGGCTCCATCACCCGCACGGGGGTTTTTATTGATTGGGATGCTTTCAAAATAGCCTTCACGAAAAACTTGTCCCGTCTATTGAGCGCCGCCTGCGTGCCCATGAAAGAGCTTTCATCCGCACCCGAATCGCTGTTGGAACGTTACCACAGCGCGCGTTGGAATGCCAGCCGCTGAGCAAAAGGCATTGTCACGGCCACGGTTTTGGCGTAAGTTTTTATCATGCAGATCATCCGTACGGTTGCGCAAATGCAGCAGGTGGCTCAACGCCTGCGTGCCGAAGGCAAACGCGTGGCGCTCGTGCCCACGATGGGCGCGCTGCACGAGGGGCACCTTTCGCTCGTGGACTTGGCAAAGGCAAAGGCTGACGCGGTGGTCGTTTCCATCTTTGTCAACCCCACCCAGTTCGGCCCCAGCGAGGATTTTGAAAGCTACCCGCGCGACCTCGACGCCGACGCCGAAAAACTGCGCGCGCGCGGCGCGGACATTGTCTTTGCCCCTGAACGCGACGAGATTTACCCGAAGGATTTCTCCACCTATATCAGCGAGGAGGCGCTCTCAAAGGGGCTGTGCGGGGCCACGCGTTCGGGGCATTTTCGCGGCGTGTGCACAGTCGTGGGGATTTTGTTCAACATCGTCGCGCCGCAGCTGGCCGTCTTCGGGCAAAAGGACGCCCAGCAAGCCGCCGTCATCCGGCGCATGGTGCGCGATTTGCGCATGGGTGTGGAGATTCTGTGCGGCCCCATCGTGCGCGAGGAAAACGGCCTGGCCATGAGCTCGCGCAACGCCTACATGGTGCCCGAACAAAGGCAGGACGCGCTCAAAATCAGCGAGGCGCTCAAAATCGCCCGCAGGCTGATCGACAACGGCGTGCGCAGCGCCGACCGCGTGATCGCCGAGATCACCAACCACCTGTACACCTCGCGGCGCATCCGCGTGATTTACGCGCACGTGGTCGACAGGGAAACGCTCGCGCCGCTGCGCGAAATCGTCCCCGGGCGCTCGATGGTCGTGCTGGCCGTGTGGGTGGGCGAAGTGCGCCTGATCGACAACATGGAAATTTAAGACACGCGATTTTTCCCGCCGTTTTTGCACATGCAAACCGATTTTGATCTGATTGTCGCCGGCAGCGGCATCGCAGGGCTGAGCTTCGCGCTCACCGGCGCGCAAAACGGCCTGAAAGTCGCGCTCATCACCAAAAAAAGCCGCGCGGATTCCAACACCAACCACGCCCAGGGCGGCATCGCCGCCGTCACTTCCGACGCCGACGATTTTGAATCGCACGTGCGCGACACCCTGATCGCCGGGGACGGCCTGTGCAACGAGCAGGCCGTGCGCACGATCATCGCGGGCGGGCCGCAGTGCATCCGGCAACTGGTCGAGCGCGGTGTGAATTTTACCCAGCAGCAAGACGGCAGCCCCGCGCTCGGCAAAGAGGGCGGGCATTCGCAGCGGCGCATTTTGCACGTCAAGGACATGACCGGCCGCGCCATAGAGGCGGCATTGCTTAAGCAGGCCGCCGACAGCCCGAATATCACGCTGCTAGAGCATTTTTTGGCGATCGACATCGTCACGAGCGCCAAGCTGGGGCTGGACGGCGAAAACCGCGTGATCGGCCTGTACGCACTCGACGTGCGGCAAAAAAAAGTCCGCGCGCTCAAGGCCAAGGCCGTGACGCTGTCCACCGGCGGCGTCGGGCAAGTCTACCAGTACACGACCAACCCGGCAATCGCCACCGGCGACGGCGTGGCCATGGCCTACCGCGCGGGCGTGCCGGTGGCCAACATGGAGTTCATCCAGTTTCACCCCACCGCGTTTTACACGCCGCAGGGCGAGCGTTTTCTGATTTCGGAAGCCGTGCGCGGCGAGGGCGGCGTCTTGCGCAACACGCAGGGCGAGGCGTTCATGCAGCGCTACGACCCGCGCGCCGACCTGGCTCCGCGAGACATCGTCGCGCGCGCCATCGACCAGGAGATGAAACGCTCCGGCGCGCGCCACGTGTGGCTCGATGTGACCGCGCACGACCAGGCGTTTTTAAAAGACCGCTTCCCCACGATTTTTGAGGCCTGCGAAAAAAACGGCATCGACATTTCCAAAGACTGGATTCCCGTCGTGCCCGCCGCGCACTACGAATGCGGCGGTGTCGTCACAAACCTCGACGCGCAGACGCAATTAAAGGGGCTGTTTGCCTGCGGCGAAATCGCCTGCACGGGTCTGCACGGCGCCAATCGCCTGGCGAGTAATTCGCTGCTGGAGGCCGTTGTGCTCGCGCAGCGCGGCGCCGCGAAATTGCTGGAATATTTAGAGGACTTCAATCCCCCCAACGTCGAGTTGCCCCAGTGGGTCGACGGCGACTTGCAAGCCAGCGACGAACGCGTGGTGCTCTCTCACAACCTCGACGAACTCAAACGCGCCATGTGGGACTACGTCGGCATCATGCGCAGCGAAAAACGCCTCAAGCGCGCGCTCACGCGCATCGGCATGTTGCAGCGCGAAATCGACGAGTACTATTGGAATTTCAAGGTGGACAGCACCCTCATCGAGCTGCGCAACCTCGTGCTGGTGGCAGACATCATCGTGCGCAGCGCGCTCATGCGCAAGGAGAGCCGGGGACTGCACTACACGCTGGACTTCCCCGAAAAACTGCCGCAAGCGCACGACAGCATCGTGCAAAAGCAAATCGAATGCGCATCCTAGTGACAGGCGGCAGCGGTTTTTTAGGCAGTCATCTGGCACGCGCGCTGGCGGACAAAGGCCACGAGGTGCGCGTCTTCGGGCGGCGCCCCTGCACGTTGCAAAACATAAAGAGTTTCACCGGCGACATCACCGACGAGGCCGCGCTCGCCCCCGCGATCGAAGGCTGTCAGGCCGTCTTCCACACCGCATCCAAAGTCGGCATGGGCGCGGACAAAGACGAGTTCTTCCGCGTCAATGTCCTGGGCACCCGCGCGCTCGTCAAACGCTGCCGCGCCGCCCGTGTGCAGGCGATCGTTCACACCAGCACCCCCAGCGTGGTCTTCAAGATGGGCGGCTTTTTGAACGCCGACGAGTCCGTGCCGTACAGCTCCAAATTTTACAACGCCTACGCCGCCACCAAAGCCCAGGCCGAAAAAGAAATTTTGGCGCAGGCCGACGAAGCATTAAAAATTTGCGCCCTGCGCCCGCACTTGATCTTCGGCAAGGGTGACCCGCACCTGCTACCCCAAGTAGTGGCGCTGGCACGCGCGGGAAAACTGCGCATCATCGGCAACGGCGAAACCCTAGTCGACATCACCCACATCGACAACGCCGTCGCCGCCCATCTGCTCGCCCTCGACGCGCTGCTAAACGGCCGCGCCAACGCCAAGGCCTATTTCATTTCCCAAGGCAAACCCGTCAAACTCTGGCCGTGGCTCAACCACGCCCTCGAAAAAGTCGGCATCCCCCCCGTCACCAAGCGCGTCCCCTACCCACTGGCCTACACCCTCGGCGCCCTGTGCGAGCCCCTCTTCAAAAACAAAAAAGCCCCCCCCATGACCCGCTTCACAGCCGCCAACCTCGCCCACAACCACACCTTCAACATTTCCGCCGCCCGCCACGACCTTGCCTACACCCCCCTCGACAACACCGAGCAAGGCCTCAACGAATGGGCAGAAAGTTTTTTGAGGAAGGAAGAAGAGGAAAGAGAGAAAAGGAAATGATTTTGCGGGAAACTTTTTTTTATAAAAAAAAGTTTCCCGCACCCTTCAAAAAAAATTTATGACGGATGCTGGCGCATCCTAGAATTGTTATCCTCGCTGACGCACAGCTTCGAATAAAACGATAGCTGCTGCCACAGAAACATTGAGGGAATCTGCGCCGCCGTGCATGGGGATGCGAATGGATGTACCTGTTTTGTTTAACCAAAAATCGCTTAGGCCGTCTTTCTCACTGCCTAGCAGTAATGCGCAGGTGTTTTTCATGGGGGCATCCCAGTACAGTTTTTCGGCGGCGGGGGTTGTTTGCAGGATGAGCGCGTTGTGTTTTTCTAAAAACGCGGCCGCTTCTTCGTTTGTGGCGCAGGCTATTTTTACGCTGAAAAGTGCGCCTTGAGAGTTGCGTACGACATTGGGGTTGTGGATGTCGATGGTCTGACCGCAGCAGATCACCGCGTCCACACCGGCGGCGTCGGCACTGCGCAACAACGCGCCCAGGTTGCCGGGCTTTTCTATGTTTTCCAGAACGAGAAAGAGCGGGTTTTCTTTGGACTGTTTTAAATTTTCCAATGAGCACTCCAATAGCGGTGTCGTCATTAAAAACCCGTCGGGACCTTGGCGGCCGGAGGCTTTTTCAAAAGCGGATTGGGACAGTTCAAAACCTGTGGCCTCGCTGTGCCCGAGCGTTTCCAGCAAGGCCGTGTCGTCTCCTTCCCGAAATAATGCGGGGCAGATAAAATACTCGTGCGGCTTCACGCCCGCCGCCAGTGCGCGGGCGCATTCGCGGGCGCCCTCGATGACAAAGCGCCCCGCCTCGGTGCGTGCCTGCTTTTCGCGTAGCAGCCGCGCGAGGGCTTGCACGCGGGGGTTTTGGCGGCTGGAAATCAGTTCCATCTGTCTTCTATAAGAACGCAGACAGGCGGGCTTGGCAAGCCGTCGAAAAGTTTTGAGAGCCGCGTGGGCGCTATGGTATTGTTCTTTTTTCTATGCGTGCCGCGCCCAAAAAATTTAATCCTGTCCCGTTTTCCTATCATCAGGAAATCGAGCTGGATATCACGGCGTTGACGAATCTCGGCCTGGGGCTTGGGCGTGTGGACGGCTGGGTTGTCATGGTGCCCTATTGCCTGCCGGGCGAGCGTGTGCGCGCGCGGGTGTGGCGCAATCACGCGAACCATTCGCAAGCTGATTTGGTGGAGGTATTAAAAAAATCTCCGCAGCGCGTCGAGGCGCAGTGCCCGCTTTTTGGCGAATGCGGCGGTTGTCAGTACCAGCATTTGAGTTACGAGGGGCAGCTTGCGTTCAAGCGTGCGCAAATAGCGGAACTGCTTGAGCGCATCGGCGGGATTGAGGCGCCGGTCGGCGAAGTTGTCCACAGCGGACACACCTACGGCTACCGCGCCAAGCTCACGCCGCACTGGCCGCAGCCGCGCGCCGGTGAATTTTTGCCGGTTGGTTTTTTGCATGTCAACTCACGCACACGCGTGGTGGACGTGCCGTACTGCCCCATCGCCACGGACGCAATCAACACCGTGCTGCCCAAAGCCGCCGCGCGCTTGCGTTCGTTCAATCCGCCGCCCAAGCGCGGCGGCACGCTGCTGTTGCGCGAGAGCGACGAGGGCGTGTGCACCGATTTTAAAGCCGTCATCACCTCTACCGTTTGCGGTGTGCGTTACCGCCACATAGCGGGTGAGTTTTTTCAGAACAACCCGTTTGTGCTGCCATTGTTGGTTGAGCACGTGAAAAAGCAAGCCGGCGCGATCAGCGCGCGGTTTTTGGTGGACGCCTACTGCGGCGTGGGACTTTTCGCGTTGGCGCTGGCCGACGGTTTTGAAAAGACAGTCGGCGTCGAGATCAATGCCGCCGCCGTGGAGTTGGCTCGGCAAAACGCGCAGCTCAACGACAAGAAAAACTGCGCCTTTGTCGTCGGACAGGCGCAGGCGATTTTTTCAGAAATTGATTTCGCGGGGCAAAACACCGTCATCATCATCGACCCGCCGCGCGCGGGTGCCACGCCCGAATTTTTGCAGCAGCTTGTCGCGCTAAAGCCCCGCCGCATTGTGTACGTGGCCTGCGACCCGGCCACGCAGGCGCGCGACGCGAAAATCCTGTGTGAGAGCGGCTACAGCGTTGCCGACGTCACGCCCTTTGACCTTTTTCCACAGACCCGCCACATCGAAAATGTCATCACCTTCGACGCGCGCCCGGTGTCGGGATAGGGCTTGCTTCTGTCTTGTTTTTGCCGGAAAATTTTTATTCTCAAACCAAAAACCATGAGCGATTCTCCCATCCAAAACCTTTTTGCCGAGCGCATCGGCGGCAGCCAGTTCGGCAAGTCCACCGCCATTTACAAGTTTGAAAAAATCAAACGCGCTAAGCGTGCCGCCAAGGCCGCCAAGCCCGACTTTCCGCTGATCGACATGGGCGTGGGCGAGCCGGACGAGATGGCTTTTCCCGAAGTGATCGACGCGCTCATCGAGGGCGCGAAAAATCCCGCCAACCGCGGCTACGCCGACAACGGCGCCGACGAGTTAAAACAGGCCGCCGCCCGTTACATGAACCAGGTCTTCGGCGTGCAGCTCGACGCGATGACCGAGGTCATGCACTCCATCGGCTCCAAGGCCGCGCTCTCGATTCTGCCCACTTGCTTCATCAACCCGGGCGACGTTGTGCTCATGACCACACCCGGCTACCCCGTCTTCGGCACGCACGCCAAGTATTTGGGCGGCGAAGTTTACAACATGCCGCTGACCGAGCAAAACGGCTTTTTACCGGACCTCGACGCCGTGCCCGCCGACATCGCCAAGCGCGCGAAGGTCATGGTGCTTAATTACCCCAACAACCCGACCGGCGCCTGCGCCACGCGCGAGTTTTTTGAACAGGCCGTCGCCTACGCGAAAAAGCACAACATTCTCATCGTGCAAGACGCCGCCTACGCCGCGCTGCGCTTTGAGGGCAGCCCCCTGTCCATCCTGCAAATAGCGGGCGCCAAGGACACCGCCATCGAGCTGCACTCGCTGTCCAAAAGTTTTAACATGACCGGCTGGCGCATCGGCTGGGTCTGCGGTAACCCCCTCGCCGTGGCCGCCTATGCCAACGTGAAGGACAACACCGATTCCGGCCAGTTCCTCGGCATCCAGCACGCGGCCGCCGTCGCGCTCGACAACCCGGAAATCACCGCGAAAATTTCCCAAAAATACAGCCGCCGCATGGATCTGCTTGTCAAGGCACTCACCAGCGTCGGCTTCCAGCTCGAAAAGCCGCAGGCCAGTTTCTTCCTCTACGGCAAAGCCCCCAAGGCCGCCACCCGCGGCGACGCCCGCGTGGAGTTTGAAAGCGGCGAGGCCTTCAGCCAGTGGATGATCACGGAAAACCTCATCAGCACCGTCCCTTGGGACGACGCCGGCGCCTACGTGCGCTTCTCCGTGACCTTCGAATCCCAAAACGGCGAGGCGAGCGAAAAAGCCGTCATCAACGAAATCGAAAAACGTTTGGGACAGTGGACGTTTGAGTTTTAAGGAGAAGTGTTTTGAATGAGTGATGATGGATGCGGGGAAAACTTTTTTGAAAAAAAGTCTTCCCCGCGCCCCTTTCAAAAAACTTTTAACGCGGATGCTGCGCATCCGTACCGCGGCGCAAATGGGTCAGTTGACCATATTTTGTGGCGTCCCTTTCAGAAAAGCCGCAATGTTTTCTTGGGTGATTTTAAATAGACGTTGCACCGCTTCGTCGCTGGCCCAGGCCAGGTGTGGGGTGATGACGCAGTTGGGGGCTTTCAAAAGCGGGTTTGTTTTCTGCATAGGTTCGGCGCTTACGACATCGAGCGCGGCACCTGCGAGTTGATCTTTTTTAAGCGCGTCGGCAAGCGCTTGCTCGTCTATGAGGCCGCCGCGGGCGGTGTTGATGAGAAAAGCGGTCG
>JAKPNF010000055.1 GCA_029548565.1 Verrucomicrobiota bacterium
CATGTCGGCGTTCAGCCGACACCAAAAAGATCCCTCGCATTTAATCCTCTAAAATTCTATATTCAAGCGCGCTGAGCAGAACCACTGCGGGCGGCCTTGGTTGCGGAATTCTTCGGTGCGGAAAACTTGGGAGAAGATGAAGGAGACGCGCTGGTAGCGCAGCGCCAGGCCCGCCTGCACCTCGGCCACGGCGTAGCGCTTGGCGATACTGGGGCTGTCTTTAAACGTGCTGCCGTCCAAAAAGATGTTGCGGGCGATGGCGCGGCCTTCGGCGCCGAAAAATCCGTAGATGGAAAGGTCGCTTGCGTGCGCGGAAAAGGCCGGGGCGGTCAGTTCGGCCGGGTGCATGGTTTGCGGGCCGAAGTCGTCCGGCAGGTGCCAGCCCGCGCGCAGCATGAAGCCCGCGTTGACGTAGTCGAACACATTGCCAACGACAATGCCCGCGCTCGGCAAAAAGTCCCAGGTAAAATTCTCGCCGAAGTCGCCCTGCGCGACGCGCCAGGTGCGCTCGTAGGCGATGACAATGGCGGGTTCGTTGGGCAGTTGGTAATCCCAGCCGAGGAATTTCTCGACGTGTGCGAGATGGTCGTGCGCGAAGTCCTGGGTTTCCTTGCCCAGCGCCCAGGGGCCGACGACGCCGAGGGACAGTTGCAGGATGTCGCGCGTTTTTTGCGTTTGGGCGACCCACGACAGATTCGCGTACAGCCAGCCCGCGTAGGGGCGTTGGGCAGGGTCGGGTACCGGCTGCATTTTTGTGGTGGGCGTGAAAAACTGCTGTCCGGCCGTGATGCCGACGATTTTTTGCGCATCGGGCGCGTTCATCCAGGGGATCCAGCGGGCGGGCGCGCTCATCCAGAAGGGGAGGACGGTGTCTTCCCAGGTGTGCTTGGGTGTGAATGCGTAGGAGATTTGCTGGTTGGAGGTGTTCCAGCGGTCGGTGCCGTTGAATAGGTCGTTTTCAAAATGAATTGAAAACACGCCCAGGCGCTTTTCGGGGGCTTGTTGCGAGTCTTGTCCATTAGCGCATAGCACGCCTGCGCTGATCGTCAGCGCAAAAAGCAGGCGTTGCGCAATGCCCTTCATTCTTTAAAGATAGGTTTTTATGTAGGCGTCGCGGCGCAGGCGTTCCATCCATTTTTGCTGCGCCTTGCGGGCGTTCTCGGCGTTGATGGCCAGTTCCACGCGGTCGCGCACTTCGTCCAGCGGCTGCACGCCCTCGGGGCGGTAGTCCTGCACGTACAAAATAAACGTGTAGTTGGAAATGTCGATCGGCTGCGTGTAACCGCCGGGCTTTAATTCAAAGGCGCTGTCGGAAAGTTCCTTGCGGATGTTCTCGCGCGTCACCCAGCCCCAGTCGCCGCCGTCCTTGGCCTTGGCGTCCTGCGAAAATTCGGCGGCCACCTGCTCGAAGGGTTTTCCTTTTTGCAATTCGGCGTAGGCTTGCGCGCCGCGCTTGCGGGTCTGCTCGAGCGCTTCGCCCGGCAGCGGTTGTATCGTGATCTGGCGCAGGTGCACGGCCTCCTTTTGAAAAAACTCCTGCTTGTGCTGCTCGTAAAACTGCTGGATGCGCTCGGGGCTGATTTCCGCCAGGGTGCGGCGCTGCTGGCCGCGCATGTACTGGAGGATTTGGTTTTCCTCGATCTCCTTGCGGAAGTCGCGGATGGTCTTGCCCTCGGCTTTGAGGTAGTCCAGAAATTGCTGGCGGTCGCCCTGGAACTGGGTGGTGATGATGTTTTCCAGCTCGGCCTCGATGACCATCTTGGGCACCATCGCGCCGCGGTCGGTGAAGTCTTTTATGATGAGGATGCGGTCGATCATGTTGCGCAGCACGTCGGCGCGCATTTCGGCCAGGCGTTTTTCCATGTCCTCGGGGCTGGTGGCGCTGCGCGAGAGCTGCTCGAGCAGGGGAACCAGCTCGCGGCGCAGCTCCTCCACGGTGATGATGCGCTCGTTGACCACGGCCGCTATGCCGTTGGCGTAGCTCCTGTCGTCGGGGCGCGCGCCTATCGCCTGCCCCATGAGGCACGGGGTGATGGCGGCGAGGGCTAGGCAGGCAAAAAATCTCATGAAGCGGCTTGGTTTTTCAAAAAAATAAGTATTTCCCCCATTCTTGAGAGGGGGGCGCGCTGGGTCAAGCGGGGAAAACGGTTTCCAATAAGCACGGGCTGCGGGCCTTTGGCGCCCGGGCGCATGCATTGCAGTTTGTCGCCGAGCGTCTGCACGCTGACAATGCCCGCCCTTTCCGCGGCCACGCGGATGCGGTTGAGCGCCACGAGCGCCCGCGCGCTTTCGGGCAGGGGGCCGAAGCGGTCGCAAAGCGCGGCCTCGATCTCGTCCAAGTCCGCGGGCGTTTCGGCCAGCGCGAGGCGGCGGTACATGTCGATGCGCAGGCGCGCCTCGGCGATGTAATCGGACGGCAGCCACGCGGTGAGGCCCTGCTGCGCGCTGTTTTCCTCCTCGAAAAATCCCTTGGCGGGCAAGTTGCCTTCCTCGGCCAATTCCGGGCCGCTGCGCACAAAATCCAAATGCACGTTGGCGCGCACGACTTTTGCCAGCGGCTCGCCTTTCAAACGCGAAATGCTCTGGCGCAGCAGCGTGCAATAAAGGTCAAAGCCCACGCCCGCGATGTGGCCGCTTTGTTTGGCGCCGAGCAAATTGCCCGCCCCGCGCAATTCCAGATCGCGCATGGCGATGCGGAAGCCGCCGCCGAGCTGGTTGTACTGGCGCATCGCGCTCAAACGTTTTCTGGCCTGTTCTAATAACAACCCGTGGCGATGCAAAAGCAAATACGCGTACGCCTGCCGGTTAAAACGCCCGACGCGCCCGCGCAGTTGGTAAAGCTGCGCCAGGCCGAAGCGGTCGGCCCCCTCGATGATGAGCGTGTTGCAGTTGGGGATGTCCAGCCCGGACTCGATGATCGTCGTGCATACCAGCACGTCGAATTGTCCGGCGACAAATTTTGTCATGAGTTCCTCGAGCTGGTCGGCGTCCATCTGCCCGTGGCCGACGCCGATGCGCAGATTCGGCAGCATCTCGCGCAAATGCGCCGCCACCTTCTCGATCGTCTGCACGCGGTTGTGCAGATAAAACACCTGGCCGCCGCGCCCGACCTCAAAACTGATCGCCTGGCGCACCAGTTCGGGGTCGTAACTTTTTACGATGGTTTGAATGGGCAGGCGGTCGACCGGCGCCGTCTCGATGACGCTAAGTTCGCGCACGCCCATCAGCGCGAAGTACAGCGTGCGCGGGATCGGCGTCGCGCTCATCGTGAGGATGTCGATACTGTCGCGCAGGCGTTTGAGGCGTTCTTTTTGCTTCACGCCAAAGCGGTGTTCCTCGTCGACAACAAGCAGCCCCAAATCCTTGAAAACCGCGTCGCGCCCCAGCAGGCGGTGCGTGCCGATTAAGACGTCGATCTTTCCCTCGGCCAGTTGTTTTAAAATTTGCTTTTGCTGCCTCGCCGAACGGAAACGGCTGAGCATTTCCACCACCACCGGAAAGCCCGCGAAGCGCTCCTTGAACGTGTTGTAATGCTGCTGGGCGAGCACGGTCGTGGGCGCGAGCACTGCCACTTGCTTGCCGTCCAGCGCGGCCTTGAACGCGGCGCGGATGGCGACTTCGGTTTTGCCGAACCCCACGTCGCCGCAGATGAGGCGGTCCATCGGCTTGTCGCTTTGCATGTCGGCCTTGACGGCCTCGATGGCGGCCAACTGGTCGGCGGTTTCGCGGAAGGGGAAGGCGGTTTCCATCTCCTTTTGCCACGGCTGGTCGGGGCCGAACGCGTGGCCGGGCTTGGTCGTGCGCTTGGCCTGCATCGCAAGCAACTCCGCCGCGTAGTCGAGCGTCGCCAGCTCGGCGGCGCGGCGCGTTTTTTCCCAGCCCGGGCCGCCGAGCTTGCCGAGTTTTGGAATCGTTTTGGCCAGCCCCACGTAGCGCGAGAGCAGGTGCGACTCGTGCAGCGGCAGATGCAAGATCGCCCCGTCGTCGAACTCCAGCGAGATGACTTCCTGCTCGCCGCCCGTTTGCGGCAGTTTGCGGATGCCGCGGTACAGGCAAAGCCCGTGCGCCAGGTGCACGAGGGTGTCGCCGTCGGCCAATTCGGAAAAGTCCAGCAGTTGGTCGACACGGCTGCGCTGGGGCAGCAAGCGCGCGCGCTTGGCGGCGCTTTGGCGGCGGAAGCGCCCGAAGATCTCGTTGTCGGTGACCAGCACCGCGGCGTTGCCGTTCAATTCACGAAAGCCGGAACCGCCTGTTTGCGCGACGATAATGTCGCGGCTTAAATTTTTCCATTCGGCGATGCCGTCGAGGATTTCCTCCAGCCGGTCGGCCTCGCCCTGCGTGCTCAGCGCGAAAAGCACCGCCTCCTTGTTTTTCGCAAAACGTGCGACCGTGCGCAAAAAATCCGTGCGTGTGCGTGTCTCGGCGTCGAGCCTGTCCGCGCCTAAACTCTGCACATCGACGAAGGGGCGGTACTGCGCGAGCGATTCGGTGCGGTGCTCGATGGTTTCGAGCGCGTGGTCAAATAATTCCGGCGACTCGTCGAACTGCGAAAGCCCTGCCCAGCGGTCGGCGGCTCCTTCGCGCGCGTCCAAAAGCGTTTGCAAATTGGGCTTGGGCGACGTGAAATTTTCGGGCTTTTGAAAAATCTCCGTGTTGAGCGCGTCCAGGTCGCGCGGCTGCTCTACTATCCATAGCACGCCTTCGCGCGGCAGGTAGCCGCAGGGCAGGGAGAGAGCGCGGCTGTCCTGCGCGACCCGCGCGGGGGCGGGCACGATCAGCAGTTCATTGAGCGCCTGCGCGCCGCGCTGCGTGGTGGGGTCGAAGGCGCGGATGCTCTCGATCTCGTCGCCGAAAAAATCAATGCGCGCGGGGGCGGCGGCGTTGAGCGGGTACACGTCGATGATGCCGCCGCGCACGGAAAATTGCCCGGGCGTCTCGCAGACGGCCTCGTTGTCGTAGCCCAGCTCGCCGCTGAGTTTTTCCACGAGCGATTGGAACGGGAGAACGCTTTTGGGTTTTAATATGAGCTGCGTTTTTTCAAGCGCCTCCACGCTCGGCGCGCCTTGCATGAGCGCCGCCGGCGTCGAGCAGATGACAAGCGTGCCATCGGCCGCCGTGTGCCGGTGCAGCGCGGCCAAAACGCTGAGCCGGTCGCTTTGCGCCTCCAGTGCGCGCACGTCGTCCTCGTCGAGGTCGGGGATTTCGGGAAAGACGAGCACGCGCGCGTTTTCCAGACGCTTTAGCGGATGGTCTTTTTGAAAGAACTCGATCCCGTACGCCCAGCGCTCGAGCGCGGCGGTGTCCTTCACGATCACCCAGGCGACCTTGCCCGGCGGGGTTTTCGCCGCGATGAGCGCCGCGCCGACGGCGCAGGCGGCCTGCGTCGAGACGCCCGTGTGCAATTCGGGCGAAAAGCAGGGCGGGATTTTTACGGGAATCATTCCCCGCCCCCCGCGCCCCCGATTTTTTCGAGCGCCTGCGCGGCCGCGCGCGCGTTGGCCAGGCGTTTGCTCGGGGCGCTGGCCGCGCCCAGCACTTGGGCGCCCGCGCGCACCTCCACATGAAAACTGCGCGCGTGCGCGGGGCCGTCCTCGCCCACAAGGACGTATTCAATTTCCGGATACTCCGGGTGGCGCGCCTTCCATTCCTGCAGCTTACCGCGCGCGTTGTGGGAGTGCCCGGCCTCGTCCAGCCGCTGTTTCAAGTCGCCGAACAAATTCAGCAGGACGGCTCTGGCCGTGTCGTACCCGGCGTCCAGAAACAGCGCGCCGATCAGCGCCTCGAAGGCGTCCGCGCGCAGGTTCTCGCGCTGGCGCGCGCCGTGGGCGTCCTCGTGGTCGGCCACGCGCATGTGGTCGGCCAAGCCGATTTCCCCCGCCAGTTCCGAGAGCGTGGGCGCGCCCACCAGCATCGCGCGCGCGTTGGACAAAAAGCCCTCGAGCTCGTCCCGAAAAAGGTTTCCGATTTTTTCGGCCACCACCAGCGAGATCACGGCGTCGCCCAAAAATTCGAGGCGCTGGTTATTAGGTGCCTGCGCGTCGTGCTGGGCGTAGGAGGGGTGGGTGAGCGCCGTTTGCAAGAGCGACGGGTCGGCAAAGCAATGGCCGATGCGTTTTTCAAGCTCTTGCGTCGCGGGCATGAAAAATTTTCTATGCCTGCTGCGGCACGTCGGTGTTCTGCGTCGGCGATTGTGCGGGCTGTGCGGCGGGCTGTTTTAAGCCGAAGCGGCGGATAAGCTCGTTGCCGAGTTTTTGGTAGGCTTGCGCGCCTGTGCTGTGCGCGTCGTAGTCGAAAATATTTTTGCCGAAGCTCGGCGCTTCCGAGAGGCGCACCGAGCGCGGGATCATGGTGTCGAACACCAGCTGCGGAAAATGCTTTCGCACCTCGTCGGTCACCTGGCGCGAGAGGTTGGTGCGCACATCGTACATCGTGAAAATGATGCCGCCCACGCCAAGCGACGGGTTGACGTTCGCCTGCTTGAGCTGCTCGACGACGTTCAAAATCTGGCTCAACCCCTCCATCGCGAGATACTCGCACTGCAGCGCGATCAACAGATAATCCGCGCAGGCCAGCCCGTTCATCGAAATGAGGCCGAGGGCGGGCGGGCAGTCCAGAATGATCGCGTCGAAGCTGTCGCCGTCGATCAGCGGCTGCAGGCAGCGGCGCATCTGTTGCAGGTAGTCTTCCTTTTGCCCCAGCTCGATCTCAATCGCGGCCAGGTCGACTTCCGAGGGGATGATGGACAAATTTTTTTGGCTCGTGGGCAGCACCTTTTCGAGCGCCGCTCCCTCGCCATGCAAGGGGCCGTAGAGGCTTTTGCCCGCCTCCTTCTCAAGCCCCAGCGCGCTGGTGGCGTTGGCCTGCGGGTCGAGGTCGATTAAAAGCGTGCGCACGCCGCGGCGGGCGAGGGCGGCCGAGAGATTGACGGCGGTCGTCGTCTTGCCGACGCCGCCCTTTTGATTGGCGATCGTAAAAACCTTGGCTGGCATAAAAACAATTCTCGCGTGTTTGCGCCCAAAAGAAAACACAAATTCGCTTGTCAGGCGTATTTGTTTTTGATGAAATAAACTCCTTTAGCCCAATGCCCTTTAAACGGTGCGGTAGCCAAGTGGTAAGGCCGAGGTCTGCAAAACCTCTATTCGCCGGTTCGATTCCGGCCCGCACCTCCAGTTTTATTGGAAAAGTAAGAACGTGTGTGAAACGGATTGCCTTGGCGGGTTAGGCGGCGGATGCTGGAGATATGTCCTCGTTAACTGATGCCGCCGCTGTGTTGCGCGATGCCGTGAAGATGCCGCCTGTGGCGGGGCTTTTGGCTGTTTATAATCCGCTTGAATATGCGTGGGCAATGCATGCGGCGTATATGCGGCGCTATGGGCGGGGGAATAAAAAAGTTTTGTTTTTGGGGATGAATCCTGGGCCGCATGGGATGGTGCAAACGGGGATACCGTTTGGGCATCCGCCTGCGGTGCGCGCGTTTTTGAAATTGGACGAACCCATCGGGCAGCCTGCAAACGCGCATCCGCTCATTCCCATCGACGGCCTTGCGCACAAGCGCGGGGAGGTCAGCGGCAAGCGCCTCTGGGGGTTGTTTGAAAAGCGCTTTAAAACGGCAGGGGCTTTTTTTGAGGAGCACTATGTGGTCAACTACTGTCCGTTGGCGTTTTTTGGGCAGGGCAAGCGCGGCGCTGTCAACGTGACGCCCGATAAGTTGCCTGCTGCCTACACGCAGCCGATTTACGCGGCCTGCGACGCGCACCTGCGCGCGGTGGTGGGAATTTTGAAGCCGCAGTGGATTGTGGGCGTGGGCGCCTTCGCGCAAAAGCGGGCGCTTGAGACGTTGGGGGATTTTTCCGTAAAAATCGCGGGAATCGCGCACCCCAGCCCCGCCAGTCCTTTGGCCAACCGCGGCGACTGGGGCGAGCTTGTCACTGGGCAGCTCAATGAGCAGGGCGTTTGGTGAATTGGTTTTGAGCGCGGATGATATATCGGTTTTTCGAGGCTATTTTTAATCCTGCCTTCATGAAAACTAAAATGATTTTTTCGGATAAAAAGTAAAGCTCCTTTCCCTCGGAAAACGAGGAAAAGGAGCGTTTTGAGAGGGAGATTTAAACTGGAGCCGGGGGTCGGATTTGAACCGACGACCTACTGATTACAAATCAGTTGCTCTACCAACTGAGCTAACCCGGCGTGAAAGAAACAAAAATAACCGTCCGTGGCGTGTGTTTGCAAGCGCGGAAACGTTGGTGAGTTTTTAGATATGCTTCGTGCGCATTTTGCGAATGGTAAAATTTATTCGCCGGGGAAAATAAATTTTAAAAGACACTCTTGCTGCGGGGTGTACTGGGCGTTTGATCATTTTTGCTCCATCAGGCCGTTGCGGTAGAAAGAAAAGACCTTTTCGGGGGTAATGATTAGATGGTCGACGATTTTTATCTCCAGCGGCGCGCCTGCGCGTATGAGGGCTTTGGTCAAATGGATATCTTGCTCGCTCGGTGAGGTGTCCCCCGCCGGGTGGTTGTGCGCCAGCACGATGAGCGAGGCTTTTTTGCGCACGGCCGCCTCGATGACTTTGCGCGGGTAGACGTTGGCGCGGCCGGGCACGCCTTCCTCGATGCGTTGAACGCCGTCTGGCATCAGGCGGAAACCCTGGTCGAGAAAGGCGATTTCAAAGACCTCGTGCTTTAAATCGCCCAGACGGATGCGCCAAAACGCGGCGAGTTTGTCGACGGAATCGAGCGACTGGCCCTCCTCGTCCTGGGCGCATTGGCGCAGATAAAGCGCGCAGGATTCGCGCAGCAGCCGGAAGATGACGGGCGACACCTCGCCGATGCCTTTGACCCCTTGCAAGCGCTCGATCGGCGCGTCCAGAACTTCGCGCAGCGAGCCGAAAGTTCGCAGCAATTGTTTGGCCAGGGGCTTAACGTCTCGCCGCGGGATGCCGAGCGTCAGGATAAGTTCGAGCACCTCGTACTCGGCCATGTTTTCCAGCCCCACGCGCAAAAACCGTTCACGCAAACGCGCGCGGTGCCCGGCCATGTCTGGGGTGGGTTCGTCCATGGTTTTTTATTGTGAATGGGTGTTTTGTATTTGGCAAGCCGACAGGCTGTGCGCGGGAATGTGGGCAAGGGGAATACTTGATCGGATGAATGAGTGGGACAACCCGCAGTTATTTCGAAGAATCGCAGGCTTTTTGGAAATTTTAGGATTGACGGGAATTGTTCAGGGGAGGAAAATAAGCACGACCAAAAGACAATCGATTGTGCCTTCCCCCCGAAAATGAAGGCGCTTTCTTCAAGCTACTTCCTTATTTTTGTGAATCCAGCCGCCTGTGCTCCAAGCGCAGACGGGGGGATTTTTAGAAGAAATATATGACTTATTTCTTTCATAAAGATATTGACCTCTCCTCTGAAAAAGGGCGAGAATCAGGCAGCGCTGGGAGTCGGCTGCCTTTTGCCGCTTCAGGCGGAACTTTCCTCCCCGTTTGCAGGTCTACATAATAAACAAACCCTGAGTGAACCATGAACTTTACCCACAAAAAACCAAACCCCATAGGCTCGCGCAAAGGCTTTGCGCTGATTTTGGCCTTGGGATTGATGTCACTGGTGCTGCTTTTGCTGGTTAGCTTCTCGGCGCTGATCCAGGTGGAAAGCACGGCGTCTGACAACCAGCGCAACTCGCTCATCGCGCGCCAAAACGCCCTGATAGGCGCCTACCAGGCGCTCGGGGCGTTGCAACAATACGCCGGCCCCGACCGCGTGGTCACCGCCCGCGGCGATATTTACGGGCGCGATGTCGTCCATCCGCTGTGGACGGGCGTGTGGAGCACAACGAACGCCACGGCCAATCCCACCTGGCTTGTTTCCGGCAAATACAGCGAAGATGCCTCGGCCTTTGAAGTTTTTCCGACATCCTCCAGCCCCTTCACGCAGACGGTTGTCATTTCCAAAGCCAACCGCCCCAGCACAAGCAATGACGGGCTTTTCTACGACAACGGCGAGGTGAAAGTCGGTCGCATGAACATTAGCTCGGGCGACAGCAGTTCCGGCGGCTATGCGTGGTGGGTTGCTGACGAAGGCACGAAGGCCTCGTTCGCGCGCATGAACACCACCGACGGCAATACCGCCTCGGTGTCGGATCCCACACTTACCATATCGTCCAACAGCACTGTGATTGCGCGTTCGCGCCAGTATATGCTGGCGCGTGCCGGGCTTGAGGATTCGTTGCTAAACGCGGTGCAAACCGATGGCCAGCTAGGGGGCGGATCCTTTGAGGCTTATCTCGATAGAGGCAATAATCTGGACGCCTTGATGCGGCTAAGCTCGGTGAAGGATTTGAACTATTTGGACGAAAACCTGTTTCCTCAAAGCAGCTTGAACGGCACGAGCGAGCGCAATGTCTCGGCCTACGAGCACGATTTCACCGCATGTGCCTATGGCGTGCTGATCAACCCCGCGGCACCGCAGGGGCGGCCGAGTCTGAAGATGGACTTGTCCACCGCGCTGGCGGAAAACTCGTGGGTGAACACTTCCGGGCTGATGACCTTGGCAACGGCCAGCCCCAGGCTGCATCCGGATGACTACAGGAGCGACAAATGGGAAACGTTTGCCCCTGCGCTGACGGCTTATTTTAATTTGTATCGCATCGCCACCTTTTCGGCAAATTCCAATGAGTCGGCGCCGGTGATGACGGTGCCGATGACAGCGCCGGTGTATTATAATAGCAGAGGTGTCGGCGATGACCCATCCAGCAGCAACATTGCCCAAGGCACGCCGATATTTTCCACCGCGCCGGTGCTTTCGGAGCTTTGCTTCACATTTGCCCCTTACATATTCGACCGCAGTCCGTGCATGAGGACTTCGTCTATACAGATAGGTCCTATCGTCTTGACCCAGACTTGTTCGGCTTACTGGAATACCTGTTCGAAGACAATTGAGACATCGCATCACGGCCCGGACGATTACAACCAGGAACGCCCGTTGGAGATACGCTGTTTCGGTTTTTCGGAATACTGGAACCCTTACACCGCGGATGTTAGCCCGCCCAAAAGTACCGCTGGCGATCCCAGGCATCAGGGTTTCTTCCAAGTTCGCGTGGACGGGCTGCCGCGCATGAGGTTGAGTTTTTATTCGTGGGACTTTGGAACCAATACAGTGCCCAGCACATTTAGAGACAGAGCCTGGGTTCCGGTTAGCGAGCTGAATACCGGTGAATTGCAATATTTTCCCAACGCCCAGTCGCGCGAGTTGACCCTCGCTTCGCGTTTGGGGTATACCGGTTCACTTAGCAATGTCGTGGTGATAAACCTCAAATTGCCGGAAACCCCGGTCGTGCTGGGGGCTGGCGAAACGACTCCTTGGTCCGGCCTCGTCAATCCGTCCGTCGGATTTTCCAGTAACGTAGGTACCTACAATATTTTGACCGGCCAGCAGCGCGCTTATATACCCGACACCAATCAATACAGCCTTTCGGCGGTTTATGGCCTGCGTGAGCAGGAGCACGGGGAAAACAACAACGCCGCCGGCCAAAAGCGTGACACGGGCTTTGGCACAACACCGCAGTATCACCACTTGGGTCTGAACGGTTTGATCTGTTTTTCGGCGGAAGATGCGCTCATTCCCTGGATAGGACCCTCGTCGTCCGAGAACTATGGTGTATCGGGCAATACAGTGACCAGCGTTAATATCCGCTACAAAATAGACCTCATTCACCCGACTAATACGATGACGGTCTCTTATTGGTGGGTGCCCGCCACCGGCGCGAATATGTCGTCGGCCGACATGGGCAGCGCGGTGTTTCTTTCCAGCTATAAAATCCGGATGCCTGCCGACACCTCCATGGGGCCGACTGAAAGCGGCAACGCGCAGTGGAATCGCCTGGCGACAATGAACCTCTATGGGCGCTTTGGCTACTATTTCACCCGCGTGCCCGGCATGAGCACTTCATCGACCTGGCTTACCAGCAGCTCGATTGCCGCACCCAACAACCTTGTGCAGGAAACCAACCAGTTCGAATTCCTGAACGAAGGTTCCCCTTGGGATATTTTCATGGACACACAAAACCGCAACATAGCCGCAACCGAGGCCAGTCGCGAGTTGCTCGACAAAGCCAGCGGCATGATGGTTACCTCGTCTACTTACTATGTGGCGAAAACCCGGACAGTATCCATGCAAAATGTCCGGATCCCGGATGATATGTACCAGTCTTTCCCGCAGCGCAATCCGGACGCGGCCGCGCCGCTGTTTGAATTGCCGACCAAGCGGCCGGTCTCCATGGGGAGCTTGCAGCATCTCTCGCTGGCGCAGCGCCGGCCGTTTTGTATCGGCAACTCCTGGGGGTTTAATATGGGGCCCTCGGCACAGCAGGACGTCAACGAGTTGTTCGACGACTTTTACATCACGGGCTTGGGCACGCTTAGCTTGAACACGCTTACGGTTTCCTATCCGTTTATCAACTCGGCGCTGTTTCCAATGTGGAGCGATGGCGACGCGCTGGCAAACGAGACTGTTGATAGCGCGACCATTTTGGGGAAGTTCATGGTCAAGGGTGCCTTTAATTTGAATTCCACCTCGGTGCTGGCGTGGCGCGCAATGCTTTCGGGTATCTGGGCGGATGAGTGGAACTATACTGAAACCGAAATTGCCAGCGAACCGACGACCAGTTCCTTAAGGGCCAACGCCGGCACGGCCACACTCTCGCGCGCCTATTTCCGCCATTCGCTGACAGGCGATGAAACTTACACCGCTAACACCGACAATGTCGCATATGGCGGACCGATGGGTGTTTATGACAAGCAGGGTGATTGGAGTAATACGCTGCAAGCGGGCAACCCCTACCACCGCGGTGTGCGCTCGGTCACGCAAACGCAGGTCGCCTCGATGGCCAGCAGAATTGTCGAATTGCTGCAAACCCGTGGGCAACCCTTCACTAGCATGGCGGATTTCCTAGCGCCCGAAGGCCGTTCCAACAATGGGCAGAGCGTTCTCGAAAACGCGATTGAATATGCCGGCGTGAACACTGCCGGTTGGAGTATTGAAAATAACGGCGGCAATCCACCCCCGGGCTCCGCCGCCTGGTTGACGCAGGCAGATATCATGACTGCTATCGCCCCATTCTTGCAAATACGTTCGGACACCTTCAAAATTCGCGCCTATGGAGACGTGATGGGTAACGACGGTCAAATTGCCTCGACTGCCATCTGCGAGATGCTCGTGCAGCGTACGCCCGACCCTGTAACTGACAGCAGTGACGAGGAAATGAAGGACCCCTCTGGCGTGGGGCGAAAATTCAAAGTTATTTCCCTTTCCTGGGTCACGAATTAAAACATGAGATCGCTTTTTACCTCAATGACACGGTGGATGTGCGCCCTAATTATGGCCGCATGTTTGGTCGGGTTTGCCAAAGCGCAGGACATTCATCACCTGAAATTTGTGTTTGTCAGCGGCCAGCTGTTTTCAGGGGTCAGTTATCTGAACTATCCCAGGGGAACCAATATGCCGCCCGAACCGGTGCAGATTGTCGACGTGGGCTCGAACATTTCCAAAACGTACGAGTATTCGGGGCCGGCCAGGATTCAGTTTGTCCAGGGCAATCCTGAGGCGGGAGGCAAATTGTTGTTTTCCTTCGACGTGCGCACGCTCAAGTCGGAAACACTGTTTATTGTGTGGCAGGAGTTCTCTCCCGAAAAGAAGGACGAGTTGCTGTGGCGCTGTTTGCCCGTGAGCAATTGGCAAAACCGCATAAACAAAAACCGCATCACTTTTATCAATCTCACGAAATTGCCGCTGGCGGCGAAATTGGATAAAAAAATATGCAGTCCGCTGCCTCCGCTGGTGCCCAACCTGCCCATTTCGCAAAAATTCGACGTCAATTTAATGTGTTATTGGGAAGATGAGGATCGTTTTGTCATTGTCCGCAAAGACTCGATGATGCTACGCGAGGGCTTTCGCCACATGGGTGTGTTCTTTCCAAGTATCGGCGTGCGTTCAGATGGCCGCCCGTCGGTTCTTTACAAGTTGATTTCGGATGCGGCCGACGCCTCGGCCATGAAGTTTTACGAAGCCGCCCGATCGGACATGTAAGGCAAGAGCGCGGGTGTGCATCGCGCCCTCCCACATGCAGGTCGCCGTTTTCCAAGTGGCATTGTGCCCACAATGTGCGGCTCTGCCTTGCGCTTTGCATATGGCGCAGGGGGAGGGATTGGGTAAATGCTAACGCATTTAGGGCTGCGCCCCAATGGCTGCGCCATTGCCCCACCTTCGTTCGCTTGCGCTCACTGCGCCGAACCCCTTGCGGGTTCAAATCCATCCCCCTGAAACGGAAGGTTTTTTAATACTGGGCCTTTGCCCGCATATGGCGGAGGGGGAGGGATTCGAACCCCCGGAACCTTGCGGTTCAACGGTTTTCAAGACCGCCGCAATCGACCACTCTGCCACCCCTCCAGGTCAAATTTTTAGGGTAGATGTGCGCCGCAGGGTTATCAACTCTGAAATTTTTGCGTTTTATTTTTGCGTCTTTAAACAGCGCGCGCAAAATTTTAGAATGCCTGTTTGAAAATGCGAAACATGAGATTAAAACAAATGGGACAATGGCTGTTCGCGGCGTTGGGTTTTGCCTTGTTCGCGGGCTGCGCCAGTGCGCCCAAGGGTGCGGCGCTCACGCAGATTAACACGATTGATTCGCTGCTGGCCGGTGTTTACGACGGGCAGTTTGCGCTGCGCGATTTGCAGCGGCACGGCGATTTTGGCATAGGCACTTTTGACCGGCTCGACGGCGAGATGCTCATGTTTGACGGACGCATTTACCAGATCAAGGCGGACGGAAAAGCGTACACGCCGGCACTGGGCACAACCACGCCGTTTGCCTCGGTGGTTCGTTTTACGCCGTCGCGCACGATTGAAATGGGGAAAAGCTCGCTGGAGGAATTGTGCGCGACCGTGGACACGCTCGCGCCCAACCGCAATGTGTTTGCCGCCGTGATGGTGCGCGGCGAGTTTGCCCGTGTGCACACCCGCAGTGTTCCGGCGCAGCAAAAGCCTTACCGCCCGCTGGCCGAAGTGACGAAAAATCAGCCGGAATTCAAACGCGAAAACGTCAAGGGGACGCTTGTCGGCTTTCGGCTTCCGGCCTACGTGAAGGGGATCAACGTGCCGGGCTACCATCTGCATTTTGTCAGCGACGATTTGAAATTTGGTGGGCACCTGCTCGACCTTGAACTTGCGCGTGGCACGTTGTCTTTGGCGCAGATTCATCGCCTTTACATGAT
The DNA here is from genome assembly GCA_029548565.1 of Verrucomicrobiota bacterium. GTDB lineage: Bacteria > Verrucomicrobiota > Verrucomicrobiia > Opitutales > JAKPNF01 > JAKPNF01. Next base: position 15,263 of record JAKPNF010000055.1, read on the forward strand.
CTTGCCGGGAAACTCCGGAGCCTTCGCGCAGGCCGATTTGGCCAAAGACCGCGCCGCCGAATTGAACGAAACAGAATCCGCCAAGTCCCGACGTTAAACTAAGCCATTCCGAACCCTCTTGTCGGGTTCAAATCCCTTCCTTTGCTATGGATGGATAAATTATTTTCGGCCTTGCGCCTGACGTATGGCGGAGAGGAAGGGATTCGAACCCTCGGTAGCGCTTTTAAACACTACACCGGTTTAGCAAACCAGCGCCTTCAGCCACTCGGCCACCTCTCCCCATAAACGGGCGGCTGGCTTTCACGCCGCCCAAAAAAAATGCGAATGGAGCCGGGGATGGGACTTGAACCCACGACCTACGCATTACGAATGCGTCGCTCTACCAACTGAGCTACCCCGGCAACAGGGTTTTGTCTGCCGCGCCAAAAGCACAAAAGACAAAGAAAAAATCATCCACATTTTTGCCCCTCTTGGCAAGACTTTAGAAAGTTGTCCCTCGAAAAACGACCCGTGCGCGCACGCGCTATGCGGTCGACGCCAAAGACTTTTGTTTTGCCGTGGGTCTCGTGGGCGGTTTTTATAAGAAAAGCATGAAAGCCGCCGAATTGTTCGACCTGCCGAAATCCCTGGAATGTTTTTCGTCGTTTTTCGATCCCGCCGCCGCGCCGTGGGAATGGGTGGGGCAGATCGAAAAGGCGCTGGGCAGTGTCGATTGGGCCGCCATTGAAAAACGCGCCGATATTCCGGCGGGTGTCTTTATCGGCGACAAAGTTTTTATTCACCCGAGTGTGAAGCTGCCGGCTTTCGCGTCCATTGAAGGGCCTTGCTGGATCGGCGAGGGCACACAGATTCGTCCGGGGGCGTATGTGCGCGGCAACCTTATCACGGGCGCGAACTGCGTGTTGGGCAATTCCTGCGAGTACAAAAACAGCCTGCTATTGGACAAGGTGCAAACCCCGCATTACAACTATGTGGGCGACAGTGTGCTGGGCTCGGGCGCGCACTTGGGCGCGGGTGTCATTTGCGCGAATTTGCGGCTCGACCAAAAGGAAGTGCCCGTGCAAACCCCGCAAGGCCACGCGATGAGCGGGCGGCGCAAGCTCGGCGCGCTGGTGGGCGAGGGGGCGGAGGCCGGCTGCAACGCCGTGTTGCAACCGGGTTGCATTTTGGGCAAGCGGGCAGTGGTGCATAGTTCCACCTCCTTCAACGGCTATCTGGAAGAAAACACAATGGCTTTTGTAAAGGGGCGCGTCACGAAAATTCGGCGCCTGTAAACGGGATACGAGCCGCAAAAAAGCCTTCCGCGAACCGGAAGGCTTTTTTGTTTGGCGTTAGGAATGCGCGCTTATTTCTTTCTGCGTGCAACCAATACCAGCGCGCCCAAGCCCAGAAGACCTGCGGCAAAAGAAGGTTCAGGCACAGCGCTGATGGTGATCACCAGGTCATTGCCATCCCAATAGACGCCTTGCCCGACGGAGTACTTGTCTTCATCCAGGCCAGTGATCACCCAATTGATGATATCCTCGCTGCCGGATCTGATGGAATCGGCGTGGATCAGAGTGATGGTCTGCTCGGCTGTGGCGCTGTATTTGGACAGGTCTATCTCGCCCTGCGCGCCGTTGGAGGCCCAATAGGAGCCGTCGCCGATACCCGTTGTCGTGTCAATGATGGCGCGGTTGAAATCGCCGTCGCCACCGTCGAGCAGGAAGGTCAGGGTGCTGTAGGCGCCCAGCCAGATGCCGCCGACATCGACGGCGGCCTTGCCGGAAATGGTCATGTGCGTAACGGACGAGCCAGTGCCTATCTGCAGGGAATAATCGGACTGAAGCGTGCCGCCCAAAAGGTTCATGGTGGAGGTTCCCGTGCTGCGCCCGCCCAGATAAAAACCGACCTTGGCTATCATGGTGCCGCCGGTCATTTCTATGTGCGCTGAAGAATCTCCATCATAGGAGGTGTGCACGGCAGAGGTGATGGTCAGTGTCCCCCCGCTGAGGGTGAGCACGCCAACGCCTTTCGCGCCGCCGCCTATGTGCAGGCCGCTGAGCGAGGCGGTTCCGCCGCTCATGTCGAAGGTTCCGTAACCGGCATTGCCGGCAGGGCTGCCATAGTAGTTGCCCAAAAAGATATCAGAGGCAGGGGCGTAATCTTCACCGTTAACGACGGTGACGCTGCCGGTGGACGTTTCGCCCACGACGGTGCCGTACATGTTTGAGACGAGGTCGCCGGATGTGGCCGCGTACGCGGCGGATAAAAACAACGCGCAGGCCGTTAAAGCCACTGCAGCGAGCTTAGGTGTGGTTGTGAGTTTCATGGGATTCAACTAACCTAGACATTCTACCTGAAAAAAAGTTCCCTTGCACAGCGAAAACACTGTTTTTTTACTGCGAGAACTCGAGAAGGGGGGGCTCGTTTGCATTTTTTAGTTTCTCCTTCATGGGAAAACCGCAATGGGCTCGCCATAGAATTTGGGTTGGCGCTTGAGCAGTTGGGTGTCTATCACGGCGGCGCTGCGTGCCAGAAATTCGCGGGCGTGGTTGCGCAGCATCCAGGCGGGGCGGGGGACGTCGCGGGCGGCGAAGGCTTTGGCGCCCAGACCGGCGGCGTTGGCGATATACAAGGCGCGGCGGCAGTGGAAGTCTTGCGAGATGATCAAAAATTCGCGGGTGCCGAAAACTTTTTCGCAGCGCAGGATGGAATCGAGCGTGCGAAAGCCCGCGTAGTCCAGCACGATGTCGTGGGTGGGCACGCCGAGCGCCACAAGATCGTCGCGCATTTGTTCAGGCTCGCAGGCGGCAAAGGTCGAGCCGTCGCCACTGACGAGAAGTTTTTTGACTTTGCCTGCGCGATGAAGGCGCGCGGCTGCCTGCAAGCGGTATTTGTAATAGAGATTGTCTCGCGTGCCCACGTGTTTGGATGTGCCCAGCACGAGGCCGACATTGAAGGCGGGCGTTTTTTCGATGTCGGTAAAGACGTCTTTTGAAAAACGGGAAACGCGCTCGTTGGCGTACAGCGCGAAAATAGCGGCGGTGCAACCCAGCAGCGCCATGCAGCGAAAAATCATGGATTTAAACAGGCGTGCGAAAAAGTTTTTGAGCATGAAAAAGTTCTATCGGGCGGGCGTTTAAAAATACAAGTATTTGTTGTTCACAAAACAAAAAAAACCGCGCGGACTGCGCGGTTTTTTTTTGTGAGAACGCTGTGCGGAAGTATTTTGAAGATTTTTTATTTTGCGGCCTCGGGCGCTTCGGCGGGCGGGGCGGGGGGTTGCGCTGTCTCGGCTTGCGCGGGCGGCTCGGCGGGGTCTTGTTCTTTTGTGAAGTAGCCGAACTTCCAGCTTAAAACGGCGGCGGCGATCACCACGATGGCCATGCCCAGAAGGATCCAGCGTTTCCAGTGGGAGGATTCCAGGGTGGGGTCTGAAAAGTCGCGCTTGGCGCCGGGAGGCAGGTGGGCGGTTTTGGTCAGGCGTGTGCCCAGCTTGATGTTGACGAGCGCCTTGGTGTTGACGGCCCAGCCGTTGGCGTCCAGCAGCGGGGCGAGGTTGCGCAGGCGCAGTTTTAACCACGCCATGAGCATGCTTGGCAGCGAGATCGCAAGGATGACGCCGACGATGGCCACCGGCATCCACGGCCCGAGGCTGGCCAGCGCCCCGCCGAGCATTCCCAAGCCGGCCGTGATGCCGCCGACAGCCACGCCCAAGGCGGCCACGGTGCCCACGTCGATTTTTTTCGCGGGCGCGGCGGCGGGCGTTGCGGTTGCGGTGTTGTCGACGCCTTGTTGCAAGGACGTGGAAACTTTGGAATCGGCGGCCGCCGCGCGCTTGGCGATCTGCTCGGCGATCCATTTCATGAGGCGCTTGTAGGGCTGCCAAAACGCCTGGCGGATGCTGATGGGGTTGTCGACGATGCGCACGATGGTGGTGTCCCAGTCGCGCCCGTGGCGGTCGTAGAACAGGCCGTTGCGCCCGACCATGAGGTTGTCGGAATCCCCGGCGGTGATGGCGGCGGCGATGGTCATCGGCGCCTCGCCCTGGCGGCGGCATTCGCAGTAGGCCAGGTAAAAATAGCTGAGGTTGGCAAGGCTCGCGTGTTTGGCGACGTCCGTGATGGGAATGGTCAGCGTGCTTTGGCGCTGGTCAATGTACAGGTGCCCCCATTGGAAAATGGCTTCCTGTTCCTGATTGTAAAAGGAGCGGAAGTTTACGAAGTTGCACAGAAACTCGTGCAGGTAACGGTGGTAGCACAGCAGTTTTTCGACGTTGCGGATGTTTTCGTATTCGGGTTTGAGCGCCTCGTCCTGCGCGATCAGCGCGGCGATTTTTTCGCGCGCGTTGGTGGTGACAAAACCCATCACGCGCTCCAGCGGCAAGTCGGGCAACGTGCCGGTTATTTTGTCGGCCTGCCATTGCGCGAAGGGCGCCAGCAGTTCGTTGAGCTTGTCCCAGTCGGCCTTGGTCAGTGCCTGTTTTTCGCCCAGCAGCGGCGTGACGACGCTCGTGCGCAGGGCGTCCATGTCCGCCTGCCAAGCGGGGTTGAAGGCGGCGGAGAGTTTTAGTTCGCCGCTTTTTTCCACGTGCGCCAGCGGTAATTCGCGCAGCTTTTCGCTTTGCGGCGAGGCGTCGCCTTTGAGCACTTCCTTTAGCTCGTCCTCGGATGCGTTGACCAGCGCGGCGGCTGTCTCGTCGAAGCGCAGAATGTCGGCGCGGGTGAAATAGTCCTTTATCTTCGGGGCGAGTTTTTGTACGAGGTCGTAGGCGGCCTGCGTGTTTTCCTTCAGCGGCAGGGGCGAGGGCACATCCTCGGCGCGTTTGAGCCAGTCCAGATACGCCTTGGCCTGCGCGTCGTATTGCTCGAGCAGCTCCATATCGACGCCGGGCTTGCCGGAACGGTCGGTTTTGCCGGGCAGCACGGCGAGGATGTCCTCGACGTAGGCCTTTAAACCCATGTCGTCGCCGGCGCTCTCGGGGGTGATAATGCCGTCGGCGTTGAAGCGAGTCTGGGCAAAGAGGCTCTGCGAATCGGCCAGGTCGGCCAGGGAAATTTCCTGTGCGTCGGGCTTGCCGAGGTTGGCCAAAATACGCTGGGCGGCCATGAGCAGGCCGTGGCCTTCCTCGGTGGTCTCGTTGATTTGGCTCAGGGCAAGCATGTCGCTTTTTTGCAGCAGCGTTTCATTGTCCTTGAGCGCGGCGCTCGTCCAGCGGCAGGCCTCGACCACTTCGTCGCGGTGGATTTTTCCGTCTTGATTGGCGTCGAGATAAGCGAGCGTGGCCGCGTCGAACTCAAGGCCGGAGGTCGGGCAGCTCAAGGCCGCCCAGAGCTTGCGGTCCAGCTCGCCGATGCGCGCGATGTCCTGAGCGCTGACGATCTGCGCCTGAAACACGCCGCCGACTTTGAAGAAGTGCCAAGGGTATTTTTTTGCTTTGCTCATAAAAATAAAAAGACCTTTTCAGCATACGCCGAAAACACGCCCAAGCCAAGCGCGAGTAATTATTTTTGAAATAAGGGGGTTAGGTGCAGAATGCGGGGGAAAGCCTTTTTCTTCAGAAAAAGGCTTTCCCCCGCACCCCCTTTCCAAAAAGACTTTTAAGAAAGGTGCTGCGCACCTTTTGCTGACGGGAGCGGGCGGGTGTTTGTGGGTGGAATTTGGCGGCGTGAGATTGCGCGCACTCTTGTTCGTGTTGGCACTCACGCTCGTCGCTCGCCGCAGAAAGGCTCAACAATAATTTGTCAGTGAGTTATGTTATCGGGACAGGCGGCCAGCGAGAGGCCGCCTGTGGCGCCCCGGAGTTTGAAAAAACTTCGGGGCGTTTTTTTATCCGCGAACACACCGTTCGTAGTCAATTATTGGATACATCCACCCGCCCGCTTTCGCACGCAAAAAAGGTGCGCAGCACCTTCGTCAAAAGTTTTTTGGGAGGGGGTGCGGGGGAACCCTTTTTTTCTTAAAAAAGGGTTCCCCCGCATTCTGCACCTAACCCCCCATTCGCGTCTTATCCTTCTTATTTTTTCAAGCAGCCCAGCGTGTCCTTCACGATGAACACGGGGCGGCGCTTGACCTCGTCGTAAATGCGGCCGATGTACTCGCCCAGCAGCCCGATGCCGATGAGCTGGATGCCGCCCAAAAAGAGCATGACGGTGATCAGCGTTGTGAACCCCGTGAACGCCTGCTCGTAGCCGACGATGCGCTTGATCATGAAATACAGCGCCAGCAAAAAACCCAGCGAGCTGATGAAAATGCCCGAGAGCGTCATCACGTGCAGGGGCTTGTACGAGAAGCTGAAAATGGCGTCGAAGGCGTAGCGCAGCAGCTTGAAAAAGCCCTGCTTGGGCTCGCCCGCCGCCCGGTCGTCGCGGTCGTACAAAACGAAGTCCTGCTTAAAGCCCACCCACGCGCGCAGCCCGGGCAAGAAGCGGTGCTGTTCACCCAAGGCCACAAACTGGTCGAGCGCGGGGCGGCTCATCAGGCCGAAGGTGCCGGTGTTTTGGGGAATGGGAAAATCGCTTAAGTGGCGGAAGATTTTGTGAAAGGCGTTAAAGGCCAAAAGGCGCAGACCCTTTTCCTTGCGGCTGCGGCGTTTGGCGATGACAACGTCGTTGCCTTGCCGCCAGGATTCGACCAACTCGCCGATGAGTTCCGGCGGGTCTTGCAAGTCTCCGTCCAGAATGATCGCCGCGTCCGCGTCGGCATTGGAAAGCCCCGCCAAAATCGCGGGCTGGAAGCCGAAGTTGCGCGACAAGTTCACGCGGCAAAAACGCTCGTCCTGCGCGTGCTGCTGCGCGATGAGTTTTTCCGAGCTGTCGCGGCTGCCGTCGTTGACGTAGATGACGCGCCAGGACGTGTTGGTCTTTTCCAGCGCCTCTTTAAGGCGACGGCCCAGTTCGGGGAGGTTTTCCTCCTCGTTAAAAATCGGGATGACTACGTCCAGGCGCTGCATCGCGCGAAACCCCTAGCGTTCCTGGTAGGGGTAGCTGACGGTTTTGTTGCTGGACAAGGTGACGGTCAAGTGCCCGCCTTTGCTGCTCATCACAAGCACGCTGTAGTCCTCGCCGTCGACCGGCTTGATCTTGTCTTGCAGGTTGGGCAACTCGTTGAAGCTGATGCTCTCCACGTTGCGCTCGAGCATCATGGCCCTGCCGGTGGCGGCGATTACGCTGAGGTTGTTGGAGACCTGGTTTTTGATCGAGCCTTCCCGAACTTTCATAACGGCGGGAACCGCCATCGCGATCAGCAGTCCCAATATGATTATGACGATGAAAATTTCCCGTAACGTGAAGCCTTTGCGCAGATCTCTCATAATCGTATCATACTGCAAGAGCGCCACGCGGCACGCAAGACTGTTTTTGGCGGGCGGTTTCCGGCTTGCCAACGCAAAGTCGACCGCCTACATTAATAAACTTAATGCGTTTATGCGCATAGTGCATAAAGACGCTTAAACAAACACTTTTTTGTTTTGGAGTTCTGGTATTATTTTTTCGCCGGCGTAGTGGCCACACTGATGCTTGTGTGGATAACCGCGCGATTGTGGATGCGGCTTGTGAAAAACAAGGCGCGCCACTTTGTGGCGTTGAGCCGCCGCGAAGTCGAGCTGGAGAGCCAGAAGGCAAGGGCGCAGGCCGAGCAGCAGATCCGCGAACTGCGCGAAAGCGCCGAGGCCGGCGCGCGCCAGCGCGAGCGCCAGATAGACACCCGCAGCGCGGAAGTGGCCGTGCGCGTCAGCGAGATGGAGCGGCGCGAGCGGCAGTTTGAGCGTTATCTGGGCGAGCTGGAGCGCAAGCACGCCGCCGTGCAGGCGGACGCCACGCGCTACCGCGACCGCCTGCGCGCCCTGGCGGGGCTGGACGAAAAGGCCATCCGCGCCCAGTTGCGCGAGGAAGTGGCGCTGGAATGCCAGCAAGAATTGGCCGCGCTGCGCAACGAGATTTTGTCCAAGAGCGAGACCGAGCTGCACGAGGACGCCAAGCGCATTTTGGTGACCTGCATGCAGCGCGTTTCCACGGAAGTGCCGCAGGAGCTTGGCGCCAGCATCGTCAAGCTGCCCTCGGACGATTTTAAGGGCCGCATCATCGGCAAGGAGGGGCGCAACATCCGCTGCTTCGAGGCCGCCACCGGCACGACCCTCATGATCGACGAAAGCCCGGAGACGGTGCTGGTCTCCTCCTTCGATCCCGTGCGCCGCGAGATCGCGCGCAGCGCGCTGGAGGCGCTCATCATCGACGGGCGCATCCACCCCGCCACGATCGAGGCCGCCGTCAAAAAAGCCGAGCAAAGCGTGAGGGAAGACGTCTACGCCTTCGGCGAGCGGGCCATCGAGCACGTGGGGCTTAAAAGCGTGCCGCGCGAGATCGTCGCGCAACTGGGGCGGCTGAACTACCATTTTTCCAACAACCAAAACACGCTGCAGCACGCCGTGGAAGTCGCGGACTTGTGCGGGCTGCTGGCGGCGGAACTGGGGCTGGATGTGAACCTCGCCAAGCGCGCCGGCCTTTTTCACGATATCGGCAAGGCGCTCACCGACGATTTGGACACCGCCCACGCCGAGGCGGGCGCCGCGCTGCTCAAGCGCCACGACGAGAACCCCAAGGTCGTCAACGCCGTGGGCGCGCACCACGACGAGATGATCGTTCAGAGCATTTACGCCCCGCTGGTCAAAATAGCCGACCACCTTTCCGCCACGCGCCCGGGCGCGCGCGCCGACGCGATCGAGGGCTACATCAGCCGCGTGCAGGCGCTCGAATCCCTCGCGCGCGGGTTTGAGGGCGTCTTGGACGCCTACGCCGTGCAGGCCGGCCGCGAGATCCGCGTGCTGGTCGAGCCTGAAAAAATTTCCGACTCCCAAGCCCGCGAGCTTTCCCGTCAGATGCGCCTGCGCATCGAGGAGCAGCTCACCTACCCGGGCAGCATCCGCGTCACGATCATAAGGGAACAGCGCTTCACGGATTTGGCGAAGTAGCTTTGGATTTTGAAGTGTGCTTGGGAAATAGCACTTCTACTGCCAAATACAAGCCTTCAATATTCTCTTAGGGAATCCACTCCTTTTTGCCGGCTGCCCAGATGTCGACGGCGAAGGGTTTTTTAACAGCGGATTTTGTCAGCTTAAAATGCCCGCCCGCTGCGCTGATGAGCGACAGGCCCGCCGCCACGTCCCACAGGCGCACGGCTTCTTCCCAGTACACGTCGAGCCGCCCGCAGGCGACATAGCTGATGTGCACGCCCGCGCTGCCGAGCATGCGCACTTTTTTGAAGCGCTGCACCTGCTGGATGAACGCCTTGAGCGCGCCCTCGCTGTAATCGCGGATGGTGGGAAAGCCCGTGATGAGGATCGCCTGGTCGACCGACTGCGCCCACTGGGGTTTGAAGGGTTTGCCGTTAAGCAGTAATTCGCCCTCTGCCTTGGCGCTGAACAGTTCGTTGCGGTAAAAATCATAAATCACCCCGAGGACAGGGCGGCTGCCGCGCATCAGCCCGATGCACACGCAGGCCAGCGGAATGTCTCGCAAATAATTGTAGGTGCCGTCCAGCGGGTCGACGACCCAGTAGTATTCGTCCGAGTCCATGAGCGACTCGTCGCCGCCGAGTTCCTCGCCGATGATCGGGAAGGGCGATTTTTCCGTGAGGTACGCGCGCACCTGCTTTTCGGAATTGACGTCCGCCTGCATCTTGACGTCGTGATTTTCCTGCGAGTTGACCGTGAGGTCGACACGCCGCGCCAGAATTTCCCCCGCCTGCCGCGCGGCGGTCTCGGCGACCGTGAGAAGATTGTCCAAGTCGATCATTCCTCCATGCTACAAAAAAACCGCGCGGTTTCTCAAAGGGAAAAGGTGGTTTTTTTGAAAGCAAAAAACCTAACGTCCTTCGTAGGCGACTTCACCCAGGGTGAGGACGTTCTTGTCGTCCAGCAAACCCTTCAGGTTTTGGCTCTTGGCCGAGGAAAACTGGTAACACCAAAACATGAAGGCCGCCGCCTTGGGCGTGTGGGCGCGGATTTGGCGAAGCAGTTCGGCGCAGTTGTAACTGCCGTCGGCGTCCTTTTTGTTGCCGGGCTGGTAGGCGCCGGATTCGGAGAGGATGAACGGCTTTTTTTTGGAGAGCAGCCAGTCGTATTTTTCTTTGATCAGACCGAAGTTGTGCGCCTTTTCGCGCGTGTAAATATCCAGTCCGCCCAAGTCGATGCATTCGTCGACCCACGCGCCTTCGCGGATGGGAGGGCCGTGGTCTTGCGCGTTGAGCCACACGGCGACGATGCCGCGCGTTTGGAAAAAATTAAAAACGTCTTTCCACAGGGCAGCCTGCTGTTCGGGCGTGAAGGTGAGCCGCCCCCACCAAAAGGCGTTGATGTTGCTTTCGTGCAACGGGCCGAAAATCGGGATGACGCCGTGGGCGTTCAAATCCAGTAGCCCGTTGGCCACTTCGCCCAACAGCGCGTGCCAGCGGGCGCGTTCGGGCGTGCCGCTGGTAAGAATCGCCTGCGTGTTAACCGTCTCGGGCGTGTTGTCGCGCAGGCCGCCGAAATTTTCACGCGTGGGGTTGGGGAAGTGGCAGATGACACGCACCAGCCCGCCCGCATTCCAGTGGGCGATGGCCAGCGAATTGAGCTTTTTCCATTGGATCGCCTGCGCCGCGTTTTCGGAAGGTTTCAGCCCCCAGTCGCGGCAATAATCGATGCCCATCAGCGCGGGCGTTTTGCCGGAGACTTCCTTGAGTTTGCCCCAGGTTTCGTCATCGAGGTACATTTCACCCGAAATGACTTTTTGCGGATCGTCGCCGATGCTTTCCAGATAACGCAGCAAGGCCGTCTTCTTTTTTAGAAGCATTTGTCTATCCGGCGTGCTTATGGAGTTTTGCCCACACACGGCGGCACAGGCGCAGACGGCGACGAAGATATGTGCCAACAAAGGGAGATGAAAGGACATAAGGTGCACTCATTTTCTTTTTGAAGTAATTGTATGTCAATCTCTTAATACGACAAAATAACGGGAGACCTTTATGGGCTTGCCTCGGGGCGGAGCGTTTGGGTATGCTGAACCTCTTTTCCGCTTGATTCGGAAGTCTGGCGGTCAATCAACAGATAAACCAAACAACACAACCCTTAACCTCCGCGGGTTTTCTCGCGCTTCCGTTTAGCGGGCGGACTCTCGGAGCTTTACAGTCAAACACATAGATGAGCAACATCATGGAAGAACTGCTCGCCCAGAGCACGTTCGAAAACCTCAAGGCCGGTTCCATCATTAAAGGAACGGTCACCGAAATCCGCGCCAACGAAGTCGTCGTTGACATCGGCGCCAAAGCCGAGGGCGTTGTCCCTCATAACGAATTCCCCGACGTCGGGGCCCTGCAAATCGGCGAACAGATAGATGTCTATCTGGAAAAGCTCGAGGACAAAAACGGCAATCCCGTCATCTCCTTCGACCGCGCCGAGCAGAAGAAAAACTGGGAGAACATCCTCACCAAGTGCCCCGAGGGCTCCGTGGTGGCCGGCCGCGTGAAGGCCAAGGTCAAAGGCGGCCTGATCGTCGCCTTGGGCGTGGACGCGTTCCTGCCCGCCTCGCAGATCGACATCCAGTCCCCGAAGAACCTGGATCAGTACGTGGGCCAGACCTACGACTTCAAAATTATCAAGATCAACCTCGACCGCAAAAACATCGTCATCTCGCGCCGCGAGCTGATCGAGGAGCAGCGCCAGCAAAAGCGCCGCGCGCTTCTGGACGAGGTCAAGCCCGGCATGATGCGCCGCGGCGTCGTCAAGAACATCACCGACTATGGCGCCTTCATCGACCTGGACGGCCTGGACGGTTTGCTGCACATCACCGACATGAGCTGGGGCCGCGTCTCGCACCCGAGCGAAGTGCTGAAGGTCGGCGAGGAGATCCAAGTCATGATCATCGAGGTCGACCGCGACCGCGAGCGCGTGTCCTTAGGCCTCAAGCAGGCCACCGCCAACCCGTGGGACGGCATCGAGGCGCGTTACCCGATCAACGCCCGCGTGCAGGGCAAGGTCGTCAACCTCGTTCCCTACGGCGCGTTCGTGGAGATCGAGCAGGGCGTCGAGGGCTTGGTGCACGTCACCGAGCTGTCTTGGACCAAGCGCATCAGCAAGCCTTCCGAGGTGCTGAAAGTTGGCCAGGAAGTCGAGGCCGTTGTCCTTGGCATCAACAAGGCCGAGCAGAAGATTTCGCTGGGCATTCGCCAGCTCGAAGAAAACCCGTGGCAGATGGTGCGCCACAACTACCCGGCCGGCGCCCGCGTGCACGGCAAGGTGCGCAACCTCACCACCTACGGCGCCTTCGTCGAGTTGGAAGAGGGCATCGACGGCATGGTGCACGTCTCCGACATGTCGTGGACGCGCAAGATCAACCATCCTTCCGAGATGCTCAAAAAGGGCGACGAGATCGACGCGATCGTTCTGGACGTCGACCCCGACCAGCAGCGCATTTCGCTGGGCATGAAACAGCTGGCCACCGACCCGTGGAACGAGATCGAAAGCCACTTCCGCATCGGCGACGTGGTCAACGGCAAGGTCTCCAAGATCACCTCTTACGGCGCCTTCGTGGAGCTGGACAACGACATCGACGGGCTGGTGCACATCAGCCAGATCGGCGAGGACCATGTCGAGAAGATCAAGGACGTGCTCAAAGTCGGCCAGGAAGTGACCGCCCGCGTCATCAAGATCGACCGCGACGAGCGCCGCATCGGCCTGTCCATCAAGGCAGCCGCCTACGACGCCGGCCAGTTGGCCGCCGAAGTGGCAGCCTTCGACAAGGTGCGCGGCGGCGAGGAGCTCACGAGCCTGGGCGACATCCTCGACGAGGCGACGAAATAGTTTTTAGGAAGCAGTGGTGATGCGGGGGAAACCCTTTTCTGAAGAAAAGAGTTTCCCCCGCGCCCCCTTCCCAAAAGACTTTTGTAACTTTTTTATTTAAACGGCTGCGCGTGATGAATGCGCGGTCGTTTTTTTTAATGCCTGCGGACTTGGCAATCTTTTAAATTCAGGGTTATAGTGCAGGCATAGGTTTAACCCCGTCATTTGATTCTTATGAAAAAAACTCTCAAACGTGTTCTTGTTGTGTTGGCCGTGATTGTCGTGGCCGCGATTATCGGAGTGCTTGTCTTCATGGGCAGCATCATTCAAAAAACCGTCGTCACCGTCGGGCCGCCCATTTTGGGGACGACCGTCGAGCTTAACGACGTGAGCGTCAGCCTGCTTTCCGGCGGGTTCAAGCTCAACGGCCTGCGCATCGGCAACCCCGAGGGCTTCACCCAGGAGCAGCCGCTGGTGGCCGTCGGCAAACTCAACGTGGCCGTCGCGCCCCTGAGCCTGGTTTCCGACACGATCGTGCTCAAAAAACTCATCGTCAAAGACGCCGAGTTTTCTTTCGAGACCAAGGGCGGCGTCCTTGGCATCGGCGGCAAAAACAATTTGTCGGCGCTGATGGATAATCTTTCCAAGTACACTTCATCCGATCCAAAGGACGAAAAGGCCCCCGAGGTCGCCGACGATTCCCCTCCCAAAAAATTCATCATGAATCACGTGCTCGTGGAAGGCGCCAAGGTCAACATGATCATAGGGGGCAACGCCGTGCAGATCCCGCTGCCGACCATCGAGTTTAAGGACATCGGCGTGAAAGAAGGCGGCGTGCAGGCCGGCACAGCCGTCGCCCAAATCATGGGCCAGGTGCTTGGCGAAACCGTAAAGCACGTCCTCGTCGCCCTCAAAGACGAAACCCTCAAAGTGGGCGGCCAAGCCGCCGACGGCGCAGGCAAAGCCGTCCAAGGCGGCCTGGATGCCGTGAAGGGATTGTTTAAATAAGGACGCTATAAATGTGCGGGGGAAATCCCTTTTTTGCGCAGCGAGTCACTTATGAGCGCCCGCCGCGAAGCATTTGATTCTCCCTGCCTCACTCACCCGCGGGCAGGGCGATGTCGAGGTAGAACAGGGGCGTGCGCGGGCCTTTTTCCAGAACGACGGTGATGTTATTCAGGCCGTCCTTGAGGATATTGGCGGGGACGCGAAAGGCCTTGTAGTTTTTTGGCTCGCCCAGCGCGGTGTCGTAGGGGTTTTTATAAGGCTCGGAAACGTCGGCGATCGGCTCGAGCGTTGTGCCGTTGATCGATATGCTCCAATCGGTGCCGGTCAAGTCGTCGATGCTCTGGATGCGTAGGCGTCCGTCGCGTTTCCAGCCGCCCACGGGCGGGGACATGTCGAGCCACTGGGTCTGCGGGATCTGTGTGACAAACTCGTTTTGGAAGGGACGGTCGCTGTGCGCGGGCTCGTTGTGCGTGTGGGCGAGAAAATAGTATTGGTCTTGCTTGGCGACGTACGCGGGGTCGCGCAGCAGCTTGAACAGGTGGAAGGGCGGTTCAAAAATGCCGCCATGCCCGTCGGTGGGGTTGAGGGTGCTGCGGTAGTACTGGAAGTTGAAGAAGCTCAGCCCGTCCACGCCGCGCACGTAGGCCATGTGGGCGGCGGTGATGAGCGCCTGATCGGTCGTGCGGCGGTAAATCCACGAGATCTTCGCGCCCTTGGGGGCAGTGCCGGGGGCGTAGACAAAATGCTTGCCCTCGGGCGTCACGCCTACGGCCACCTTGTAGTTCATTTTGGCGTTGATAAAATGCTGCTCGGCGTACACGGCAACGTTGTCGGGCAGCAGCTTTTTGATCTGCGCGGCCTCGGTTTGCAAGTTGCTGTAAAAATGGCCGCTGACGTTGAACATATCCACGCCCGCTTCCGTGGACAGACGTACCGGGTCGATGCCGACGCGGTCCATCACGGCGCGCTGGGAGGGCACGCGCAAGCAGAGATAACGGCGCTGCCCGGGCTTTGCGTGTTTGTCGAACTCTGCGCGCACTTCCCTCACAAAATCCGTGATGATGTCGGCGCGCTCTTGGCTGGTGGTGCGAAAGGGATGGAAGATCATCCAAAAGCGCATGAAGTCCAGCTCGATGCCGTCGATGTCTTTTTGCGCGAGTTCTTTGATGAACTGCATGCGATACGCGCGCACCTCGGGGTGGGCGAAGTCCAGCGCGTACTGAGTGCGCGCATCCGGGTCGGCCTCGGGCCCCAGACGAAACTGCGGGTTCTCGTCAAAGAATTGCGTGACAGCCATCGCCTGCATGCGTTTGTCGGGATCCTCGATGCGCGCGGCGCCAAAATAGTGGTGCCCGTCGTTCATGCGGAAGGTGGCGAAAACGACCTGCTTGCGCTCGTGGGCGCGCGCTGCGAAAGTGTCGACCAAGTCCCCGCCACCCAGCACGTATTTTTGATAGGCGTTGGGGCCGCGGCTCTTGCGCTGTTGCTGCCATTTCACGTGCTCTTGCATGGGCAACGCCTTGCTCTGCCACCACGGATCCCAGCCCATGCCTGTGGCCATCATGAGCACGTCCACGCCGCCGCAGTCGATTGTCTCATCGACCGAGGCGATGATTTTTTCCTCGGTGAATTGCTTGCCGTCTTTGTTAAAGGGGCTGACGGAACTCAGGATATTCGTCGTGTCGTTATTATAGATGATCTTAAAGTTGGGCTTGGGCTGGGCGTCTGCTGCCGCTAAGGGCAAAACTGAAGCACACAGGCACAGCGAAAACAGAGGGGGCAATTTTTTCATAAGGGACTTTTTGAGGGTTAAAAAGGAGCCTTAAAACTACGCAAACCGCGCGCGCGCGTCGAGGGCAAATTGTTTTGGGGCCGCGGTTTTGAATACCGCCCATGCTGTGCTATTATAGAGAGATCATGACTATCCCGTTGTTGAACAAATTTAACCAGACATTTTCCCCGTTCAGGCGCTCGGCTTTCGACGCGGGGGCGCTCATCCTGCGCGTGAGCGCCGCCGGCGTGATGCTGACGCACGGGTGGGGCAAGTTCATGCAATTTTTCTCGAACGAGCCGCTGCAGTTCCTCGACCCGCTGGGCATTGGGGTAACCGCCTCGCTCGCGCTGGCGAGCTTCGCGGAACTGTTTTGCGCGGCGGCGCTGGTTATCGGCCTGCTGACGCGCCCGGCTGCGCTCGTGCTGGCCATCAACATGGCCGTGGCCTTGTACGCCACCGCGTCGCAAGCATGGCCGAAGCAGGAACTGGCGTTGTTGTATCTGGCAATGTACCTGGCTGTGCTGTTGATAGGCCCCGGCCGCTGGAGCGCCGACCGCCTGCTGTGCGGCAAATTAACCGGTTGCACCCAAAGCGGGTCGTGCGGCTGCGATAAATCTTAGGGATGTGTCAGACCACGGGTTTTCTGCGGTACCACAGCAGCCCGGGCATGGCCAGGCCGAAGGCGATGGAGGCTGTCACGAAGGACATTTGCAAAAACGCGTCGACCAGTTGCGCATGCAGCTCGGGCGAGTAGCCGCCGGATCTGATTTGGAAAAGCGCCAGCGCGGCGGCGAAGGCGGATTTTCCAGGAATCAGCGGGATGATCGCCGCCACCGTGAAGACCTTTGGGTGCGCGCCGAGTTTGCGCGCCCAATACACGCCCACAAAACTCACGCACGAGGCCGCCAGCAGCGTCGCCCACTCCAGCGGCACGGCGGCCAGCAGCAGCCAAAAGCGCAGGGCAAAGCCCAGCGCCCCGCCCATGGCGCAGTACGCAAGCGCGCAGCGCGGCACGTTGAACACCAGGGCGAAGCCCAGCGCAGCCACGGCGCTCAGCGCGATGCCCTCCAAAAAGGCGGCCAGTGTCGTCATTTCCATAAGTCACCTCCCATGAGCGTGAGCGCCAGAAACATTCCCATCGCCGAGGACAGGATCAGCAAGACCGCCATCGTCCCGCGGCTTAGCCCCGTGTTCACGTAGCCTTTGACAATGTCGGAAACGGTGTTGATGAGCGGGTAGCCGGGGATCAGCAGCAGGACGCTGGCGGCCACCGCGATGCCCGGGGTTTTTACAAACGGCAAAAAGCGCCCGCCCAAAACCGCGATGCTTGTGGCGGCAAAGGCCGTCACGAAAAAAGTAAGCAGCGGGTTGAAATGAAAGCGCGCCACAAACAGCCGCAGCCCCATCGCTATCGCAGCGGCGGCGACCGTCCAGAAACAAGTGCCCCAATCCGCGCCCATCAGCCGCGCGAAACTGCCGCAGGCAAGCCCCACCATCACGGCCACCAGCACGCGCGGATAACGCGAGGGGGAAATGGTCTCCAGCGCCCGCAGCACCGCGTCGGGCTGTGTGCCCTTGTTTTTCTCGGCCTTTAGCACAATGCGCTGCACCTGGCTGACCGTGTCCATGTTGATGCCGCGGTCTTTGAGGCGGCGCAAATCGCTCACGCGCTCTTGCCGCGCGCACAGGGTGACGGCCAGAAAATTCGCCGTCAGCCCCACATGCACCTGCTCGGCGCCCAGCGCGCGGCCTAGGCGCACCGTGAGGTTTTCCACCAGCGCGCTTTCCGCGCCGTGCTGCATGAGCATCTGCCCCGCCTTCATGCACGCCTGTAACAGCGGCTGCGGCGCGCATGGATTTTCATCTGAAGTTTTCATAAAACACACTCGTGTTTAAACAAAATACTACACTTTCGCCGCGACAATGCGCTGGGTTTGTCCCTGATATTTGCCTTTGCGCTTGCTGTAGCAAGTTTCGCAGGGTTCGCCGCGAAAGAAAAGCATTTGGACGATGCCCTCGTTGGCGTACAGTCGGCAGTCGGCGGCGCTGGCGTTGGAGAATTCGAGGGTCAGGTGGCCCGCCCAGCCCGCCTCGGCGGGTGTCAGGTTCGCGATGATGCCGCAGCGCGCGTAGGTGCTTTTGCCCACGCAGATCGCGGAAATGTCGTCGGGCAGTTTGAGGCGCTCGATGGCCACGCCCAGCCCGTAGCTGCGCCCGGGCAGGATGAAAAATTGTCCGCTTTCGTCCGCGTGCAGCTTGGCGGTTTCCAAATTGCCCGCGTAAAAATTTTTGGGATCGACCACCTTGCCCGGCACATGGCGAAAAACCTTGAATTCTTTGGCCGACAGGCGCAGGTCGTACCCGTAGCTGGAAAGCCCGTAGGAAAGCACGGGCGTTTCCTCGACGCGGCGCACGAGTTTTGGTTCAAAGGGGGTGATAAGCCCCTGCTTGGCCAGTTTTTTAATTTCAGAATCGTTGAGTAACATTTTTTAAATGGGTGAATGGTTTATGTTTTTTTCATGCCAGCGCGTTGAGCGACTGCTGCAGCGTGGGCGGCGCGCCCAGTTCGGCGAGCTGGCGGTTGATCGTTTCGATGTCGTCTTTGCTCAGCAGCGCGGGGTCGACGGTAGTGCGCAGTTGGTAGGGTTTGTTCGAGGCCAACAATTGTTTTAAAGAACTTAATGCAGCCTCGCTGGCGCCCGCTTTGCCCGCGATGAAATCGTAGGCGTTACCGAAGGGGGCTTTGATGTCAAAACCCACCCAGTCGGCCAGCTCCAGCGCCTGCGAAAAGCGCTCGGGAATCATCCCCGCGCTATGCAGGCCGATCGCGTAGCCGAGCGCCTTGGCTTCACGCATCGCCGCAGGCAATGTCGCCTGTGCCGTCGGCTCGCCGCCGCTGAAGACGACCGCCGAAAGCAGGCCCGCGCGTTTTTGTAAAAAGGCAAAGACGCTTTCCCACAGAATTTCCCCATTGCCGAACGCTTGCAAGTCGGCGTTGTGGCAGTAGGGGCATTTCCACAAACAGCCGCGACAAAAGACGACCGCGGAGAGTTTTCCCGGGTAATCGATCGTCGTGAACGGGGTGAACCCGCTGATGCTCAGCGCCTGCGCGTCCATAAAAAAAACGCCTCGGTGCGCGGCGGTTTTTACACCGCCTGCGCTTTTGCTTTTTGCTTGGGCAAGTCGTGAACCGCCTGCGCACTTGGCTCCACAAAGGCTTTGCGCTCGGCGTATTCGCTGCGCTTGCCCGTGTTGAACTGGTCGACGGGGCGGTGGTAGCCCATCACGCGCGTCCACACCTCGCAGCGGGTGCGCTCGTCTTCGGGAACCTCGGTGTTGTCGTCGAGTTTCAGCCGCGCGCGCGCCTGCGCGTCGCACTTGGGGCAGTAGCGCTGCTCGCCGTTCAAGTACCCGTGCTCGGCGCACACCGAGAACGTCGGCGTGATCGTCACGTACGGGATTTTAAAACGCGTGAGCACCGCGCGCACCATCTCCTTGCAAGCCTGCGAGGAGGATATGCGCTCGCCCATGTACAGGTGAACGACCGTGCCGCCCGTGTACTGTTGTTGGAAAATTTCCTGATGCTCCAAAACGGCAAACGGGTCGGCGCTGTAGCCCACCGGCAACTGCGAGGAGTTCGTGTAATACGGGGCATCCGGCGTGCCCGCCTGGATGATTTCCGGGTAGCGCTTTTTGTCCTCGCGGGCGAAGCGGTACGTCGCGCCCTCGGCGGGGGAGGCTTCGAGATTGTAGAGGTGGCCCGTTTCCTGCTGGAACTGCGTCATGCGCTCGCGGATGTGGCGCAGGATGCGCAGCGCGAGAGCGGCGCCCGCCTCGGTATCGATGCTTTCCTTGCCGTAGAAGAAATTTTCCACGCATTCGGCCACGCCGTTGACGCCGATCGTCGAGAAGTGGTTGCGCAGCGTGCCCAGATAACGCTTGGTGTAGGGGAATAGCCCGCCGTCGATCAGCCGCTGCACGAACTTGCGCTTGAGCTCCAAACTGGTCTTGGCCAGCTCCATGAGCGTGTCGAGCCGCTGCAAGAGCGCCTGCTCGCTGCCCGCGAAGCGATAGCCCAGCCGCGCGCAGTTGACCGTGACAACCCCGATCGAACCCGTCTGCTCCGCGGAGCCGAACAGCCCGTTGCCGCGCTTCAAGAGCTCGCGCAAATCGAGCTGCAATCGGCAGCACATCGAGCGGATGTCGTGCGGGTTCAAGTCGGAATTGATAAAATTCTGGAAGTAGGGCAGGCCGTACTTTGCCGTCATCTCAAAGAGCTGCTCGCAGTTGGGGTGGTCCCATTGGAAGTCCTTTGTGATGTTGTAGGTCGGTATCGGAAAAGTGAATACACGGCCCGCCTCGTCCCCGCCCATCATCACCTCGATGTAGGCGCGGTTGATCATGTCCATTTCTTCCTGCAATTCGCCGTAGGCAAAGGGCATTTCCTGCCCGCCGATCACGGGCTTTTCGTTTTTCAAATCCTCCGGGCAAGTCCAGTCGAAGGTGAGGTTGGTAAAGGGCGTCTGCGTGCCCCAGCGGCTCGGGACGTTCAGGTTGAAAATGAACTCCTGCATCGACTGGCGCACCTGCTCGTAGGAAAGCCCGTCGCGGCGCACGAAGGGCGCCAGATAAGTGTCCACCGAGCTGAACGCCTGCGCGCCCGCCCACTCGTTTTGCAGGGTGCCCAAAAAGTTGACCATCTGCCCGAGGGCCGTGCGCAGGTGTTTGGGCGGCGCGGCCTCGATCTTGCGGGCGACCCCGTTGTAACCCTCGCGCAGCAGCGTGCGCAGCGACCAGCCCGCGCAGTAGCCCGAGAGCATGTCCAAGTCATGGATATGGAAATCGCCCTCGCGGTGCGCTTGCCCCACTTCCGGCGGATAGACGTGGCTGAGCCAGTAGTTCGCCGTGATTTTTCCGGAGCTGTTTAAAATCAGCCCGCCGAGCGAGTAGCCCTGGTTGGCGTTGGCGTTGACGCGCCAGTCGAGTTTTTCGATGTACTCCTCGATGCTCGAGGACACCTCGACGAAGGTGCGCTTGCCCTCGCGCATGACGCGGTGCTGCTCGCGGTACAAGATGTAGGCGCGCGCGGTGCGCACGTGGCCGGAGCGCATCAGCAACGTTTCCACGGCGTCCTGCACGTCCTCGATCGAAAAAATGTTTCCCTTCTCCAGACGCAACTGCGCCTCGGCACAGGCGCTCAGGGCCTGGGCGCGCGGCAGGGCGAACTCGCCCGTGGCTTGCGCGGCCTTGAAGATCGCGGAGGTGATGCGGTTAAGGTCGAAGGGGATGAACGCGCCGTCGCGGTCGATCACCTGGCAGGGGGGCACGGGCAGATTTTCGATCAGCTCGGGCTGCGCGCCGTTTGCGTCGGGCGCGGTTAGGGGCGCGGGCAGGGGAACC